>NZ_JBGONQ010000033.1:0-68866 GCF_041439145.1 Vibrio sp. 1F255 | reverse complement strand
TAAGCCTTTTTTCTATCTAAATAAACAAGTTAGCTCTTAAGATCCTGTCTATGAATAGTCCTATTGATGCTAAACCTTAAAGTATTTCAATTGCTCAGTAAGGTGTTCTGTAGTGTTCGCCATTTTCTGACTGTCTTCTGCGAGCGATTGTGAGGCTTGGAGTACCTCATCTGCAGCGAGATGAATCCCAGTAACACTTTCACTCATTTCAGTGGCTACCGTGCTTTGGTGCTCCGAGGCTGCGGCAATTTGTGCCACCATGTCATTGGCGTTATGCAGTTCATTCACAATCACATCGAGTTGTTGACGGGTTTCGTTAGACGCGACAACACTGTGATCAACCTTCTCGTTACTGCTTTGCATTGCCTTAAAGGTCCGTTCTGCTTGTTGAGTCAGTTTCTCAATCGTGGATTGCACTTCGTTAGTTGAATTTTGAGTGCGGCTAGCAAGATTTCGAACTTCATCAGCAACCACTGCGAATCCTCTGCCTTGCTCTCCTGCACGTGCCGCTTCTATTGCTGCGTTGAGCGCTAACAAGTTCGTTTGTTCTGATACATCACGAATCACACCAACGACTTGGCTTATTTCAGTCACGCCTGATTGCAGATCTCTGACTAAGTTATTCGCGTTACTTAATTTCATAGCTGACTGACTTTATTATTTGTTTTGATTATGTATTTTCGGTCAAGGTATCAAAATTTCGTACAGTTCAGATGATATGCATCAAGATCAAAAGATATGCACTGTGTTACATAGCCAAAAAGAGGTGCTCGTCAAACCGAAAGAGGTTGAGATTTGGTTTGCGATAGATTAGTAGTGCAGAATTTTCGTGCTTGGGCTAAAACGTTCGTGTAATAGCCCAAGCGCGTTAGAAATATTATCAGATGATAATATCAGTGAATGAGTTCTTAGAACTTATAGGTTTGATACAAGCAATTGAGGTGTCGCTTTCTGTTGAAGATAGATACTAAAGCAACTTCCCTTACCTACCTCAGATTCAACTCGGATCTCGCCGCCAGTTTGGCTCAATATACTCTGAGATACTGACAACCCTAAGCCCGTGCCATCTCGTTTGGTGGTATAGAAAGGCGAGAAGATACGTTTCAGTTGTTCTTCCTTAATACCGCAGCCTTCATCTTGAACATGAACGATAGCGCCATGAGACACACCATTTTCAACCCAGTCTTCACTCGAAATGGTTAACGTGCCCTGACCGTCCATTGCATGAATCGCGTTCATTTGTAGGTTAACCAGAATCTGTAGCAATTGGTTTCGATTGACCTCGACTGAGGTTTTAGCGTTCAGCTGCGATACGTACACAATGCCTTTCTTCTTCGCACCTGTTTTTACGAGCGTAATACTTTCATCCACTATTGGGTTGATATGTTGCCACGTAATTTCGTCTTGTACGCCGCCGTGACGGCTGTATTGAAGCAGGCTTCGTGTGATATTTCGAATTCGGTCAATCTGCTCCATGATCGCGTGGACTTCCTCATCTACACGGCTCACTTCATCGCCCAGTTCAAACTTCATCAGTTCAACGTTGCCAAGAATCACGGCGGTTGGGTTATTGATCTCATGAGCAATACCTGCCGTTAATTCACCTAACGCGGCCAGTTTTTCATTGACCACCAGCTTATCTCTGGCTTGATTGAGAAGCTTGATGTGCAGTTCAAGTTCTTCAGTTTTCTCTTTCAAACTCGCGGTACGAGAATGCACTTTGCACTCTAGTTCAGACGCCGCTTGTTGAATCTCTTGATTACGCTCGTGCAGTAGATCCAACATCTTATCGAACTGTTTAGCGAGCAGTGTCAGTTCGTGTTGATCATCCAAACCTAGCGTACCAATTCGCTTGTCTTGCCCCATCTGTACTAGCTTCACCACTTTATGAATGCGTTCGATTGGGTTGAAAAGATCACGTGCGCCACGGTGAACGATCAAACCGGATGCCAACAGAAGCAACACAATGGTAATGCTAATTTCGCCAAGGTTGGTCAAGTACGTTTCTATCAGCGGCCAAATCAAATAACCGGTGTAAAGCATACCAATCACATTATTAAACTGGTCATGGATTGGTTGGTAAGCTGTGATGTACCAAGCATCGTAAACATACGCTCGATCTAGCCACTCTTTACCTTCATTCAAGACTTTCGAGTGAACCTCGTGAGAAACACGTGTACCAATGGCGCGCCCTACACTGTCTTCACTGCTCAAAGGCACGTTGGTGCTAACACGAAGATCATCAAGGAAAACCGTGACCGTTCCTATATGACGATTAAAACCTTCTCGTTGTGGATAGATAAGGTTACTGATTTGGTCAACAAGTTGAGTACTGTTATTCAGTAAGATCCCACCATCCAGAAAACCAATCACATGATCATGTTCATCTTTGATGGATACAACGGTTCGGCTTACCAATCCGCGAGTCTCGACCTCTTGCCCGTTGAGCATCGGAACTTCCGCTTTTTTAGCGAGGTCACGATCGAGATAATTGAGTTCATTACGGCTTAAGACACTGAAAAATGAAGGCTTGTGAGTTAAGTTTAGATATTCGAGTTTCTTTTCCATGCTCTCGACACTGCGCCAGCGCAGAAAATCGAGCTCATAGCGAGATTTGTTCTCAGACACCCAGCGAGTTAGCTCTTCGTGTGAAAGATCACTCGCGAGTTTGGTTCGAAAGTTATAAGACTCGGCGAACGCACGAACGTTGTATGCTTGCTGATTTTGGATCAGGTGAATACTGTTATCGGCAACATCCAAGCGTTCATCAACATCAATCAGAGCGCCCTGCCACGTGTAACGTATTGACCAATACAGTGTGATAGCCACAAGCGCGCACAAGGTCAGAATGATCGGAGCTGATGTTAGGAATAATAATCGGTAGCGAACCATGGTTTTGAATCGGAACGCCCACTTTGACCACCAACGACGTCTAATCGGCATATTCAGAGCCTTCTGTGTTCCAATCTTTGTACTTACGCTCTAGCGTTTTACGTGCGACGCCAAGATCTCTTGCAGCTGCCGATTTATTGCCATCATGAAAACTAACCAGCTGTTCTATATGAGATTTTTCTACTTCTTTGAGTGTCCAAGTGTTTGGATAACCCTCGGCAGCGTCTGCATTATTCAAGTTTGGCATTTCCGCACCATGTGACACCGTCACTGAAATGCTAGCGGGAACAGGATCACCATTAATCTCGCGCCAATAGTGTGCTGGTGGCTTGTCTAAAAGAATGCATCGTTCGACTAAGTTTTTAAGTTCACGAATATTTCCCGGCCATTCGTATTCGTTCAACGCCAAGATATCTTCATGTGCCCAATTTGGAACTGGCATGCCAAGCTCGCTCGATAAAAGACGAGTAAAGTATGGAACAAGTTCAATCAGGTCTGACGGGCGCTCTCTCAATGGCACCACATCAATCTTAAGTACATTGAGTCGGTAGAACAGATCGCGGCGGAAGTGCCCTTTATCGACCTCTTCTTGAAGATTTCGGTTGGTCGCCGCCACCACTCGTACGTCAACGGAAATTTCCTTTTCGTTACCGACTGGACGAATGGTTCTTTGCTCTAACACGCGTAGCAATGCAGCTTGCATTGGCAGTGGCATTTCACCAATTTCATCAAGGAACAAGGTGCCACCACTTGCGACTCGGAAAAGACCTTCACGGTTTTTCTTCGCACCAGTAAATGCGCCTGATGTATGTCCAAACAGTTCACTTTCTAGAAGCTCTGGAGCAATCGCACCACAGTTGATTGGCACAAATGGACCTGTGCGTTTACTGGCTTCATGTACACCACGAGCAACCAGCTCTTTGCCGGTACCCGACTCACCTTCTATCAAGACGGACGCTCGAGACGGTGCAAATTGACTGATCAGCAATTTAAGTTGTTTGGTCTTGTCTGAATTGCCAATCAGTTCAGTCTTGATATGACGACTCACATCACGCTTCAACGCGTACTGCATTCTTTGGTCGAGTCGCTTATCCATACAACGCAGAACCGCTTGTATCATCTGTTCGAGGTTGAACGGCTTAAGAATAAAATCTGAAGCACCAAGCTTAAGCGCGGATATGGTCATCTCTAGATCGGCATAACCCGTCATGAAAATCACATCGGCGCGTTTGTCGTTGTCGTTAAACGCCTCTTCCCACTCAATGCCAGATCGGCCTGGTAGGTTGATATCAAGGACAATCAGATCAAAATGTTCGCTCGAACGCAGCGTTTCAGCCTCTTCAACCGATCCTGCGCTCGACACCTTGCCAAAGAACTTACCTAGTGCTTTCTTTAAGATAGCCTGCATACCCAATTCATCATCGACGACCAAAACGGAAAAGGCCTGATACTGAGTCAATGTGTTCGGGTTGAGATTGGATGCAGATGAACTAGGTAAAGACATAATGATTAGCCGGTGAGAAAAGTTGGGACAGAGTGTACCAATTAACCTTTTCTCCAACAGGGACAATGTGCGACATTTTGTCCTAGCTCATGTTTTGATTCATTTCAACGGGGTAAAAGACTCAGTTTTGTCCGAAATAACAGCAATTTAATGAAATCTGATGCATTATTTGTTGGCATTAAGATTGCTTATAAGGTGTAGATTTCTAATTACAACAATTAGCGTCTTATGCACATGCCCTCTTTGAGCCCTTTAAAATTGAAGGCATGTCATTCATTTATAACAGAATGGACATAATAATAATGAAAGCAATTCCCCTAACTATTGCAGCTCTATCTATCGTCAGTTACACGGCTAGCAGCGCGGAAGACACCACTCATATTAAGTTGGCGACAACCACAAGTACTTATCACTCTGGTCTACTTGACTACTTATTGCCTGAGTTCGAAAAAGATTCTGGTATCAAGGTTGATGTTCTAGCTGCGGGTACCGGTAAATCACTTCGCATGGGCGAAAATGGTGATGTTGATTTGGTAATGACTCACGCACCAAAAGCTGAAGCGAATTTCGTAGAAAAAGGCTACGGCGTTTTACCTCGTAAGCTGATGTATAACGACTTTGTCATCGTTGGTCCACAAAGCGACCCTGCAAAAATTGAATCTCAAAAAGCAGTGGCAGATGTGTTCAAAGCGATCGCGACTAATAACGTGACGTTTGTGTCTCGTGGCGACGACTCTGGTACTCATAAGAAAGAGATGGGTATTTGGGCGCAAACTAAAATTGAACCAAACTTTGGTGGTTACCGCAGTGTGGGTCAAGGTATGGGCCCTACTCTGAACATGGCGTCAGAGATGCAAGGCTACACCATGACAGACCGTGGCACATGGTTGGCTTACCAAAACAAACTGGATCTTAAAATCCTTTTCCAAGGTGACAAGAACCTATTCAACCCTTACCAAGTAATCCTTGTTAACCCAGAGCGCTACCCAAGCATTAACTATCAAGCAGCGAAAGTATTCAGTGATTGGTTGGTGAACCCTAAAGGTCAGAAACTGATTAACGACTTTAAACTGCATGGCAAACAGCTGTTTGTTGCAAGCGCAGAATAGTTTGTTGTAAGTGAACCGTCGTTTTCTGTAAGTAAAAGTAGCGCTAAGGGTTCAACCCGAATCAATTAGCGCTACGCTTAACTAAACAGTTAACGAAGCACCTAAGCAATATCGCTTTAATAACTATCTTGTTTAACAGCAGGTCGCTATAAAGCTGTCTCGCTTTAATAGCGTTCACGCTTAACAACACATTCATGCTTAGAAACACAATCATGCTTAAGAGCAATCGCTGACCAATACACACTCAAATAGTTTGGGTCAGCTATGATTAACATCAGTCATTACCGATAAAGACCTATTATCGATTCACACGAGATACTTCATGACCCTATGGCAAACAACGATTGATGCAATGAACCTACTAGTGAGTTTTGACCACGAATTGTGGAAAATCGTCGCGGTATCTTTCAGCGTATCTTTGTCCGCCATCTCATTAGTGATTGTTCCTGCAATCCTTATGGCTTTCTTATTGGCTTATACCGAGTTCCCCGGGAAGTGGGCATTGTTATCGGTGATCAACACCCTGCAAGCTATCCCAACCGTGGTTATCGGTTTGTTGATGTACATGATGCTCTCTCGCTCTGGCCCGTTAGGTGATTGGGAATTACTGTTCACCCAAAAGGCGATGATTCTAGGTCAGATGCTGATCTGTTTCCCAATCCTAGTTGCGATGATGCATGGCGCTCTGCAGGCCAGTGACCGCCGAGCGGTAGAAACCGCGCGCACGCTTGGCGTATCAACGACTCGTGTGGCGTGTACGTTAATTTGGGAAACGCGCTTCCCTCTTTTAGCTGCAACTATCGCTGCCTTCTCTCGTATCGTCACTGAGGTTGGTTGTTCAATGATGGTCGGTGGCAACATTATGGGGATGACAAGAAACATCCCAACAGCTATCGCTATGGAAAGCCACAAAGGCGCATTCGCTCAAGGCGTCGCCCTCGGTATGGTGTTATTAGCATTGGCATTAGCCCTTAACTTTTTCCTTTCCAGTGTGAGAGGAAAAGGCTATTTAAGAACTTAGGAACGCTGTCATGAGTATAAAAATAACAACGCAGCAAATTTCAATGCGCTACAAAGAGCGTGTTTTGTTCCATATTCCCGAATTGTCGATCGGCCCCAACGATGCCATTTATCTCAAAGGAGATAATGGTGTGGGTAAAACGACCCTACTTAAAATATTGTCTGGATTGATTCAGCCCAGCTCTGGCCGCATTCAGTCTCCGACACAAAGCTGGCAGCAGATCTTATTCCCTAGGCTCAAGTTCAAAGACATTATCTACCTGCATCAAACCCCCTATCTTTTTGATGGTTCGGTGTACCAAAATGTCGCTTATGGCATTCGCTTTAACAAAGAGAGCCAAAAAGATAAGCGAGCTCAAATAATTAATGCATTGAGAATGGTAGGTTTAGAAACCTTGGCAGATGAACACATTTCTGTGTTGTCTGGTGGTGAGCGTCAACGCGTTGCAATGGCACGAGCCTGGATTCTTAAGCCGTCAATCTTGCTTATGGATGAACCAAGTGCCTCTTTAGACAAAGAATCTATTGAAAGATTGGTGATAATGGCCGAAGATCTTCTTCAAAGAGGCGCGAGTTTAGTCATCACTAGTCACCAAACTAACGCGTTAACCGACTTATGTAAGAAGCAATGGTGGATCAAAGACAATACTTTGACCGAATCCCCGCTTTTTCAAGTTATTAAGAAAGATAAAGCACAAGAGAATATTTATGCTGCTTCCAACGCAAACTAGTTGGGTTATTTTGGCTGGCGGGCAGGCCAGCCGTATGGGCGGAAAAGATAAAGGACTCGTTGAGCTCAACGGTTCTCCGCTTATTCAATACGTTATAAACAAGCTGTCACAACAAGATGTCAGCATCACTATCAATGCCAATCGTAACTTAGACAGCTACCAAGCATTTGCTCCGGTTGTTTCCGATTCTTTCCCTGACTACCCAGGTCCGTTGGGTGGCATTCATGCTGGCCTTAAAAACGCGAGCACAGACTGGGTTGGTTTTGTCCCTTGCGACAGCCCACAAATCAGTGACGACCTTGTTGAGCGTTTTTGTTCTGCAGTTAAAGAAGACAGCGACATTCTTGTCGCGCATGATGGCGAATTTAAGCAACCTGTATTCACCCTATTCCACAAACGTGTTCTACCAAAGTTAGAAGCGTTTTTGGAACGTGGTGATCGTAAAATCATCTTGCTATACAAAGAGTGTGTTACCGAATACGTTGATTTCAGCGATTCTCCTAACTGCTTTGTTAATCTCAACACGCCAGAAGAACTCACCCAATTCGGAACGCTTCAATAATGAAAGATTCTAAACAACGCCCTAACCTTCCTTTATTGGGCTTTGCTGCTTATAGCGGTACAGGCAAAACGACCGTACTTGAAGCCCTGCTTCCTCTGTTGACTGATGCGGGTTTAAAAGTTGGCGTGTTAAAACATGCTCACCACGATTTTGATGTCGATAAGCCGGGTAAAGACAGTTACCGCTTACGTAAAGCGGGCGCGAACCAAATGTTGATTGCTTCTCGTAATCGTCACGTGATGATGACAGAAACACCAGAAGCCGAAGCAGATTTTTATTACCTGCTGACTCGATTTGATACCAACACGCTTGATCTGATTTTGGTTGAAGGCTGTAAGAACATCGCCTTCCCTAAAATTGAACTGCACCGAGATGAAGTGGGCAAACCTTGGTTATATCCAAACGATAACAACATTATTGCTATCGCGGCAGACAACCAAGTTGAATCAGAGCTGCCACAAATGGCGATCAGCGACTTAGAAGCGATTCGTGATTTCATCATCGATTACGCGCAGTCCTTTGACCTTGTCTCTACAACAGGCAGAGCCGTGTCATGCTCACCTTCAAAAGACGCAGCGCCAGCTGTTTGTTGTGATTCGTTCTCTCCTGCAGGTTTAACCGTTACTCAAGGCCAACAAAAGATTGTTGATAGCATTGACGCACTCGATCTCACAGAGAGTGTTGAATTACTGCAAGGCTACGGCCGCGTGCTGGCTGAAGATGTGATTTCGCCAATCAACGTTCCTCAGAATACCAACTCTGCAATGGACGGTTATGCAATTCGTAGTGAAGATCTAGAATTGGACAGTTACAACATCGTTGCTGAAGTCATGGCGGGTCACAGCTACGAGCAAATCGTGCAACAAGGTGAAGCCGTTAAAATCATGACCGGCGCACCAATGCCAGAAGGCGTTGATGTTGTCGTGATGCGTGAACAAGCCGTCCAAGATGGCGATAAAGTTAGCTTCCCTGATGCTAAAATCTCGGTTGGACAAAATGTCCGTATGGCAGGTGAAGATTTAGAAATCGGCCAACCTGTCTTTACACGTGGCACACGCATTGAAGCGCCAGAAATGGGCATGATGGCGTCGTTAGGTTTTGGTACCTGCCCTGTTCTGCGTAAAGTGAAAGTGGGTGTGTTCTCTACGGGTGATGAAGTTCAAGCGCCGGGTCACGAGCAAAAACCAAACTCTATCTATGACTCAAATCGTTTTACTATTATCGGCATGCTTCAAAAGCTCGGCTGTGACATCGTCGATTACGGCATCATTGAAGATGATGAGCAGAAGATGATGGATGTGCTGCATTCTGCGTCGCTTGAAACCGATATGGTTTTGACTTCTGGTGGTGTGTCTGTTGGTGATGCGGATTACATCAAGCTTGCGTTGGATAAGCTCGGTCAAATCAACTTCTGGCGTATCAACATGCGTCCAGGTCGCCCACTGGCTTACGGTAAAATTGAAAACAAACCGTTCTTTGGTTTGCCGGGTAACCCAGTTGCAGTAATGGTGTCGTTCATTAACTTTGTTGAGCCTGCGATCCGCAAGCTTCAAGGTCAAACGAACTGGACGCCAGTGAAAGCAAATGCTGTAGCAACTGAACAATTGCGTTCACGCCAAGGTCGTACCGAGTTCAGCCGTGGTGTGTTCTCGATGAATGAATCGGGTGTGCTTGAAGTGAAAACGACGGGTAAGCAAGGTTCAGGTATTCTGCGTTCAATGAGCGAAGCGAACTGCTTAATCGAAATCTCGCCGGCGGTTGATACCGTGAAGGTTGGCGAAACAGTGACGATCATTCCGCTACAAGGTCGCGTTTGATTCAAAGCTCAAACACCTAAATTGACTTGGCCGCTTTTTAATTGACTTAGAAGCTCTTTGCCAAAACATAGATGAAGCCCCTTCTATCGAGCTTTCGATGTTATGGGGCTTTCTTTTCTGTTCGTTTTGTAAAAGACAACCTGTTCGTTCCTTAAAAGACGAAAAGCTTAAATAACGATAAGCCTGAAGAACGATAATCTTAAGATTTTTTATCATAACCTTGAGCCACGTACGCTTTTTATGTAGAGTGCGCGCAAAGTAATAATTCTATTGGAGAGCACCATGGCTCGTACCATTCTGTACACTTACAAAGACGAAGACAAAGAGTTACTGTTTTCAAAACAAGAACACCGCACGATCCAAGAAGCTGTTGCTGCAGCTGAAGGCATCGATATCTCTGAGTATCTAAAAACTGAGCAACAGCTTGAGTTGATTTCTGATACTAAAGCGGTTCGCAACTACCAAGACAACTACTTCCGCAAGCTTGGCTTTACTAAGCTTACGTTGAAGCAAAAAGACAATCTTGGTGTTGGTAAAAAGAAGAAGTAAGCCCTCTTGGCTCTTTTCTTGATATGTCGTTTCTAGCTTTTCGTTTGTAGTTAACAGCTAACAGCTAACAGCTAAAGAAACGAAAGCACCGAACAATAAAAAATGCCGCAACCTCGAAAGAGATTGCGGCATTTTTATTTGTGCTTTTAACTATCTAACCTTAGCTAGCTTAACTTAAGTCACGATTACTTAATGTTAAGGAATGCAGCGCCACGAACGCCGCCTGAATCACCGTGCTTCGCTTTGATGATCTTTGGACATTTCGCTACAGACAGTAGGTATTTAGGGATACGCTTTGGCATCTCTTCGTAGATAAGTTCGAAGTTTGAAAGACCGCCACCCAATGCAACTACGTGTGGATCAAGACCGGTAAACAGGTTCGCGAAACAGATAGCCAATAGTTCCATGAAACGGTCAACGTGCTCAGCTGCTTTTGCTTCGCCTTCGTTGTACGCTTGGATGATTTCAATCGCTTTCTTTTTCTCACCGAAGTAGTGCTCATAAATCAGTTCAAAGCCGCGACCAGATAGGTAGCTGTCTAAACAACCTTTCTTGCCACAACCACAGCCTAGTAACGGTGCGTTGTCGCCAAGGTGGAACCATGCATCAATAGGAAGACGCATATGGCCGAGCTCGCCAGCAACGTGGTTACGTCCTGAAAATACTTTGCCATCAAAAACCAAACCACCACCAAAACCAGTACCTAGAATTAGGCCAGCTACTGATGGTTCATCTTTCAATTCATCATCCCACGCTTCAGACAGCGCAAAACAGTTCGCATCGTTCTCGATTTTAACACTACGACCAATCAGCGCTTCTAAGTCTTTGCGTAATGGCTTACCTGTTGAAGCCGGTACGTTAACAACAAGCATAGTGCCGTCGTCCGCATCTTCCATGCCTGGAAGACCAAGGCCAATTTTGCCTTCGCAAGAGAATTCGCTATCGTATTTTTTTACCAAACCGGCAATCGTATCAAGTAGCAGTTGATAATCTTCAGTAGGCGTTGGTACGCGTTCGGTTGCTACTCGCTCAAGTTTTTCATTGAACGCACCAAACTCAATTTTTGTGCCGCCAACATCAAAGCCGTAATACATGAAATCTCTCCAATTTTTCCCTAAATTCGGGCAAATAAAATTTTTAAATTAAACAACTAGGAAGCATTATCCATAACACTCCCCCTACAAACCGTGATAGATAACAAACTTATCTCGTGTTCGAATCTGTTTGAACAACAAGTCAGCACAAAGCGGTTAAAGGTTAGAGTGACGTCTCATTTTTAGTGTGCTCTATGAAAGCGTTCAGGCTTGGTTTGGTTGGATCGGACTTATAACGCGTCTTACTTAGCATGTAGCTTTCACGAAATGTCTCAAACCACAGCTGTAAAGTCTTTGCGCCCAGCTCTTCACCAGCCTGTTTCAAAACCAAGCTCGCTACTTCTGCAGTCGAGAGATGTTGTTCGTTGTCTGACTTACGCATCATGTATTGCGAAACCGATTCTGGTTCGATCGACAACACCGGTAAGTCTTGCAGATACTCTGAACGACGGAAAATACGTCGTGCTTCACGCCAACTACCATCAATAAAGATCAGCAGCAACGTCTTGTTCGAATCTCGCATCTCACCAAGGTCAGCAACCACACGCGATTTGTCATCGGTATAATCTTCAGGAAAGACCACGACTGGCTGATATTTATCGTCTTTCAGCACATCAAGCATCTCTTGATTCGGTTCAGTGCGGTGCCAAAGGTAGGCATAGCTGTCTTTAACGGTATCAAGGATTAAACGGCCGGTATTACTTGGTTTGAGTATTTCGTTGTCCGATAAGATCAACATGGTCGCGACGTTCGTATTTACGTCTGGTTGATGTTCACAGATACAGCTGTCTTGTTTGATTTTACAGAACTGACATCGAACCACTTTACACCCGCGCGCGTTAAACGGCTTGGTAGAAAGAGACAAACGGTGTTGATATAAACGGTGAAAAGCGTGGATTCTCATGGACAATAACGATAAATCTAGAAAAGTGGCACGATTGTACTTACAGTGTCCCTAGAATGATAGAAGGAATTCCCATGCAAGACCCATCACTGCTTCGCCTTGTTTTCTTTATTAGCGCTTTTGTTTTGTGTGCGTTGTGGGAATATCGTGCGCCAAGAAAAACGTTGACTCAAAATAAATGGTTTCGTTGGGGAAATAACTTCTCATTAATGGCGCTTAACAGTGTTTTATTGGCGACATTAATACCTGTTGCGGCATTTCAAGCGGCACTGATTGCGGAACAAAATCAATGGGGTCTGTTCAATAACATTCGCCTACCCTTTGAAATCACCGTGTTCCTTTGTGTCGTGTTATTAGATCTTGCCATTTACACTCAACATTTAGTCTTCCACCGTATCCCTGTCCTGTGGAAACTTCATCGCGTCCATCATGCCGATTTAGATATCGATGTCACAACTGGTACCCGCTTCCACCCCATCGAGATGATTTTATCTATGTTAATTAAAGTCGCGTTGATTTTCGTATTGGGTGTGCCCGCACTAGCGGTTGTGATATTCGAGGTTGTGCTTAATGTGAGTGCTATGTTCAATCACAGCAACGGTCGTTTACCTTTATGGTTCGACAAGCAGCTTCGTAAAGTGATTGTCACGCCAGATATGCATCGAGTGCACCATTCAGTGATCGTCAAAGAGACCCACTCTAACTTTGGGTTCTTCTTATCAGTTTGGGATATCTGGTTTAAAACGTATCGTGCTCAACCCAAGCTTGGTCACGATAAGGTAAGCATCGGTGTACCAGAAATACGAGACGGAAAAGAACAAAGGCTCGACTTGATGTTACGCCAACCATTCGCTTCCTTCCCTCATTCGAAAGACAAGACCTAACGCCTCAAGAAAATAATAAAAAATGGCGCAAACTCATAAGAGATTGCACCATTTTTATATGCGTAGCTTCTCACCTTTCAGCGGCAATTCCCACTTCCGGACGACGTTGACACACTTACTTCAATACGTACTTATGAAGCATGGCTTGTTGGTGCCCTGCTATCTCTCCGACTTGCTCTGAACTCTCGATCATAGATTCAAGTTGCAGCTTAGTATTCTCGCCCTGCTCAGATACTCGAGTGATTGAATGGGTAACATCGACAGTTGCACGAGCTTGTTCTTCGGTAGCCACCATGATTTGCTCAACACGCCCTTTGATCTGGCTAACCGCAAATTCGATTTTCTCGAAGGCTTGTCTTACATCGCCACTGGTTTCCAGTGCATTGGCCATCTCACTTCTCGATTCCGTTACAGAAGCACGTGAGCGATCGGCTGCCGCTACTAGTTCGTTCATCATGCTACGAATATTGGTGGTTTGCTGGGATGTGCCGCTCGCCAATTTACGCACTTCGTCTGCAACTACCGCAAAACCTCGACCTTGTTCACCTGCTCGCGCCGCTTCTATCGCAGCGTTCAGTGCCAATAAGTTGGTGTTTTCAGCGATACCACTGATCATGTCGACCATTTCACGAATCTGTTTCACTCGACCATCCAAGTCAGCCATCGACTCTTCACTCATGCTAAGAGAGTGCTCAAGCGCTTGTAATCGTTGTTGGTTAAGGCCAACCACGTGGCTGCCATTCACTGACTCATCTTCTGCTATTTGAGCATCGTCGTTCGATGCGTTAGAGATACGAGCAATCTCACCAATCGATGCTTCCAGCTCCGTAATGGTGGTGATCATATTCTGAAGTGATTCGTTCTGCTCGTTCAAGCTCGAATTGGTTTGCTCTGCAGCGTAGTGGCTTACTTCTGCCGTTTGATAAAGCGTCTCACAGTTGCGCGTTACTAAACGAACCGAATCTGCGGTTGAATCAACGACCGTATTGAGTTTTGAAGTAATAACTTGCAGCTCTAGCGGCCCCAGTAATTCACTCTGTTTAGAGAAGTCATGATCTGCCAGTGAACTCAACTGTTGAGTTATGTTTTTAAGCCCTTTATTCATCCAACGGCGTAACACGAACCATGAAATCACAATGATTACGGCAATCACTAGCCCGCTGATAAACAACACACGATCAATATTGGTAATGGTTTGATTTACAACCAGTTCACTTTCATCAATCAGGTGGGAAGCGGTGGAAGACAGCTGATTCAATGTGCTAATGACGGTGTTCGCTAAGTTAATGACTTGCGTTAAGTTCTGCTCTTGCTGCTGAACAAGTTCGAGTTTCAAGAGGATCTGTTTGATCACGCCTTCTTCGGTAAAGCCTTCTTTCACCATCTCGTAAGGCGCCGTCAAGCTCGCGAACTCAACGATGTCTGGATGCCAATCGGCAAAATCGCTGTAAGCCAAGTTAAGGCCTGCGATTCGGTTTCTCAATTGACGGTATTCGTCTTGTGCTTTATCAATGTCAGGTTGCATCATCAACATCAAGAAGGTGTTCGCCATAGCAGACGCACTGGATGTGAATCGGTTCGCTGCATCGCTCGCTTCTGGGTTGTCTTCAACCAAGAATGAGCTGATTCGATTCATTTCTGGTCCGATAGATCCAACGCCATAACGGAACTCGCCCATTTTACTGTCGATCAGATTTTGCTTACTTTGAATCTCAATCTGCGCCAGCAGTACCGTGTTGGTCATAGCTTGCAGTTGCGCCATGTCATCGACAAGGATTTGTTGTTGCTCTAAAGAGATCGCATCAGGAAAAGATTGGGAAATAAAAAGAAGTTCCTCTAGCGTGGTATTGCTCTCTGTCGCGAGTTGGTCAATTGAGCCCCTTGTGGCATTCAGTGTATCTAAGTCGGTTGATTGGGTGCTGTAAGTGATAAGTTTTACTTGTTCTAATACGCTTTGCGTTAATTCGGCGTTATGTAGAGCAAGGGGTAATGCTTGTTCCGAGAGTGCATCAAAATGTCCCCCGACCCGTTCAACGCCCCGAATGCTAACCATTGATAAAAAAGTAACAAGTAAAAGAATGGAAATAAATACAGCAGTGACGGTTTGAATGAGCGAGAATGTATAACGTGAGGGTTTTATTGATAAATTTGTGTCGGGCATGTGAAATCCAGTTTGACTACGAAAAGAGATATCCTTAAGTTAGGTCGTATACTAGAAGTCCTTGATGACGTTTTTATTTCAGTTTTTTGTCAGAAGAGTTACATATGAAAATCAGAAAAATGGCTGTAGTTACAATAACTTTAGCAACATTGGCTGCTTGTAGCTCGTCACCTTCGCCTTCTCAGCTTAGTCAAACCGCACAGAAACCCCTATCAAAGTCAGAACAATTGACTACAAACGCTTATATGAGCGTGTATGAACAGTGGAAAGGCGTGCCATACCATTTCGGTGGGACCTCATTTCGAGGTATAGATTGCTCTGCTTTTGTTCAAATCGCCGTGCAAAATGCGACTCAACAAGCTCTACCAAGAACCACAAAAGACCAGAGTAAAAAGGGAAAAGAAATTGCGTATGGGCAGGCAACAAGCGGTGACTTGGTGTTTTTCAAGACTTCGATGACGGTGCGACATGTAGGCGTTTATTTAGGAAACAACCAATTTCTACATGCCTCGACATCGAAAGGTGTCATTATTTCTAGGTTAGATAACCCTTACTGGGCATCCAAGTTTTGGCACTTTAGGCGTTTATAGCGGTTCGAAAGATAAACCGCTGAGCGAGGTAACTCTAGAAAGATACGACTTAAACGCCCGTTGTTATTATGCTGATTAATTACGACGATAAATGAGCAAACAAACCGTTAATCGTATTTAGCAACAGCAGTATCAAACAGGTTCTTCACTAACGCGATGTACTCATCGAGGAATACAATTTGTTCGTTAGTCGCTTTCTTAGCCCACACACCCGCTAATACTTCACCAAGATCCGCTACTACGGCATCTGCTTCTTTCAAAAGTTGAAAACGAACGCTCGAATGCAACTCTGGGTTTTGCTCGAAAATAGCCATGATGTTTGTTGAAATCATGTCGGTAACAATGTCTTCGACACTTTCGTTTCCAGTATCACCATTACTATTGGTAAACACATCAAGGTTGAATGATAGGTGCTCGATTAAAGCCAAATAGCCATCGGTTTCTACAACCACAATAATTCTCCGTTTTAAGCTCTAGAGCAGATTAATACGTACTTGCCTAATACTATGTAAATGAAGCTATTTGTCATCACTTTATTGCCCAAAACTACATTTAAATGATCCTAGTTAGTATTTCAGCTTAAAATTAAATCGATATAGCTTTATGTGGTATACCTGCCTACTTACGACATAAGTAAATTCACGCTAAAGAAGTGTAAGACAAACTTTGAAGCAAAGTATTGCGCCAGTTAACAATAGCCCTTTCAACTTACTCCAAAAGCTCATTTGATTTAGTCGCTAGACAATAACAAGTTCAAACCTCTTTTCCAGTTTGTGGCGTTCAAAACCGTTTCGATTGTGAGACCAGTTCCAAACTATTTCATCACGTCAGGTTTTCAATTTATGTTTGTATTTCAAAGAGCTTGAATCAGTTCGAGTTCACAATTCGGCCAATTGATTCTACGTAAGATGAAGAAGAGCTAAGAACATTGACGAGTGCGTCTATAAATTGTTCAGATTTATCCTAAACTATTGCTATTAAACAAACAGTATTTCTAACCTTCAATCTTTTTAACTTTCAGTCTTTGAGGATTTCCTATGTGGCAGGCCATTTCTCAACAACTTTCAGATACTCTTCTATTTAACTTTCAGATTACTGAACGTACCAAGGTTTCTGGTGGCGACATTAACGATTGCTATATGATCAGCGATGGTAATGAGCGTTACTTTGTGAAAGTGAATCAGCGAGAATTTTTACCTAAGTTTGAAATTGAAGCTGAGAACTTACGCTTGTTAAGAGAAACCTCCACTGTTTACGTTCCTGAGTTGGTGCTTATTGGCAAAACCAAAGAGTGCTCGTTCATTATTCTGAATTACTTGCCGACCAAACCGCTCGAGACGGGCAACAATAGCTTCGATTTCGGCGTTCAGCTTGCGCGGCTTCATCAATGGGGCGAGCAAAAAGAGTTTGGTTGCGACCAAGACAACTATATCGGCAGCACACTTCAACCCAACCCTTGGCATAAGAAATGGGGTCGCTTTTTCTCTGAGCAACGCATTGGTTTCCAACTGCAACTGCTCAAAGAGAAAGGCATCGAGTTTGGTGATATCGATGACATCGTTGATGTGGTGAATATGCGTCTTGCTGGCCACAACCCTCGCCCTTCTTTGCTTCATGGGGATCTTTGGAATGGCAATGTAGCAAATTCAGCCTTTGGGCCAATCTGTTACGACCCGGCTTGTTACTGGGGGGACCATGAATGCGATTTGGCATTAACGGAATTGTTTGAAGGTTTCCCTAAAGAGTTTTATGAAGGTTACCAGAGCGTCAATCCACTCGACGTGGGCTATACTGATCGGAAAGACATTTACAACTTGTACCATCTTCTTAACCACTGCAATCAATTTGGCGGCGAATATTTAGCACACACTGAAGCATGCATTCAGAAGATACAGGCCGTTTAATACCAATCACAGCGAGCTAAGTCGCTCTATAAAGCGACTACGATTGGAACAAGTTACAGTGAGGAGAATTCGCGATGCATAAATACACAGAGAAACATGTCTCCTGCCCCCACTGTGGGCATGCCATCAGCATAACGCTTGATGCTTCTAATGGGAGCCAAGATTTTTATGACGATTGCCCAGCATGTTGCAATGCCATTCACCTCGACATGCAGGTAGATGAGGTAAGAGACAGGATTAATCTCTCGATTGATGCAGACGACGAACAAGTCTTCTAACACCTACTCTCTTGTCGAGTTGGCTCTACACCTCGATTTTGAGGCTAGCCTAGAAAAACGCAGAGACACACAAATAGAAAAAGAGCACTCAATTTGCTCTTTTTTAATGTCTGCGACTCTTACTTAGTCAGCGTTTTTTAGGCAAATGCTGTTGATAAACCGCTACTACTATTTTTGGTTTGCTAGTACGCGTTCAACAGTATCAACAATCGCTTGTGTTTGAGGATCAAACTCAATGTTTACTTGGTCGCCTACTTCACGGCCGCCAAACAGAGTACGATTCAGTGTTTCTGGGATCAGGTGAACAGAGAAACGGTTCTCTTCCACTTCACCAATCGTCAATGAACAACCATCAACGCCGATGTAACCCTTACTCAACACATACTTCATTGATTCTTGAGGCAGCTCAAACCAAAGCGTACGGTTGTTTTCTGTTTTAATCACATCGACTAGGTTAGCCATCAGAGTAATGTGGCCAGACATGCTATGCCCGCCAATTTCGTCACCAAACTTTGCTGCACGCTCAACATTCACTTTGTCACCAACATTCAGTTGGCCTAAGTTCGTCAATCGCAATGTCGCTTGCATTAAATCAAAAGCAATCTGGTTACCTGAAATTTCCGTTACCGTTAAGCAACAACCGTTATGAGCTACTGAAGCACCAATGGCTAATCCTTCAACCATTTCATCGCTTAGCTCAATGGTATGAGTTTGAAACGACTCTTTTTTGTTTATAGCAACCAGTGTTGCCATGCCTTGAACGATACCTGTAAACATAAGATTCCTATTTAGCATTCTAGTAACAGTTTTTCATAGCAGTTATTGTGACATTTCTTTATGATTCGTCCAGTGTAAGCTTAAGATCATTGTCTCTGATTCCTTCAGAATGTCCTTTCCTACACTATTATTCTAATTTTCCCTCTTATTTGGAGTTGTTTGTGCATCGTTACAAAGAAGAATCCTCGAATCTAATTAAACTTGCGACCCCAGTATTGATCGCATCCGTTGCACAAACTGGAATGGGTTTTGTTGATACCGTAATGGCCGGTGGCGTAAGTGCTATCGATATGGCGGCGGTTTCGATTGCAGCAAGTATCTGGCTACCATCAATCCTATTTGGTGTTGGTCTATTGATGGCGTTGGTTCCTGTCGTTGCACAACTGAATGGTTCTGGTCGACAAGTAAAAATTCCATTCGAAATTCAACAAGGCGCATTTTTAGCGCTCGTCATCTCCCTTCCAATCATTGGTGTGCTTTTTCAAACACAATTGATATTGGAGTGGATGGACATTGAACAACTCATGGCGGAAAAGACCATCGGCTATATGAATGCGGTGATGTTTGCTGTACCTGCGTTTTTGTTGTTCCAAACATTGCGAAGCTTTACCGATGGTATGTCTTTAACCAAGCCTGCGATGGTGATTGGTTTTATTGGCTTGCTATTAAACATCCCGCTGAACTGGATGTTCGTATACGGAAAACTTGGTGCTCCTGCTCTGGGTGGTGTTGGCTGTGGCGTTGCAACGGCTATCGTATATTGGGTGATGTTTGCACTACTGTTCGCTTACGTTTTAACATCAAAGCGTTTGGCGAAAATCAACATCTTCGGTACGTTCCATAAACCGAAACTTAAAGCTCAAATTCGTCTGTTTAGACTTGGTTTCCCTGTGGCGGCCGCTATCTTCTTCGAGGTAACTCTGTTTGCGGTGGTTTCTCTGTTAGTTGCACCATTGGGTTCGTTGATTGTTGCCGCGCACCAAGTCGCGATCAACTTCTCTTCGCTGGTCTTCATGATTCCAATGAGTATCGGTGCAGCCGTGAGTATTCGTGTTGGGCATAAGTTGGGCGAAAACAACACCGAAGGCGCTAAGATCGCGACACACGTAGGTATCATTGTTGGTTTAGTGACAGCCTTAATGACAGCGGCGTTAACTGTCCTGTTCAGAGAACAGGTTGCATTACTTTACACAGAGAACACTGCGGTAATTACCGTTGCAATGCAGTTGCTGTTGTTCGCGGCGGTTTATCAATGTACTGATGCCATCCAAGTTATCGCTGCAGGTGCTCTGCGTGGCTACAAAGACATGCGTTCAATCTTCAACATTACCTTCGTTGCTTACTGGTTGCTTGGCCTTCCTATCGGCTACATCTTAGGAATGAAAGATTGGATTGTTGAACCTATGGGCGCGCACGGCTTCTGGATTGGTTTCATTGTCGGTCTAACATCAGCAGCGATTATGCTAGGTATGCGTCTACACTGGATGCACAAGCAGGACGATGACGTTCAGTTAGAATTTAGTTCTCGCTAGATTCGTACTCGCTAAGTCGGTCTATCTGATTTCGAATAAAAAAAAGAGCTCTGATTTTCAGGGCTCTTTTTCGTTTAATGGTCAGGTAGATCGTATCTGCCTTAATATTCACTCTTCTCTCGAACAAAGCGCGCAAACTTGGGTTTTCCGTTTTGAGTAAAACCATTGTAACGAAAGGTAATACGGCTGCCGATCTCTGGCGGTGCGAGTCTCATTTGGTCACTGAACCCGCTGCCTATATAAAATTCCACACCCTCTTCTGTGTGAACCAAGATTGAACCCATCATCCCTTTATACTTCCCTGTCCCACCCTTGTAGCCAATAACTGTGGCTTCGGCATCATGATGCCTTTTCAGTTTTAACAAATCATTACTTCGGCCTGCTTGATAACGACTGGTGATTTTTCTAAGCATCAAACCTTCGCCATTACGCTCATCGACATTATCAAGTTGATGAAACAAAGCCTCTTCACTGTGAATTGGTACATGTTCTATGTAGCTGACATGAGATTCTCCAATCACGCTTACCCAATGCAAAATGTTGTAATAGCGCTTTTGATAATCTCCCGCAGCGCCTGGCATATCAAACAGCATGAAATCGATTTGGCGCCATGCTGTGTCACTCGGCGTATGATCGAGAACGGTAGATTGAACAAGGTGGAACTTGCCCCTTCCTGCCCACAACTCTCCTTCGAGATGGACCTTAGGCAAGTTTTCAGTAAACCACTTGGGTGAGTAAATGCGATTACCATTGCGTGTATAAAGATGTTGTCCGTCCCAAAGAGCCCGAATCCCATCAAGCTTTTCACTCTTCCAGTATTCAGAAACATCAATGCCTTGTTGGTATGTATTGGCCAGTACCAAATGGTCGGGAGGTAAATAGGATGAATGAGAAGAAAGCGAACACGCCCATAGAGTTGCTATCGCCAATTTAGTTAATCTCATCATCTGCTCCGTATTGATATCTGTAGTAGTCAACAAACGCCTTTAATCCTAAGCGTTCTGACACGTAGGTAGACAACCTTTGCTAGAAGATGCGATCCACTCATCAACCTTATCTAACCTTTTCATTTATTCATTAAATTAATGATCTATAACTCTCATATATTCCGCCGTTTTTAGTTCTCATATTGAGAAACGTCTTTTCTCAATTTGAGATAGGAATTCATACTAAACATAAATTATTGAAAAATAACAACATAAAAGTTGGCACATTCAGTGCAGTTGTCCATACATACTTAAAAGGAGATATCGCTATGGAACTACGTAAGACTGATTTAAACACAACGACACTGACACTTTCTATTTTCGGTGATCTGGATGCAGCAGGCAGTCGTGATGCACAAACCGACATCGATGATGTGATTTCTAACGATGGTCACCCTGATATCGAAGTTGATTTTAGCCAGGTTGAGTTTTTAGATTCATCTGGTGTTGGCGCGATTGTTTATATGTTCAAACGTCTGACTGAGCGCGAACGCAACATGCGACTTGAAAATGTGACTGGTCAGCCTCTTGAAATTATGAACCTACTACGTATTGGCCACGCTATCCCAGTAAATTCAAAAAATCCTGCAAATTCATGAAGACCCACTAAGCTAGAAGTAACAAAAAATAATAAGAAAAATTAGAAACATAGGACGTTGGCATGAAAATACTGAAAAACTACATAGCCCTTTCTCTGTCCGCTCTCGTTCTGGGTGGCTGTACTAGCTATCCTGAACAAGGCACAGGGGGTTTGGCTGAAAGTTACGATTCTATTAACTATCAAAACTCAGACTTCTCTCCTGTCATGCCAGACGAGCCTCTTGGTCCAGAACATGGATTACGCTTTGATTGGCAGCTCGCTAAATTGCACCTTGATGCTTTGATCCAAGAAGGTGCTCGTTGGTGTTTCCCAGCTGCTGTTGTTCAAGCAATCGAAAAGCAAAATCGTATTGCTCGTGAACTTCAAGGCGGTCTACTACTGGATGCAGCCAACGACTTAGTGATCCAAAGAAAACGCCTAAATGAACTTGAGGTCCAACTGGATTACGTAACTTCACAAGCCCGCTGTGAGCCACCAAAAAATGAAAATCAATTTAGAATGCAACTGTCGGTTATTGAACAGTTGTATGACCTGCTTAATGTTGACAACCAATTCGCGGAAGATTCGATTGAAGTAAACCCGAAGTATATGGGAAGACTTGCGGAAGCAACCAGTTTACTGAAAGAACACAAATCTCTAGACCTTGTGGTTACCGGCCATGCTGATGCAACGGGTGCCGAAGAATACAACGACAAGTTAGCACTTGGACGAGCGAAACAAGTCGAACGCTACCTGACTATTTTTGGACTAGGCGCTCAACGAATCAAAGCCGTCTCTGTTGGCGAAACCGTCCCTCTTTTTGAAGGTGAATCCGACGGCACGCGTTTAACGAACCGCCGAGTAAGTATTGAAATTGTCTCGCCTAAGAATGCCGAGAAAATGGGAGGTGGATTATGAAATCCTTGATCGCTTTTATCATCACCCTATCGTTATGCTTTGCGAATGTCGTCAATGCTAACGATGAGTTTTCAGACGCGGTTCAAGTCGGTGATCTAATCCAAGTTAACGTACCCGGTGAAAGTACCTTAAACACGGGGTTCCAAGTGGATAAGCGTGGCCGTATTACTCTTCCAGAAGTAGGCGCTGTGTTTGTTGCGGGTTACGACAGCGAACAGCTTAACAAAGTCGTTCTAGAGTCGCTGGCAACCGCTTACAAAGATCTTTCGAACGCTTCAGTGTATGTAAAAGAGCAGCAAATCATCATCTACGTGCAAGGTTATGTAGAACAGCCTGGCGAATACACGCTCTCATTAGGTTCTAGCATCCAAATGGCACTTTACGCTGCGGGTGGTTTACGCCCGGGCGCGCAACTGGATAAGCTGATTCTTAAGCGAGGCGCAGATAAGAAAGAGTTTAACTACAAACGATTCCTTGATTCAGGAGACGAGTCAGCATTACCTACTCTTCAATCACTGGATTCACTATTCGTTCCAGCTTCTCCATTAGTCGGTAACATCGAGCAAGAGTTTGACGCAGCAAAGCTTGCTAACTCAGGTGACAGTGCTGATTCTCGTAACTCCATCAAAGTGTTTGGTGAGGTGAACGCGCCGGGTTCGTTCACTTACAAAGAGAACACCGACCTTGTCGACGTACTTATGCGTTCGGGCGGCGTAACTCGTTATGCCAGTGTTGAGCAAATCCGAGTGATTTCGAACAACACCCCAACGCTATTCAACCTAAAACGTTACTTAGATTCTGGTGACGAAAGTCTGCTTCCAATTTTACGCCCGGGTGCGACCATTTTCGTTCCCAAGCAAGAAGAAGAGATCAAATCCGGCGCCAACATGGTTTACGTAATGGGCGAAGTCGCAGCCCCTGGTGCTTTTGAAGGCAAAAGAGACGCGACCTTTATGGATATCTTGGCGAATGCGGGCGGCCCAACTCGATTTGCAGAGTCACGACAAATCCGTGTTATCAAAGCAGATGGCAGAGTGCTTAAATTCGATTTAGCGGCTTACACTGAAGGCTTACCTAACTCTAACCCTCCTAGCATCAAAGCTGGTGACGCGATTTTCGTTCCCGAGAAAACCGACATGAACGAGAAGTCTTGGTTGAAAATCACGCCAGACAGAGCAGTTAACGTGATTGGTGAGGTGAATCGACCTGGTCGTATTGAATGGTCAGATGAAATGAATTTCATGGGATTATTGGCACACGTCGGTGGCCCTACGCTACGCGCTGACACATCGAAAATCGAAGTTGTTACTGGTAGAAAGCTAGTTGTGTTTAACCTTGATGATTTTATTCGAAATGGTGCGCCACGTGACCAAATGCCACAAATTCGAGCGGGCTCTATCGTGCGTGTTCACGACTTGCCACAAGATCCTTCAGACAATAAATCACAATGGGTTCGTCAAAGCTCTGATGCTTCGATCTACATCTTTGGACAAGTGAATGCACCCGGTCGTTACCGCTTCACCAAAGACATGCACTTCCTTGATATCTTGTCTGCGGCTGACGGTCCAACAAAGGATGCCGACATCCACAACGTTCGAGTAACGCATCGTGACAAAACCTATTCGCAAGTAAGCAAACTTAACTTATCACTGTACTTTGAAACCGGTGACGAATCGTTACTGCCAAACGTAACCACTGGCGACACGATTTACATCCCAGAGAAAGGCAAAAACTGGTTAGATACACCGAAAGAAGAAACCGTTCGTGTGCTTGGTGCGATTAACAATCCGGGGCGTTATGTGTTCAACGACAACATGACCATTCTAGATATTCTGGCAGAAGCAGCAGGACCTACCGACAATGCTTATGTAGAAAAAATTACCATCGTCAATATGTCTTGCTGCCAAGGTCAGGCTCGTACTTTTGACCTTGTTGAATTCAGCAAAACGGCGAACATTTACAACTTGCCGGTGCTACGCGCTGGTGACACGATTTACATCCCAGACCGTCGCGAAAGCTTTATTGAAAAAGCACGCGTCGGACTTGATGACATACTGCGTATCACCACCACCATCGTATTAATAGGAGCTTTATAATGACAATTTCAGCGACCCATGCCGAAGTCGAGCAACTGTATTTAGCTTCTGAACTTAACGGCCAAAAATCAATATGCGTCACCGCCTGCCATTCAGGTGACGGCGTAACATCTATTGCAACCGCATTAGCCGAGCGTTTTCTTCTTGCGGGTCATTCAACGCTTTATGTTGATCTCAACTTATTCAACCCTGCTTTCAAAGATTTGAATATGCTAGAAGATAATCAGCAAGGTCAACTGATAGAACATGTTGAATCTCAGCGTACGTTTATCGGTGTCCCTGCTCCACAAGTTGCTTCAACGCAATTGGCTTATAAAGATCCGACAACGTTACAAAAAGTGGTCAACAAATGGTTAGAGAAATACGACAGAGTCATCATTGATACCTCACCGCTTCTCAACATAAACAAAGGCAATATTCCGGCGCAGTCTGTCGCGAGCGCTTGTGGCAGTACACTAATTGTTGTCGCCTATGGAGAAACGTCGAGTCACCACCTAGAACAAGCGAAAAAGCTGCTTGATGCACAAAGTATCAATCTAATGGGCTGCGTGATGAACATGAAACAAAAGCCTAGCTTTGCACAAGAGTTGGTCAGACAAATCAATCGAATGAAATTCCTTCCAACTAAACTTCGCGATAACTTGGCAAACAAGCTGTATCAAAATGAGTTTTTAAACCTGCCGATGTAACTTTTTCGTGCCACTATAGCTTCTTGTACAACTATAGCTTTCTTACGTAACTGTATAGCTGTCATTAATACCATGACAGCCACCTATCCTATTAAACTTCAAGACGCGACAGCTCTAAATACCCCAAAACCAAATTAGGTGTTTTTGGCGAAATTATTATTGAAAATAAGATTTTAAAAACCATTCAACGCATTTCACACACGCCAACCATGGTCTTACCACCTGTAAATCCCTTCAGAAATCAACAGCCCCATACCTAACTTTAGCGGTAATGTGACACAGACGGTTAAAGTGCCATGTAAATCGCATCAAAGATGGAATTCGTACGATTATTTCCTAAGATTATAAATAGAGGTGGTTTTTGACGAATTTGTAATAGTTTGACAAAGTTATCCGATGGCTGTTGAAACACAGTGGATGAATTGGCAAATCACACTTCACTGACTTTGCACGTTTATCTATTCAAACTTCACCCATCCCTCCTTCTGCTCAAATGGTTCAAATACACGGAAAGGATCACCATCGAGCAATTTAGATAATCAATTTACCTTGGTTACCTTAGTTGTATTATTAAAGAGAAAGGAAACTCAATATGAAATACAAGTTAAGCTCCGTATTTTTGTTAGTAGCAGCAGCCAGCGGTAATGCTAACGCTGGAGAATGTGGCAGCGTAACAATCGCAGATATGAACTGGAACTCTGCAACACTGATCGCCAATATCGACCAATTCATCCTTGAACATGGTTATGGGTGTGATGCTGAACTTATCCCTGGCGACACTATGCCAACAGGCACGTCTATGATCGAAAAAGGCCAGCCTGATGTTGCACCTGAACTTTGGAGCAACAGCTTAAAAGACGCATTAGATAAAGGTGTTGAAGAAAAACGTCTTCGCTACGCAGGTAAAGCACTTGTGAACGGCGGCGAAGAAGGCTTTTGGGTTCCAGCTTACCTAGTAAAACAGTACCCTGAAATGGCAACCATCGAAGGCGTACGCAAAAACGCAAGCTTATTTAAACACCCTGAAGACCCAGATACATCTGCATTCTACAGCTGCCCTGCAGGCTGGAACTGTCAGATCAGCGCCGGAAACTTGTTTAATGCTCTTGAGCTAGAAAACAGCGGTTTCACGATTGTTGATCCAGGCTCGAGTGCCGGCTTATCTGGCTCTATCGCAAAAGCTTATGAACGTGAAGAAGCTTGGTTTGGTTACTACTGGGCACCGACCGCTGTTCTAGGTAAATACGACATGGTTAAAGTCGACTTTGGCAGTGGCGTTAATGAGGAAGAGTTCCTTAACTGTACCACCAAAGAAGATTGTGAATCGCCAAAAGCAACCATGTACCCGCCTTCACCTGTCCACACGATTACCACTGAAAGTTTTGCGTCACGTGCTCCTGAAGCGTACGACTACTTTACTAAACGTGGTTTCACAAACGACAAAATGAACTCGCTACTTGCTTGGATGGAAGACAACCAAGCTGATGGCGAAGAAGCGAGTCTGCATTTCTTAAGTGAATTCCCAGAAGTATGGCACCCATGGGTTTCTGAAGAAGTGGCTAAGAAAGTTGAAGCTCAGCTGTAAGAGCTTGATTTAATAACAAGTAATTACGCTTCAACAATAAAACAGAAATAACGTCGCTATACTTGATGTTATTCATGATTCGGAGCCTTTTCATTAGCGATTTTCTTATCGCATGGACAAGTGGCTCCGAACTATAAGGATATAAAATGGCTGACAGCAATTGGTTATCAAGCTTTCCAGAGATGGAACGCGGTGATTTACGAACCATAAAAAAGACGCTAGATGGCGCATACCGTGAATTTTCCCGTGAATACGGCGAAATGATTGAATCTCTCTTTGACCCTCTTCTTTCATTCCTCGTTTGGTTTGAAAAACTCCTTATCTCAACACCTTGGATTATAGTCCTGGCTGTGTGTACCAGCCTTGTCTACGCAGCAAGCCGTTCTTGGAAACTGGCTCTAGGCTGTGTTGCTTCTCTACTTCTCATTGGTTACTTTGGAATGTGGGAAGACACCATGCGGACGCTCAGTATCATCACTGTATGTACCTTGGTTTCAATATTCTTGGGCATTCCGATTGGTATTGCGATGGCTCGTTCAAATCGAGCTCAGTCAATTGTTACGCCGATGCTCGATATCATGCAAACCATGCCTGCGTTCGTTTATTTGATTCCAGTGGTAATGCTACTGGGCATCGGTAAGATTCCAGGGCTAATCGCCGTGGTTATCTACGCGATCCCACCTGTAATTCGTCTAACTAACCTAGGCATACGCTTAGTTGATAAAGAAGTCCTTGAAGCCGCTACCGCTTTCGGTGCGAGCAAAAAGCAACGCTTATGGGGTGTTCAACTTCCTCTAGCAATGCCAACGATCATGGCGGGTATTAACCAAACCATCATGATGGCACTGTCTATGGTTGTTATCGCATCCATGATTGGTGTGAAAGGCCTAGGACAACCGGTTCTCAAATCGATTACTAACCAGTACTTCACATTAGGCTTGATGAATGGTTTCGCCATCGTTGCCCTCGCAATCCTTTTTGACCGCGCTTCACAAGCGTACGCAAGAAGAACTAATGCGCATTTAGGAGGATTCAAGCATGACTAAACCATTGATTGAAATTAGTGGTCTGTACAAGGTGTTTGGACCGAAACCAATGTCTGTTATGAACCGAGTTCAAAACGGCGAACACAAAGATCAGATTCTTGCGGATACGGGTCATACCGTTGGTTTGAAAGAGATCAACCTTGAGATTAACCGTGGTGAAATCTTCGTTATCATGGGGCTTTCTGGCTCGGGTAAATCGACGCTGATTCGCCACTTCAACCGTTTGATTGACCCGACTCAAGGTAAAATCATGGTTGAAGGCATTGATGTGATGAGCCTCAACACTAAACAGCTAGAAGAGTTCCGTCGTCATAAAATGTCGATGGTATTCCAACGCTTTGGCTTAATGCCTCATCGCACTGTGGTTGAAAACGTTGCGTACGGGTTGGAAGTACAAGGCATCAAAAAAGAAGACCGTTTAGCGAAAGCCAACGAATGGTTAGAAACGGTGGGCTTAAAAGGTTACGGCAAGCAATACCCAGCGCAACTTTCAGGTGGTCAGCAACAACGTGTTGGGCTTTCGCGCGCTCTGTGTACTAACGCTGAAATCTTGTTAATGGATGAAGCCTTTTCGGCACTCGACCCTTTGATTCGAAGTGAAATGCAAGACCAGCTTATTGAACTTCAAGAGAAGCTTCATAAGACGATTGTTTTCATCACACATGATCTGGACGAAGCACTCCGCCTAGGCGATAGAATCGCAATTTTGAAAGACGGCGAGTTAGTACAACAAGGCACACCACATGAGATTCTGCTAAATCCAGCCGATGATTACGTGGAAGCGTTCGTGAAAGACGTAAACCGTGCTCGTGCACTGACCGTTGAAACCGTTATGCAGCCTCCTCTGTATCGAATCACATCAGAAACAATTGAAGGTGCTTTGGCACAAATGAAGATGCTTAAAAACGATTACGCTTATCACGTAACAGATGACGGCTATCAAGGCCTAGTCACACAAGAAAGTCTACAAGACGCCGTTGAAGATTCATCGGTACATGATTTTAGTGATGAGATATACGAAGAAGTCCCTGCCATCTTACCAGATGCGGTGATTGAAGAAGTGCTACCGGACACTATGTCTTGTGACTACTCTCTTCCAGTTGTTGATGAAGACGGTAATCTAAAAGGTGAACTCGAGAGAAGCGCTGTTGCTGATATCTTCTCAGAAAGTAGCGAGGAAGAAGTAGAAGCCGACCCAAAGCCAAAGATTGATAAAGCTTCGTAGTCCTACTTTTCGTGATTTAAAGCTCGGCTGTTTAAATTATCGCTATTTAGATTAGCCCAAACTGCTTACCCCGCTCTAAGACCACTGTTGTTAATTCACTGCAGTGGTCTTTTTTATTTGTATCGGGCTCGTTTTCTTCTGAGATCTACCCGCACCTTAGGCTTTATAGGCACCTAAGTTTATATTTCATAAGAGAAAACAAAATAAAATCAGTCCGTTAGGTTTGTCACAAACCCAATAGCAAGATGAGTGAGATGCCAATTAAATGCTCTATTTGTACGGCAACCAGTTGAAATTATTCTAGAAAATGACTAAAACTTAATAGTATTAACAGATATTAAGCTCAATAAAAGGACTTAGTTTGATGAATTCTACTTTAGCGTCAGACGCAGCTACAAATCTAAACTCACAACAAGTGAGCGAGCTTGTCGATGAAAGCGTTCTGGAGCAAATGATTCGCGATACAAGTGCGGACATTATCCCTATCTTGATCGACCATTATGTCGAAGAATCACAAACACGCTTGGTCGCTATAAAAGAGGCAGTCACGCAGAAAGACGCTCAAACACTTGAGTTCGAGGTCCACACTCTCGGCAGCACAGCGCTTTCGTTAGGTAATCGCCCTTTGGGTGAATTAGCTCGAGCTTTAGAAAAGCTATGTTTAGAACAGAGTCATGATGCGGCATTTCGACAAGTTGATGAATTACTAGAGCTCGCAGAGCGTTCAATAAAAGCCTTGCTTGAAAGGAAAGAGGCAGGCTTCAGCTAGCTTTGCATGTTCATTATCGGTATCAGATTAAAAACTCAAAACAGTCGTTATTAATATAGTCGCCATAAGATGGGCTCCATCATGAACAGCAATGCGAGAAGTTATACAGGCCGCTTCTTAAAAGATTGCATGTGGTAGATAACAAATACACAAGACTCGTATTGATGGTTGCATATCACTATGTTATTGATTGGTTAGGATAAAGTTTCAAAAGGAATACACAATGCGCCCTAAGGTATTGTTAGTTGAAGACTCCACCTCACTCGCCGTACTCTACAAGCAGTACGTAAAAGACGAGCCCTATGATATTTTCCACGTCGAAACCGGCGCGGAAGCTAAGACCTTCATTGAAAGGCACTCTCCACAGCTTGTGATTCTCGACCTTAAGCTTCCTGACATGCCAGGCGAAGAAGTCTTAGATTGGATTACTGCTAACGAAATACCGACCGCTGTCATCATCGCGACAGCGCATGGTTCAGTAAACATCGCGGTAGACCTTATCCAACGCGGTGCAGAAGACTTCTTAGAGAAACCCATTCAAGCCGATCGACTCAAGACCTCTGTTAGCTTGCATCTAAAAAGAGCGAAACTCGAAAACCTCGTCGATAACATGCAAAGCAAATTCGATCGTGATCGTTTTCATAATTTCATTGGCTCTTGCCTACCCATGCAGGCGGTTTACAAGATCATTGATTCGGTAGCACCAACCACTGCCAGCGTGTTTATTAACGGCGAAAGTGGTACAGGTAAAGAAGTGTGTGCGGAAGCGATTCACCAAGAGAGTCAGCGTAATGGTAAACCCTTCGTGGCCATTAACTGCGGCGCTATCCCTCGAGACCTAATGGAGAGTGAAATCTTCGGTCACGTTAAAGGTGCGTTTACCGGTGCGACAACCGACCGGAAAGGTGCAGCAATGCAAGCGCATGGCGGTACCCTATTTCTCGATGAGCTTTGTGAAATGGAACTGGAGATGCAGAAGAAGCTCCTCAGATTTTTGCAAACTGGTACGTTTACTCCACTCGGTGGCAACCGCGAGATTAAAGTGGATGTCAGAATTATCTGTGCGACCAACCGCGATCCACTGGTTGAAGTAGAAGAAGGACGTTTTAGAGAAGACCTTTACTATCGTGTTCACGTTGTGCCTATCGAAATGCCACCGCTTCGCGAGCGAGGAAGTGACATTGTCACCCTATCTAATCACTTCTTGAAACTGTACGCGAAGCAAGACAAGAAGAAGTTCAAATCAATAGACAAAGAAACGCAGAATCTACTTAAACGTTATGCGTGGCCAGGCAATGTGCGTCAGTTGCAAAACATCATCCGTAACATCGTGGTGTTGAACAATGAAACGAGCGTGACTAAAGACATGTTACCGCCTCCGATTAATAAAGTAGATGCCGCTCCATCATCTAAATCAGTGACACCAATTCGAGTAACTGCGCCTCAACCTGCAGTTGTTGAAGCACCAGAAGCTAAGTTGCCACCGATTACTCCGGAAGAGTTGGAACAATCGTCAGTTGCTCAAGCTCACAACGAGCCGATGACGCCTGCATTTACCACAAGCGAAGGTGCTATTCGTCCAATGTGGCAAATAGAACGTGAAGCCATTCAACATGCCATCAATCATTGCGATGGGAATGTGTTAAACGCTGCTGTGCTGTTAGAACTTAGCCCTTCTACTGTTTATCGTAAGAAACAGGCTTGGGAGTCGGAAGATGAGTACAATCAAGCCTAACCAAGGTGTACTCGACATAAACCTTCATGAGATTTGGCTGTTGATCGACAGCCAAACTTTTGGAGGCATAGAAACGCATGTTTTAGAATTAGCACAAGGCCTGATATCGGAAAGCGCTCAGTATTCAGAGGCTGTTCGTATCGTTCTTTTGACTAAGTTTAATCCTGAAGCGATCATCGTTGAAAAGTTGAATGCGCTGAACATCCCTTTTAGTTACCTCTCCGATTTAGCCTCATGTTCTGTAGATTCAAATGGCAATAGCGCGACACAGCTGAAACGTGCAGTTCAACATTATCAACCAAGGCTTATCCATGCTCATGGTTACAAAGCCAGTTTGGTCAGCAAGTTAATCAAGCTTCCGCCTCGTTTCAACAACACAAAGCAAATCACCACTTATCACGCAGGTGAAACCCCAACAGGCAAAGTATGGCTTTATGATTGGCTCGACCGTTACAGCAGTTTTCTTTCTGATCAGTCGCTCGTGGTCAGTGAAAAGATTAAAGCGAAAGTGCCGAGTCAAACCCATCAATTGAATAACTTTGTTAAAATGCCAACCGGGTTAACAAGCTCCCCTTCATCAAGCCCATTCCATGTTGGTTTTGTGGGGCGATTGAGCCATGAAAAAGCGCCTGATCGATTTGTTGCATTAGCCAAACAGTTTCCTGATGTTCGGTTTGAGCTTTTTGGTGACGGGCCAGAAATGGACATCTTAGTTAAATCGCAGCCTGATAATGTGACCTTTCATGGGCATCAGACCAATATGGACGACGTCTGGAGCCAAATCGATCTGTTAATCATCCCTTCTCGCTTTGAAGGCTTACCTATGGCGGCATTAGAAGCAATGATTCGTGGCATTCCCGTTCTCGCAACCTCAGTTGGTAACTTGCCTCAACTCATCGAGCATCAAGTTAACGGCTACCTTGCAAATTCAGAAGCTGAGCTAGAACAGTTTTTATCTTTGTGGATGTCATTGACGAACGAGCAACGTAACTCTCTCAAGAGTCACGCGATAGAAACCGTGAAAAACCAATACTCTCCACAAGCCGTTGTCCCGCAGTTGTTGGAAATCTATCAACTCGACCGTTAATTCTAGCCTTAGTCGATAACTGGTTATTTTGGCTTGATGATTTAAGTACTTTAGACAGTTTTATACTGATTCTCAAAATGACAAAACTCACCTCAAGGCTACGCCCTCACTTAATAATCCAACATTAAATCAGTAAGTTAAACAAAATGCATAACTGGCACTCACTTTGCAATCTTTAACATCAGGCGTAACTACGTCTTAAAAAGATTACGAGCCGAGTCCTAAAGAGTTTATTTGCCAATAGAGGTCACAATGGTCAACCCTGAAGCCAATAGATTGCCAGTCATCATCACGATCAGCACCTTGTGTGTTGGGCTTGGTGTTGTTTGGTACTTTGTGCCTCACCCTGCTGTCATTGTGGCGCTCGCTCTTGTGCCATTGGCCGGGTTATTCGTGTTAAACAAAACATTCTGGTTAGTTCTATTGTTCGTTGTCTTTTCATTTTTCCGAATTCACGAAGCTATACCTCAGCTCTATTCGCTAAAAATACCGCTGATGCTTTCATTAGGCGCTCTGTCGGCTCTTCTATGGCATGCATTAATCAGTAAAGAACTTAAAATCTTCTGGCACCCTTGTTTAAATTGGCTCGCCATATTTTGGGTATTGGTTTTAATTGGTATTATCTTCGCGTCCAACAGGCCAATAGCACTAGCAGAATTCAAGGGCGTTTATTGGAAAATTATAGTGATGACGCTTGCGATTACTTGGCTAGTAAACACCACGGAAAATCTCGCAAAAACCGCGATGACGATTATCTACGCTGGCGCTTTAGTCAGCTCTATTGCCGTGTACAACTCAGTAAATGGTATTGGGCTTGTCGAGGGCTCACGCGTGACTATTGGCCGCGATTTTGGCTCTATGTTAGGTGACCCGAACGACCTAGCACTGGTACTGATGTTCCCACTCGCCTTTACAATAAGCCAAGCCACCACGACTGGCATCTCACGATCCAAACGTTTAATCAGTGCCTTAGTTTGTCTGTTACTGCTCGCCGCCATTATTGCCACTCAAAGCCGTGGCGGATTACTGGGTTGTATTGCGGTGATTGGTATTTTTGCGTGGAAGCTAGTGCGCTCTAAAGTTCTCTTAATCTCAGTGGGAACTCTCGCGGCCGTGGTGCTCTATTTAGTTGCTGGTATCTCAGACAGATCTTCTGGTGGTGCCGCTGAACAAGGTATCGATGAATCTGCAATGGGTCGAATCTATGCTTGGGAAGCAGCAATAAAGATGGCAGTTGAGAATCCACTGACCGGCGTAGGGTTGAACAACTTCTTCTCGAACTACTTCTTTTACAGTTCGCATTGGGACGGACTGAATCACGCCGTTCACAGTACCTGGTTTGGTGTGTTGGCAGAAACAGGCTTTATTGGTCTGATCATTTTTGTCTGCCTTATCGTTGCTTTGATCAAAACCTCTCGCTCTACGCTAACGAGGTTAAAAAACTCGGCCACAGAAATCGCCCCCGAACTCAATGCGGTCGCCTATGCGATCTATGCAGGTCTGATTGGAACAATCGTGTCGGGTACATTTTTGACTCAAGGCTTCAACTGGCCGATTTATATCCTCGCAGCACTCACAGTTTGCGTCTCAAAAGTATCTCAAACTGCCTGTCAAAATGAGAAAACCTAAAAGACACATTTTAACCTATTGAAAATATAATATTTATTAGATGGCACAATATATGAAAGTACTTCTATATAACAAAAAAGAGGATTTTCATTATGACGTCAGTATCTATACATCAATTCAAACATTGGCTTAAGTTTCATCCTAATTCTCGAATTAGAAATGTGTTTTTCATTTTGAAAAACATCAGAAGCGCAGAGCTACCTACCCCTAAACTATTTAATCGCTGTCTATATCAAGCGCACAAGCTAGTGGTGAATCTGGTTTCTGGCTTTACGCGATTCTTCTACTGGACTCCGGCTTTCAAAGGTCGTGTGGCTCAATGTGGCAAACGCCTGTATTTGTATGGTGGACTGCCTTTCGTCAGCGGTCCGGTGCAAATTACGATTGGCGACAACTGCCGTATCTCTGGCCACACGACATTCTCTGGTTGTACTCAACAACTTGAAGGCTTGGAACACCCACTATTGTCGATTGGCAATAACGTCGACATTGGTTGGCAGTCGACTATCGCTGTTGGAGGTAAAGTGGTTATCTCTGACAACGTACGAATCGCAGGCGGCGCTTTTCTATTTGGATACTCTGGACACCCGCTTGATGCAAAACGCCGAGCGCTAGGTGAAGGTGACGACCCTCAGCAAATCGGTGACATCATTCTTGAACCCGATGTTTGGTTAGGCACGAATGTGACGGTCAAAGGTGGCGTAACCATCGGCGAAGGTGCCGTAATAGCCGCAGGCAGCGTAGTAACAAAGAATATTCCTGCCTTCGCAATCGCAGGTGGCAACCCAGCTCGAGTTGTCGGTCACACCAAACCCGTTGAAGTGACAGAATCCGATATGTTCGATTCGTTAGAGACTCATGGAGGTGACCATGCGTGATTTAATCGTATTTGGTGAAGACTTTGGTGGCCTGCCTTCATCGACTCAACATTTAGTTCGTCACCTTGCTAAGCAACACAAAGTCTTATGGGTCAACTCTATTGGCTTAAGACAACCGAAGCTGTCCGCTAAAGATGCCAGCCGAGCGTTCAACAAGTTGTTTGGTAAAACCAAGGCCGTAACTCAAAACATGCTCGACTCTGAGGGACACGACAACATTACTATCGTTAACTTAAAGACAATCCCTGCGCCTGCTTCTAAATTTTCTAGAAAGTTGGCTCAGCAAATGATGTTGCACCAACTAAAACCGATTATTGCGGAGCTTAATCTGAACGCGCCTATCCTATGGACCTCTCTTCCAACCGCTGTTGATTTATGCGGACACTTAGGCGAGTCATCTGTGGTCTATTACTGCGGTGATGATTTTAGCGCGCTGGCTGGTGTTGATCATGACACCGTTGCACAGCACGAATCAGAGCTAATCGAAAAATCAACGCTTATATTCGCGGCTAGCAAAAAAGTGATGGATAAATTTCCAAAGCATAAAGCGCACTTGCTACCACATGGTGTCGACGTAGACCTATTTTCAACACCCGCACCAAGAGCAAAAGATTTACCAAGCAACCACCGCCCTATTGCTGGTTTTTATGGCAGCCTTTCTAAGTGGCTTGATTATGAAATGATTGATCATGTTGCGAATGCGATGCCGGAATGGGACTTTGTTTTCATAGGTCCAAACGAGCTTGATACGCTCATGCTGCCTAAGTTGAGTAACGTACATTACCTTGGCCCTCGTCCACACCACACGCTACCAAGCTATTCTCAACACTGGGATGTGAGCTTGTTGCCGTTTGTTGATAACGAGCAGATCCGAGCGTGTAGCCCACTCAAACTAATGGAATACCTTGCGGCGGGCACACCCATTATCACAACACCGTTCCCTGCTTTGGTTCCATATCAAGGGCACGTAACCACGGTTGGCAGTGCCAACCAAATGATTTGGGCGCTTGATCATGCACGCGAGCTAAGCAACTCACCTATCTCTGTCGTCGAACAAGAGAGCTGGCAGAACCGTGGTAACTTCGTACATTGGATGTTGGAGCTATTATGAATAATCTGAAATTGCGGTTATTAGTCATCATCAATGCGATGTGGCGCCAACGCTACGTTATCGTTCTGCCAATGCTTATTTTGCCCTTTGTAGGCTTTGGTGTGAGCAAGTTGGCTCCAACTAAATATGACGCGCATACCAGTATGTTGATTCAAGAAACGGCCAAGATGAATCCATTCTTGGAAGACATTGCCGTTTCGACGATGCTCAAAGATCGACTTAACGCATTGAGAACACTGCTTCACAGTCGACATGTGCTTTACTCGGTCGCTGATGAACTGCAATTAACCACGCCAGATATGCCTGAAATTGAGAAACAAGAGATCATTACTGACCTGTCTCAACGTCTAACGGTGACTCAGCTTGGAAAAGATTTTCTAAAGATAAGTCTAACGTCGAACACACCAAATGGAATGGAAGCGACGCTGCGCTCGGTAAGTGAACATTTCATTGAACAGTTACTCGCACCGGAACGTTCATCGATTGAAGATTCAAGTAACTTCTTGAAAATCCATATCGACAAACGTAGCGCAGAGCTTGCAGAAGCAGAAGAAGCGCTAGCTGCATACATGAATGAGAATGTTCATTCGACGCCTGAGGTACAGAGCCAAAGTTTGAATCGCTTAGCTTCACTCAAACAAACACTGGCAGAAAAAGAGGCCGAGTTATCGGGTGTCGAAAAAAGTTTAGGGTCAATCGACCAACAACTTTCAAGAACCAACCCTGTGATCGGTAAATTAGAAGACCAGATCATCGACATTCGTAGCGACCTTACCTTGTTACAAGCTAAATACACGGACAAGCACAGTGCTGTGCAAGCTAAAGTGCGTGAGCTAGACAGACTAGAGAATGAACGTAAGAGTTTGCTCGAGGTAACCCAGCCAACGATGAACAGCGACCAGCTTTGGGACATCGCAAGTAGTACGACACTGAACAAACTTTCTGATACCCAACCTCTTCTGGTCACTCAATTACACAGCCTACAGCTGGTTCGTGCTCGCTTTGAGTCTTTAACTGAAGAGACCAAAAGCCTTCGAACTATGATTTTCGAATTAGAACACAAGGCCAATAACTTCGGCGAAAATGCAAAAGAGATGTACCGCCTTAAACGTCAAGTTGAAATCAAACGTCAACTATATGATGAACTGACAGAGCGTTATGAAATGGCTCAACTAACGGGTTCGCTTGGTGTATTCGAGCAAAACAAACGTGTGAAGATTATCGATTTGCCTTTCACACCGAGTGTCAAATCTAACATGCCGACTTTTGTTTTTATTCTGGCTGGATTCGTTGCAGGTATCGGTTTGGGTATTGGTTTAGCGGTATTGTTTGAACTGTTTGATTCTTCAATCAAACGCAAAGACGAAATCGAAGATATCTTGGGTGTCCCTGTGATAACGGTGATCCCTAAAATGAGCTAGTCAGCCTCAAAGCCATTTTTGACTTGCTAGATTCACAGCTTTCTAGTTTCCAAGCTTCGTGCATCCTAGAGCAAAACGCCAACACTCGGTTGGCGTTTTGTTTATTTAGAGCCCCAAGTTCTAATGCTACTTTCGATTTACCCAAGCCCTATGATTCAAACTGCCATTCGATTGTATTTTGTTTTGATTCCCATTTTGAGAAATGAAAACTGCCCTAGAATTAAATAATCTAAACAACTGAAAAATAACGGTTATTTAATTGGCACAACTCCTGCAATCTCCTTGTGTAGTTAAACGTTTTAAAGAAGTTACTTCAAGAGAAACGTCAGAAAGGCGAAACAACAATTATAAAGGCAGGGTCCAAACTATGAATACGCATTTAACGAAGCATGGCAAAAAGATCATACACGTTGTTCAGCACCTTGCACCGGGTGGATTAGAAACCCTAACTCTGGATTTGCTCCGCCTTGCTAAACCAACAGACCAAGTGTTGATTGTCAGTTTAGAGGGTACTAAACAAGAGTCTATAAACAACTGGCCGAAGCTAGAGCCATACAAAAAGCAAATCGTCTTTTTGGATAAAGCACCAGGCGTACAATTCAATATCATTATTAAGCTAATTAAAGCCTTCAACGCGATTCGCCCTGATGTGGTTCATACCCATCATATTGGCCCACTGTTATACGCTGGTTATGCCGCTCGCGTAACCGGGGTTCCAACTCGAATCCATACCGAACATGACGCTTGGCATCTGAACAACAACAAACGTCGTCGATTACAAGCGATTGCTTTAAAAGCTGCTCAACCAACGTTAGTTGCCGACGCGACACGTGTTTATAACCAACTACGCACTGCTTTTTCTTATGAGAACATCATTACCATCAAAAATGGCGTTGATTGTGAGAAGTTTAAGCCAATGTCGAAAGAACACGCGAGAGCAAAACTAAACCTGCCGACAGACAAACACATCATCGGTTGTGCAGGTCGACTAGAACATGTCAAAGGCCAAGACCAACTTATTAAAGCACTGACTCTTTTACCTGCAAACATGGTTGTCGCATTGGCTGGCGGCGGTACTAAACGCAATCAACTAGAGCAACTGACTAGCCGCTTGAATCTGAGTGACCGAGTCATCTTTCTTGGCTTAGTTGAAGACATGACCACGTTTTACGGAGCGTTGGATACGTTCTGCCTACCTTCACGCCACGAAGGGCTGCCGCTTTCTACACTTGAAGCTCAAGCATGCAATATTCCAACCGTCGCAATGGACGTTGGTGCCGTCGATGAAACCTTATGTCCAGTCAGCGGCGCCCTCGTCAAAAGCGGCAGCATTGTGGGGTTAGCTAGTGCGCTATTAGAAAAGCAAAATGAACGCTTTTTGTCACCTCGTCGTTACGTACTCGAAAACTTCGACATCATCAAAATGGTTTCGTCTTACAACGATATATCAGAAGGAGCTTACGCATGATTGATTGGTTGCTTGCGGGACTTTGTTTGTTTTCAGGTGCGTTGATTGTCTATCATCACGCAGCCTACCCTTTGTTACTGCGTTGGTATGCGAAAAGCCACCCCGCACGCAAAGTTGAAGAGAGTCATCGTTGCTACAAAGAGGAACAGCAAGATTGTACGTTGCCGACCATCACCGTTCTTGTTCCTGCATTTAACGAAGAACAGTGGATCGCAGACAAGATTCGTAACCTTGCTTCACTCGATTACCCAAAAAAGAAGTTGGAAGTCATTATCGCTTGCGATGGTTGCACTGATAACACAGTCGCCATTGCACAAATGACCATACAAGAAGCGATGTGCAGTGATGTCTATTTTGAGATACATGACCATCAAGTAAACCGAGGTAAAGTCGCGGTTGTTAATGAAGAAGTGACACGTATAACCAGTGATATCACGGCGATGAGTGATGTTTCTGCCCTTATTTCATTGGATGCTTTGCTTATATCTGCCGCTCATTTTGAAAGTGACAAGGTTGGAGTGGTAAACGCAACGTATCAACTTTGTCCAACAGGCAATGAAGGCGAAAACACGTATTGGCAGTACCAAACCGCGGTTAAAGAGTCTGAGGCTTCGTTAGGTTCTAGCTTGGGTTCTCATGGCGCTTTCTACTTGTTTAGAACACACCTGTTTGAACTGCTTCCACTCAACACTATTAATGATGATTTCATCTTACCGATGCAAATCGTTAAACAAGGTTACATCGCCGAATACGAAACCCAAATGGTTGCATTAGAGCTAGAAGAATCGAACCTAGAAACAGACTTCAAAAGAAGACTTCGTATTTCAGCGGGCAACATGCAACAAGCGATTCGATTATTTGCCTTGTTCAGCCCGAAGTTTAAAGGCATCGCGTTTGCGTTCTTTTCAGGAAAAGGGCTTCGCCTACTCACTCCATATTTAATGATTGTGTGCTTAGTGTGCTCAATCTTACTTAGCAACTACTTGGTATTTGAAGCGCTGTTATGGGCTCAAGTTGCCGTTTATACCATTGGCGTCCTTGGCTGCATCTTGCCAAAGCGTCTAGTAAACAAACCTATTTCATTAATCTCTTATTTGATAGTTGGACACTACGCCAACTTCATTGGTGGCATTCGTTACCTAATCGGACTAGAAAACTCACCTTGGACACGAGCAAATCATTAAGGACTTATTATGATGAACATCGAACAGCTATCTACCCAAAACCTATACCAATACAAAATCTCACGTGCTAAACGTACTTTCGATTTTGTAAGCTCACTGATTGCTTTGATTTTGCTAGCGCCCGTATTTCCGTTGATTGCGATGGCGATTGCACTCACTTCTCGTGGCCCTATTTTCTACCGTCAATTGCGCGTTGGTAAATCGACACCGGAGAAAATGGAAATCTTTGAGATCATGAAATTCCGTAGCATGTACGAGGATGCAGAAACTCGCTCTGGTGCAGTTTGGGCTACCGCGAATGACCCACGAATCACGCCTGTTGGCCGCTTTTTGAGAAAGACACGTCTTGATGAACTGCCACAACTGATCAATGTACTGAAAGGTGAAATGTCTCTAATTGGCCCGCGCCCTGAACGCCCTACTTTTTACACCAAACTAGAGAACGAAATTCCTTACTTTGCCGACCGTACATACGGTGTAATGCCTGGTATTACAGGGCTTGCACAAGTAAATCAAGGTTACGACACCTGTATTGATGATGTACGTCGTAAAGTAGGTTTTGACCACAGTTATGCACTAAGCCTATGTTCGGTTAAGTCTTGGATTGCCGCTGATCTCAGCATCATCTCTAAAACAATCATCGTAATGGTAGATGGTCGAGGTCGCTAAACCAGTATGGTCTAATGTGGATACAAAGCCTGTTTTCTATAAAGCCTTAGGGGGCGATTGGAAAGTCGCTAATGAAACACAGAGTGCCGAATTAGCCCACGTTAACTAGACTCGCTGCTCTCGGTTCTCAGTTGAATGGTGTAATAAGGTTTCTTCCCTATCAATTGACGTAAACATTGGCAATGAATGTATAACGCAGATGTGGCTTGAGTTAGGGATTAGAAATTAAGAGCTGAGAGCTCAGAGTTAAGAATTAAGAGTTAAGACGAGAAAGCTTATATTCATAGAAAACCACAGCACTTTCGTCAGAGGCTTGCTCAACAAAACCTAGCTTTTTAAGTAAGTTGGCAGAGGCTATGTTTGAACGATCGACACCGCCAATCAGTGTTGACCATGACTCCATTTTAGCGACTTCTGTGATGAAACCCTTCAGTAGCTCACTCGCTAAACCCTTGCCCCAGAACTCTTCTGCAAGCAAGTAGCCAATATGAGCATCACTTTCGTCTTCTACATAAGCGAACAGAAAACCAATCAATTGATTATCGTTGGATTTCACTTGAAGTAAGCGGCTCCCCGACAACATTCGGTCGAGCCAAATTTCAGCCAGCTCACCTGACACAATACCATGAAAGTATGGTGGAAGGTTTTCAACGACTGACGGGATTAGAATGCCAGGTACTCGCTAAAGCAGAGCCGAACGTTCAGGAACAGTAAGTTCACCTGCGACTTCTTCTACTTTTAGTCTTTGAGTTTCAAACGAGATCGCCATGTGTCCTGCCCAATTTGATAAAAATGTGGATTATACACCTGAGTTCTCGTGTTGGCTTCGTTTCCAGGCTAAAGCAAACTAAAGAACAGCCACGCCTTCAACTTCAATCACTGAGTTAACATTTGCTCGCTCGATTATCTTGAGTAACGTCGTTTGAACTAATTCATTATCTCGGATTTCGGTTTCACAAGAAAAACGCTCTTCTTGAACACCATCGCCCTCACCCAGCATAAATTGAACCGCGACTTCCGTTGCGAGATCTTTGGTCGTCCCGTAATACGCTAACGTGATTTTTGGGTATCCGTGGTCGCCTTTTTTAACCTGCTTTGCGATACGTTTTTTGGCTTTATCTAAATTCATACAACTTCCTTTTAAGTTTGAAATACAAGGTGACTAGAACACCTTTTTAAACGGTAAGCAATACAATCAGCGTTGGTTATAGAGATTCCCTAGCCTCTTGATACTAATCAAGATGGTACAGTCTTAGCACTTTAAAGAGTGATAGCTAGAACACAGAAAACCTGTTTAAGAAATATAATGACAACACATAAGAATTACGCGCCAAGAAGCGGTAGATGTTTTCGTTGTTGATAAGTTAAGGCTAACTCTAAGCACTGCTTGATTGGTGCTTTGGGAAGTGGTTCAGTTAGGTTCAAGACGATTGCCCGATTACCTTGAAATACCAATGTGCCATCGTGCAATTCTCTGAATGTGTCGACTAGCTTCGTTTGACAGTTAAAGAACAAGTAATAGTTGTTTGGTGACTTCAATTTCCAGTCGATTCGAATTGGGCTGCCCGTCTTAACGCTGTAACTCGGCTCGCCCCATTTCAGAGACTCTTCGACTTCAGCTAGTTCCAAATCAGAGCAAAGCTCAAAGATTAATGAACGCAACTCTTCAAGCCGAGCTCGAACATCATCGGGATACTCGTCGAAATGTGTTTTGATTGCTTGGTCCATTGAACCTCCGATCCACTTGTTGAGATATTAAAATGCAGCTCACTTAAAGCATACAGCCTTAAAAATTAGTCCAACTCAAAACGAAAAGTGCCAAGCCTCGTAAATCAATTTTGAGTTATCTGTTCGTTAGCGGTTTTCAAGGCCAGCTTTAAACCGTCCGTATCCTTACAACCAATGTAAACATGCTTTCCATTGCTTAGGCTTAACTTCAACGCTGAACCTATCGATGCATTATACAACCAACCATCGCTCAGCATTCGGATACCAATACCTTGATACCACTTGCTTTGATAAAACGATGTCTCTGTAATGTCTGACACTTCTACATTCTTACGCCAAAAGCCAAAGCCGAAATACCAGCTTAGTACATTGTCTTTGACCTCAATGGTCATGGAGAAAAAGAGCAAAGCAATTAAACCATTGATGGCGTGAGCGATTAATGTCCCGGGGTTATTATCCGAGGTAACGACAATGAAAGCACTTATCGCAACAAGGATGAGCAGCAATCCCTTGTTGAATTCCTTACTATAAAACACAGCGACAACTCCTATAGACAACGAACAACCCACTAACTAGCCAACAGTTATCTTACTGCAGCCTTTCTAAATAATCGTAGCAAGTAATGCAGGCATACTCCCACAACCAAACCAAGTAGCATCGCCTTGATACTACCAACCCAAAGTATCAAGCCAGAATAACCTTGTCCCGGACCTAAGCCTTGTTTATTAATCACATCGACGAACATAAATCCGTTCCACAGCACATGCAGTGAGGCTGTAAATCCATGCACACAAATTGCGATGGTTCCAAGTAACTTGTACTTGCTAATGACTGGTGCGCCACAAAAAATGACAACAAGCGCAAAGGTAAAAATCAGAGGGCCAGACAATACTAAAGTGAGTGTGGTTACTTCAACGTGGCTCTCTATGCCATAACTGTATGTACAAAATACCATTGTCATTGAAAACAAAAGCGAAATGAGTGCGAACCATAGCGTTCTATTCATTGGGGTTCCCTGCCTTAATAGTGGGTTTAGGACAAATTCGATAATCGACAGGAAGAACTAATTACCAAAAATACGGTATGAGAAATGCCCTTGTTACTCTACTATTCGATGGACGACTCAGACTTTCATAAACCCAATGTAACGGAAGACTTAGAACACAAGCTAGATAATAAAAATACCACTCACCTCCGCGCCTGACTACATACCTTATCGAGCTTCCTGTTGAACCCAAACAACATTTTCATTTGAAGTGGGAACCTCAAACCAAGACCAAAACAGATCTAACATTTCAGGTGTCATTTCATAAGACTTACCATCCAGTTCAGAGTTACGGCTAAATGCTCTCTGCTTACAAGTCTCAAAGGGAACATCAAGGTAGTGAACTTCGCTGTCCACGCCTAGGTTTGATGCCCAGCTTATAAAAGAATCTCGGTCAGACTTACGCCAAAAACCAAAGTCAAAAATCACCGGAACACCCAAGGAAAACAGCTGCATTGCAGAGTCCTTGAATAAACCTTGAAGCGCAGCCAGCCGGCGATCAAAAACTTCACGCTCCATATGTTCGCCATACAAAGGAATCATCCACTCATCAATCGAGAAACGAAAGGCGCCATGCTTTTCTGCAATCGCTTTAGAGTAAGTCGTTTTACCCGAACCAATAAAGCCACATACGAAATAGATTTTAATCATGATGCTCCATTAGTCTCCTTGTTACGCATGATTCTTTCTTTTAGAAGTGTACCAATACTGCTCACTACAAACGTAAAAGCAAACGCCACAATTGGCCGATAGAAATCAAACGCACCATCCGTCATAAAAATGTACTGATGAATGGCAACACCAAAGCCAACCCCTAATGCCAACTTCAGATTCTTGAAAATTCCTTGTCTCATGTTCATTCCCTCGTAGAAAGCAACACTATGTATAGGTGTGAGTGACGTTATGACCAGACCTTAAACCATTGTTACATAAACACTGAGATTGAAGTAAGCCGAAAACAACAGCGCTGGGCATTAGTCTTAAATGCTATGTCGGGCTAATTTTTCCTGACGTTCTTGAGTGCATGTTTGATCTTGTCGTAAATAAAACTAAGAACCGCACCGACAAAGACAAATAAACTAAGGTCAATCAGAGCAAGCTTAAGACTGAACGGATCTGAAAACAGGTTATAGGTGAATCCCATTTGCAAACCAATAAATTTAGCTAAAAAAACTGTAGGTATGATCAGAAGTATATTCACGTATTACCTGAAAAATTGACTAGAAGTAGAGTTCTAAAGCACATACTACTTTTGCTCATTTCTCAGGCAAGGAAATAGGTCTCGATTTACCCTGAAATGGGGATGAAATATGAATTTCACCACGATGAGTGGTGCGCCCTGTTCAGGGCGGAGTAACGCAATGCCGAAGCAGCCGTATACTTCTTAAATGACTAATACAAAGACATAGTGAAAATGCCATGCGTTGAGAATCACTCTTGAGCAGCTCGGATGGATAATAAGCACTCCAATCTAGTAAGATGAGGTCCAGACTTGCTATGCGTTACTTCCAAGCTCAGAATTTGGCCCCAACTTATTGCTAAAAACGAACAGACAACTAACCAAAATGCCTATCTCGAAAAGCTGACATAGAAAAGATGCTGTCTTAAACACCAGACCAGATTCCATCCAGGGCATCGCTATTTCGATTAGCGCAGCGGCAAAAACCAAAGTATACCCAACCCATTGATGCCATTTACCTAACATTGGCGAGAAATGATAGAAAGCTAACAAATAGAGCACCGAAAAAAAAGGCATTATAAACCAAGTGAAATACTCAAGAATTTCAACTAACGAGCGACCACCTTCGCCCAAAGTCGCCATTAGAATCGGGATAATAAAATTGAGTATCATGTAAAGAAACGGATAGATAAGAATACCCAAGGCAAGATACCGAACTGACTTTTTAACTCTAGTTTCCACTTGTACTACCTTCTCAAGTTGGAGTAGCGCATGACGCTAAACGTCTAGCTAACCTGCACAGCACCTTGGCGTATGTTTTTGCGAAGCAAAATTGCCAAGCGTGAAGTGTCTGGTTTAGCGTTTTGTTAGGCTTTTATATGTTGAAGTTGGATTAGAACCATACAAAGCAAACCAATATGGCAGTAGCAACCCAAATGCCATTGAGCCACCGACAAACGTCGTTGGAACGCTTTGTAAAACCAGATCCACAACCTTATCGTACTGTTCCGAACTCATTGTTGATTTGCTTAAATATACCTCATAAGAAAAGCAAATTGGTTGATATACAGACATTCTTAGGAACCAACCCAACGCACTAACAGGTAGCAAAAACAACAATGGCTTCGTCCATTTTGTAGGCACTACAAAATGGATTCCGGAAATCAAAAATAGGAACGCCACATATAAAGTGTTTGCCGATATATTACGAGAATCAAAAGCATAAGATTGACCTTCATACATCATTAGTACTGAAACCCCAAGGACACTAACTAAAAACAGTTTCCCGAACTCTTTTGTAAGCGACAAGCGAAGAAAGCAGTAACCTATGACCAATAGAAACACGGTAAGCCAAATATAAGCATCCCAGTTCATTTCTAGGAATCGAGGGCGCGAAGTTTCGATAAGTATTAGGAACGTATTCGCTATGGGCAGATAGAGAATCCCAACGAACCCAAGGCGAAGAAGTGCCCAAGCAATCTGTCGTTTCATTTTGGTGCTTCCTCCTTGAAGCCTAACGAATGACATGGATTCCCCCTACCGAGGATCTGCCACACTGATGTGGTACTTAAATGCATCGGAGGCACCATGTCTGATTATTCTTATTTCTGCGGTATCGACCTAGCTAAAAACCACTTCAGTCTTCATGCCGAAGACCAAAATGGTAAGGTCATACTACATAAGTCAGTAACCCGCTCTAAACTACAGATTTCGATAGCAAATATACACTCATTGGTGTCGCACCAATCACACGCGAAAGTGGTCGCTACAAAGGTATGCACGAGATCCAAGGTGCTCGAGCGCAAGTACGCACAGTGCTATATATGGCAATGATGTCAGCCATGCAATGTAACCCCTTATTCAAAGCGACTTATGCTCGACTTGTAGCTGCCGGAAAGCCTAAGAAAGTCGCAATAATCGCGTGTGTTCGAAAGATGGTTGTGACCCTTAACACTATGCTGAGAGATGGCGCCATGTGGGATGAAAACACAGCAAAAAACTAATCATTGACGCCATAGTTGTTTGTTATGTACCTGCCGCCAACAATAATATAAACAAAAGAATGCCACCTAAGATAAACCAACCAGCATTACTTTTTTCTAGTTGCTTTGCCCTAACCTTATCTTCTTCCGATTTTATTCCAAAGAAAAGAGCATCAAAATAATCAATCTTACTTTGTAAATCTTGAACAGATTGACTTGCTTCTGATACTGAATCACATGGCGTCTGATCCGTTACTACAGCAAAATCTCCTTTAAATGCATGAACGGTATATCGATAATTACCAGAGCGGAACGTTTCTTTCTCAAAATTCATATTCAATATGGCATTACAACCAGCATCTTTAGCTAGAGTTTCAATATGCTCACGCGCTTCATCTAGACCTTTAATAAACCGACATTCAATCGAGTTCTGCTTTTCAACAGTTCCATATTTAGGCTTCGAAGCTTTGGTGGTGAAAAACCCCACCATTTCTTTCTTGAAATATACTGTTGGAACTCTAAGTTTCTTCGCAGCCAACCCCCTAGGGTTTGGCGTAGGATCAAACTCTACAACTACATTTTTTACCAATTTAGCTTCATCTGATTTATCTAACAATGCAGAAAAATGTAGAAAGTAACTTTCACCATCATCACCATTTATAAAACCATACTTCTTACTAGAAATATACGATACAACCTTGCCTTTCAAGCTAACTCCTTATGTTGAAAATGTTGTTACCTAACGCTAAATTAACGTGCCAAAAACCATGGCACATACTTTCCACGAGGTGAAAATGCCAAGCGTTTTTGGTCATTGTTAAACGCCTTGTTATAACACTACTCTGACGATTTCGCTTTCTCTCCAAGGTGCTGGGTAAACCTTAATAAATAACCATCTAGATCTTGTATTAGAAACTCTCGTTCACCTGATAGCTTTTCACCAATGTCATACCATGTTTCTTTTAAATCACGGAAAAAACGTACGTTAGCTTTCTTCAGTCTTTCAACTAGCGGCTCTAAATCTGAAAGCTCTATTTGAAAGTTTACTCCACGTCCTAATGGAGTAACTAACTCACTAGTAATCCACCCTGAATCCGTGATTTGTTCGAGCATGATCTGAACCTGTTCTTGTTCAAGGTATACAAAGTCAGGGTTTTCTCGCTTAATACGTACAGAGAAGCCAAGCACATCGACGTAAAATGATAACGACGCTTCAAAATTACTAACTGATAATTCGGGAACCATCGGGTTCCAGTATTCTTCCATAATCTATCCTTGCTATATGCTATGATACTGCCTGTGTTATAACGAATGACATGGATTCCCCCTCCCGAGGATCTGCCACACTTATGTGGTACTTAAATGCATCGGAGGCACCATGTCTGATTATTCTTATTTCTGCGGTATCGACCTAGCTAAAAACCACATCAGTCTTCATGCCGTAGACCAAAATGGTAAGGTCATATTTATAAGACAGTAACCCCGTATTCAAAGCGACTTATGGTCAACTTTTAGTAGCTGAAAAACCTAAAAAGTCGCAATAATCACGTGTGTTCGAAAGATGGTTGTGACTCTTAACTCTATGTTGAGAGATGGCGCCATGTAGGATGAAAACACTGTCAAAAATTAGTCATTGACGCCATAGTCGTTTGTTATAAAACTACAGGTAAGAACGATCTATGGAGCCATTTCTTTGAGCCTGCCTGCATTGCATTTGCGTTGACTCATCAAGATTACGGTACTCGAGCTCGTCCAATATTGCCTTTCTTCCACCATCCCAAGCGAGATCTGCTTCCAAGCCAATTCGATAGCCTAACGCATAACACAAATCATAAGTTTGATAACGCGCAGGATCATTCTGTGGGGCTAGAACACTACAGCCGGCTGTTGAGAGCATAGTTATTGTAGCCAGCATGAATTTACTAATCATAAGTTACTCTATGTTGCTAAGTTATTTTGTTTCAACTTTACTCTAGATAACATTTCACACTTACCATTTTACGCCAGTTTCATAACACCCTGCTAAGGGGTGAGCGACGCCTGCCACCTAACTCAGACCATTGCACCGTAAACACAAAACTCAATTTAAACCGAAAATGCCGAGCATTGCGAATCAGCCTTAAAGCGTTTGTATGTTTATTCTTCAAAGCGCAAGCCCAAACCCTGAAAATCAATTTCCTGATTTAGGTTTCTTTCAGTTAAAGCATATTTTGATTCAGAAAAGTCCATACATGCGAGGTCTATACTACCATTCGTCAAAATCGATAGCGTTCGCTTGTCTTGTGAAGATGCCTTAGCGCCAATATAGATCTTGGTGATTTTGCCCGGATGAGGATTTCTGTTATTACCATCATGGATAATTCGATACTCGTTTTCATACGCCCAAGATTCATGCTTTATGGTCAAAGCTTTACTTATCATTGAGTAGTATTCCTCAGCCTGTCCAGCTGCCCGCTTTTGATCATGCAATTCCATAAACTCTTGGTCAGTATTCGGCAATAAATCAAGGTAATCATTTATGGCTTCAACTGATTTATACTCAACTTTACGAGCGTTTTGTACGATAAACAATCTGTCATTGGGAGAATCTCCGAAAATCCCTTGTTCTTTTAAACTAACAATTTCCTCATCACTAAAAGGCGTATATTCAATACAAATTCCTTTATGCGAATCAGCATAGTGAGACCACATTAGCAAATTGTTATGCTCAGTTGCCAAACATAGTATTTTCTTGGTTTCTAAAAAGAACTCTTTAAACTTCTTCCCTTTCATTAACGCACAATCAAATGGGTCATTGAAACTGAGCGGAGAGCTATACCAACAATACTCATTGATAAACGCATCAAGAGTATTCTTATTTAATGTCATGTATTTATAGAACTTCAAGCTTAACCTCTTTAAACATAACAGCTATTAGACCGAAAAATTCTGCATTTAAATACAGAATTATTCTATCTAGTTTCATATGCACAGCAATTTACCACGATTAATCACAGCAATTCAGTGACTTAAAACATAGATAGACTCATTGAATGACAAAATGCAGAATATTTCTATATAGTATGAATTTCGCAAAAACCCCGCTCTACTAGATATAAAAACAGTACCTCTGCGCATACCCCAAAAACAAAAAAGCCTGCCATTTATGCGAACATAAATGGCAGGCTTTATACGTTAATTAAATTTGTTTGTGGCTAGCTTACGCGGCTTCGAATGCGAGGGCTTTCTTCTCTACTTGGCGGAAGATCAGCGTTAGTATGCCGTTTACTGCTAAGTAGAATGCGCCGGCGATACCAAACACAGTAAGTGTGTCGTAGGTTTGGCCGTTAATACGCTGAGCGTAACCCATCAAATCCATGATGGTGATGGTGCTTGCCAGTGACGTACCTTTGAAAACTAGAATCACTTCGTTCGAGTAAGCTGGAACGGCGCGGCGCAGTGCGTATGGCAGTAACACTTTCAGCGTTGCGATTTTGTCCATACCAAGTGCGCGACATGCTTCCCACTGCCCTGCTGGAATGGCGTTGAATGCGCCTCTGAACAGTAGCGTGCTGTATGCGGCAGTGTTCAAAGCTAATGCTAACATTGCACAGAACCAAGGTTGGCTTAACCAAGTCCACATGAAGCTTTCACGAATCCAATCGAACTGACCCGGGCCGTAATAGACCAAGAAGATCTGCACCAACAATGGTGTGCCGGTGAACAGCGTGATGATGCCACGTGTTAACCAGTGAATCGCAGGTATTCTTAGGATTAGCGTTACCGTCATCAGCAGTGACAAGATACAACCAACCAGCAATGAAGCGCCTGTAAGTTGAAGACTGGTCACTAAGCCTTCAAGCATTTGAGAGAGGTATTGTTGATTCATGCCATTGCCCCTTTGTTACCCAAACCTTGAATAGAGAACTTACCATCAATCACTTTTACCAATCTTTGTGTGATTAAAGTGATGACCAAGTAGATTGCTGCTGCTGTCGCGTACCAAGTAAATGCTTCGTGCGTTGCCGCTGATGTTAGTTGTGCTTGTTTCAGCAAATCCGTTACGCCAATCAGCGATACTAATGCGGTGTCTTTCAGTAACACTAACCATTGGTTGGTTAAACCTGGTAGCGCGTGTCTTACCGCTTGAGGTAACACGATACGAAAGAATGAACGCGATTGAGAGATACCAAGCGCGCTTGCTGCTTCTCTCTGCCCTTTGCTTACTGCTTTCAAAGCACCACGGATGGTTTGTGAAGCGTAAGAAGCAAAGATAAGTGACAGTGCAACAACACCAGATAAGAACGGGCTCACTTCTATGAAATCGCCAGTGATCATGAACAGAACTTGTGTCGAACCAAAGTAGATAAACAGTACGACCAGAATTTCTGGTAAACCACGAACAATCGTCACAAATGCAGTCGTTGGCCATTTGATTGCAATACGACGAGACATCTCACCACTTGCAAACAAAACTGCTAGAACCAATCCAACCAATAGACTTACGAACGCAAGCTGAACAGTCATCCAGCTTGCTTCGACGAGCCCTAAAGAGTAACCCGTTAATTCCATAAATTACTTACCGAAGTACTTGTTGAAGATCTTGTCGTATTCGCCGTTCGCTTTCACTGCAGCAAGTGCAACGTTAAGCTGGTCTACAAGTTCTTGGTTGCTCTTGTTTACTGCGATACCAAAGCCGTTACCGAAGTACTCTTGGTTTGTTACTTGGTCGCCAACGTACGTTAGATTGTCTTCTTTCTTGAACCATTCTGCTACAACGGCTGTGTCACCGAATACAGAATCGATACGACCGTTTTTCATGTCGATGAATGCATCTTGGTAGCTTGAGTAAGGTACCGCTGTTACGCCAGTCATTTGCTCAAGTAGGAAGCTCTGGTGAGTAGAACCGTTTTGAACGCCAACACGCTTACCTTCTAGTGCTGCTTGGTCTGCTACTTTGCCTTCGAAAGAAATGAATGCTGCAGAGTTATCGTAGTATGCGTTAGAGAAGTTCACTTGTTGAAGACGCGCTTCTGTGATGTCCATTGCCGAGATAGCCGCATCGTAACGTTTGAATTTAAGTGCAGGGATCAAGCTATCGAATGCTTGGTTGTGGAAAGTACAGGTTGCTTTCAGCTCTTCACAAAGTGCGTTTGCTAAGTCTACGTCAAAACCCTGAATTTGGTTGTTCTCATCCATGTATTCGAATGGTGCGTACGTTGCTTCCATCGCGAATTTGATTTCTTCTTTAGCCGCTGCGTTAAAAGAAGCAAGGCCGATAAGTGAAGCTAGTAGAATCTTTTTCATTTTGTTACTCCGAATACTGTGTAATAGCGGCCTGTGGCCATTCTTATAATTTGATTGTTTTAATTGATGTTGTGTTTAGCTAGATCTAGTGAGTCAACTTTCTTTTAATAAGTGACTTACTTAATGAGTCAGATACTCGGCAAACTCAGGTGTCTGCGGATTAACGAATGAATCGCTGGTGCCGTGTTCAACGATGTACCCTTTCTCTAGGTACAGAACGTGGCTAGCAATCTTCTTCGCGAAATCGACTTCATGCGTCACGACCACTTGGGTAATGCCCGTTCCGCTCAATTCTTTAATAATGCTCACGACTTGGTTGGTGATCTCAGGATCAAGCGCCGCTGTTGGTTCATCAAACAACAACACATCCGGTTTCATCATCAGCGCACGTGCAATCGCAACACGCTGTTGTTGACCGCCAGACAGTTGAAGTGGCCAAGCGTCTGCTTTGTCGGCAAGTTGAAGTGTCTTTAGGACTTCTTGCGCTTGCTTAATCGCTTCTTGCTTATCCAAACCCGCCACTTTGGTTGGTGCTTCAATCAAGTTTTCCATCACCGTCATGTGTGGCCATAAGTTGTATTGCTGGAACACCATGCCGACTTTACGACGAAGTTTAAGCCCCTGCTTCTCTTGGATTTGGCTTGAAAAATCGAATTGCTCATTCGCAATGTCTAATTCGCCGTTGTCTGCGATTTCAAGCAGGTTCAATACACGCAGTAATGAACTCTTGCCCGCGCCGCTTGGGCCAAGCAATACCAAGGTTTCGCCACTCTCACAGTCGAAACTGATGTCGTGAAGAACTTGGGTATCACCGTATGATTTGTTGATGCTCTTTACTTGAATACTCATGCCACAATACTGCATTAATTGTCATTTGTTGGTTATTCTATTCAATCCGAGGTTTTATGCAAGAAAAATGTATAAAAAACTACTTTGTTGAATTTTTGTAACAAATATTCCACAAAAAACAGTCGCTATAACTGGTCTTACAACCAAAACTTACAAGTCATTGATAAAGCTAATATCGAGATAAATAGCAAACGTTTTGCTATCAATTTATAAATCATTGCACGGTTGCTTGTTTATGTGTGCACTCTCCTATCAACGCTAATTTACTTGCATAAAAATTAGGGTTAAATAGCTTGGTTTCCTATCCAACTGACTGGATCAAAATGCTTAGTTTTCCTTTAAGGTCGTTTCGAATTATTCACTTAGTGTTGATGAAATATTGGAAATTGAGTTTCCTAAGGAGCGTCACAGCGCAATAAATGCTTTAATGGGTTCGATTCTCAACAACAATTACTGCCCAGCGAACAACGCGCAGTACAGGCAATAAGTCATAAAGCAATTAGCCATAAGCAACAAGCAACAAGCAACAAGCCATCTATTTTTAAAGCGACAACACATTAAGGCAGTCATATGCAAAACGATGTCTCTTCTACGCTCGACTCGAACCAGCGACAGACTCAGCGATCGACTCAACAAGCGCCAGACCCCAAACCTGAGAAAAAAAGCCTCAGTATTTTGTTTGAGCTGAGTAAATTCATTCAGCCTTATAAAGGTCGTGTTATTGCTGCGTTGATCGCGTTGATCTTCACAGCGAGCTTAACCCTTTCAGTCGGACACGGTATTCGTCTTCTTATCGACCAAGGCTTCAGCCAACAATCGTTGTCAGACTTAGGCAGCGCGATTCAATTCATCATGGTGGTGGTCGTGTTGATTTCGATTGGTACTTTCTTCCGCTTCTACTTGGTTTCTTCTGTTGGGGAACGCGTGAGTGCAGACATTCGCTTATCGGTTTTCAATCATGTCGTGACGCTGCATCCGAGTTACTTCGAAACCAATGGCAGTGGCGACATCATGTCGCGAATCACCACGGATACTACTCTGCTTCAAAGCATCATAGGTTCATCGTTCTCGATGGCGATGCGCAGCGCGTTGATGTGTATTGGTGCAATCATCATGCTGTTTGCGACCAATATTAAGCTGACGTTGATTGTATTGGCCTCGGTGCCATTTATCTTGATTCCGATCCTTGTTTATGGGCGCCGTGTAAGAGCCCTATCTCGCCAAAGCCAAGATTCCATGTCTGATGTGGGTTCTTACGCAGGTGAGGCAATTGAGCACATTAAAACGGTGCAAAGCTACAGCCGAGAAGAGCAAGAGAAAGCATCATTCGCGGTAGAAGTGGAAAAGGCGTATGAGATTGGTCGCCAGCGTGTAAAACAGCGCGCGATTCTTATTTCTGGCGTTATCGTGATTGTATTTAGTGCTATTGCAGGCATGCTTTGGGTTGGCGGCAGTGATGTTATCAACGGCACTATGTCGGCTGGTGACTTAGCGGCGTTTGTGTTCTACGCAATTATGGTTGCTTCATCGTTAGGTACGATTTCTGAAGTGATGGGTGAACTGCAACGCGCGGCAGGTGCGACCGAGCGATTAATCGAGATCCTACAAGTTGAAAGCCATATTGTTGCGCCAGTTGCGAATCCAACTTCGCTTGCTAACGTAACGCCAGAAGTTGCATTTAATGATGTGACCTTCTGTTATCCATCAAGACCGGACCAACCCGCAACAAGCAACCTCACGCTTACTGCCCATGAAGGCAAAGTGTTGGCACTGGTTGGCCCGTCTGGCGCAGGTAAAACTACCCTGTTCGAACTGCTGCAACGTTTCTACGACCCACAAGTGGGTAAGGTCACCTTAGGCGGTGTTGAACTGAATCAGTTTGATCCTAACGAGCTAAGAAAGCAGATGGCATTGGTACCGCAACAACCTGCTCTGTTCAGTAACGATGTGTTCCATAACATTCGCTACGGCAACCCGCAGGCAACAGACGAGCAAGTGATCGAAGCGGCGAAGAAAGCGCACGCACACGAGTTCATTCAAAACCTACCTGATGGCTACAACAGCTTTCTTGGTGAACGTGGTGTAAGGCTTTCTGGTGGGCAGAGACAACGTATTGCTATCGCACGTGCCATCTTGAAAGATCCAAATATTCTATTGTTGGATGAAGCAACCAGCGCACTAGACAGTGAAAGTGAGCATCACGTACAACAAGCGTTAGAAGAGTTAATGCGTGGCAGAACGACGATCATTATCGCCCATCGATTATCAACAATTAAACACGCCGACCAAATTGCGGTGCTCGATAAAGGACAACTAGTAGACATCGGCGACCACCAGTCTCTCATCAATAGCTGCGAATTGTACCAACGCTTGGTTGAGCTGCAATTCAAACACCTTAGTGCGTAACCATTGAGTGGATGTGCAACTAAGTCACTGACATTGTGTGGTTTCAAGCTTCAAAAACTTAAATCACGCGTGTTGCAGTTTTGTTAATTTAGCGGTAGGGTTTTTATTCCAATAACAACTTACCCCTACATAACAATAAGAGAGTTCGCATGGAAGCACTATTATCTGACTACCCGGTAGTAACAGAAATCCCTGTCGCTTGGGGAGAAATGGACGCACTCAATCACGTTAACAACGCTGTATATTTTCGCTATTTCGAAACCGCTCGCTTAGATTTTTTCAAGCACGTCGAGCTGATGGAAGAGATGGCGATTACCAAAGTTGGTCCTGTTCTTGGTGACACTTACTGTAAGTATTTCCGCCCAGTCACGTATCCAGATACCTTGATGGTCGGCTCACGTGTTACCGATATTCAAAATGACCGATTCACCATGGAATACGCGATTGTCAGTAAGGCTCAACAGAAACTGACGACCGTTGGCACTGCGACTATCGTGATGTTTGATTTTGCTTCGAACCAGAAAGCCCTGCTCTCGCTGCGCTTAACCAATGAAATCGAAAAGATGAACACGTTGAAGAGCCCATGCTTCAAACAAGAAACAGTGACGGAATAACGTATTCGCTGATTGAGAAAGACTCAGAAAGTTTCAGACATTAAAAAGGCCACTCGATTGAGTGGCCTTTTGTTTATTGGTGCTGAGTGCTTATAAGCGGTTGAGCGTTATAAACCTTGAACGCTCTTTGCGTTAGAAGCTATAAGCCTTACAGCCCATAGACATTGAACCCTATAAACCTTGTACGCTATAGACCTTGCACGTACTGAGCATTAGTTCGAACTTCAACCATCTGCTCTAGGTTCTGTTGTGAACCTTCAACGCCGTTCAGTAGCGCTTCGAAATGCTTGATAAGCTCAACTTTATCTTTCACTTCTTTAGAACCTGCACCGATGTTGGTTAGGTCAATGAAGAACTCGTCGAACAGACCAGAGAAGTCAGTTACTGCGTCGTGGTTCAAGAACTGCTCGTGGTTGTAAATGCTTGGGTAGCCACCCTTCTGTTTATCAACCGCAAAAGAGATGCCTTTCACGTTGGTAATCGTGGTCGCTTTCTCACACTTCAACATACAACCTGCTTCGATGCTTGGCTTGTTACAACCCACGGTTCTTTGGAAGAAACACTGACGGCTGGTCATCATCAAGATTGGGTGGTAAATGCTGTAGAACAGTTTGAAGTTCTCTGGGCGACGAATATGACGAATCTGACCTTTGTTGATCTCGTTCGAAATGAATGCGCCTGCACAGTTCAGCTCTTCTTTCAGAGTAACCAGTGCGTGAGAGTTGGTCGTGTTCATGAACGGGCCTGCAACCCACTCAATACCCATCTCGTAAGCTTTGTAAGCAATACCCGTGTTGTTGGTTACGATGCGAGCTGGCTTGATCTCTTCAAGAATACGAACCGCTTCGTCGTAATCTTTACCGATCAATACCGCTGGGAACCAAGGAATCAAACGTGGGTTTGCTGCCAAGATGTCGATGTACTTGTTACAACGCTTCTTGAAGCTTTCTGGAAGTTTGAAGTAAACATCCGCGTCAGTCACGTCACACAGGTGTAAGTCTTCTACATCGGCGATAAGCATCGACATAGTCGGCTTCTCGTTCACTTTAGGGTGCTGAGGCAGTGCTGGCACTTCAACGTGCTTAATCACTTCCACAGAGCCGTTCAGAATGAAGTCGATCTCGTCTTTTAGGTCTGAAACTTCTTTTAGAGGAATCAACAAGCCTGCATCCACTTCACTGAAGTCGTGGCTTTCTAGCGTGTGAACTGCACTCTTCACGTTTTTGAAGCGCTTCTCAAGTAGCTCTTGAGTAATCGCCTTCTCTTCAACCGCTTTCAATAGCGATTTAGATTGAAGAGTAAAGTTCTCTTTTGGCGTGTTCACAGTCACCGTAAATGGTTGACCCACTTTTGCGCTGAACGACAGTGCTACTGGTGTCTTACGAATATCAAGGAACTCGATCTTGTCACGCATTTCGTTACCAAGAACGTCTTTCGCTTGGTGAAGTTCGTTGGTCACTTCTTGAATCTGTACAACTGAGATTTCGTTGTTCTGCTCCGTCGCTTTTTCAACAGCGTAGTTCATGCTGTTGTCGCGCGGGTTATCGATGAACATGTCTTTCGTTAGGTTGCCCTTTAGGAAAGAGTTGGTGAAATCACGGTTGAATACTTTGTGTAGGTTCGAATCGTCTTCGATCAACAAACCACTTTCTACAAAGCTATCAATCTGTTTACGCCATGTGTCTACCACAGTGTAAACGTAGTGTGCGCCTTTAATACGGCCTTCTACTTTCAATGAGTCGACTTTCGCATCAACCAATTCAGGTAGGTCGTAGTAAGCTGAGTTATCTTTCAGGTTAAGTGGGAACTTGTTGCCCGCGTTGGTGATTTCGTACTCATCACGACACGCTTGGCTACAACGACCACGGTTACCTGAGTTACCCACACTTACTGAGCTTGAGTAACATTGACCAGAGAATGCGATACACAGAGCGCCGTGTACGAACACTTCGGTTAATACGTCGTGATCGTGTGCCACTTCCGTCAGCATCTTGATTTCAGGCAGGTTCAACTCACGAGACAAGTTAACGCGCGTCGCGCCAATCTTAGACAAGAACTTAATCTGACCTTCGTTGTGCGTAGTTAACTGAGTCGACGCGTGAACGTCTAACGATGGGAAATGCTTCTTAACCAGGTTGAATAAACCCAAGTCTTGAACAATGATGCCGTCCACTTTGGTGTTCACAAGCTGGTTCAGCAGTTTGGTGATGCTCTTAGTCTCGTGCTCCAGTAGCACAACGTTAAGAGTCAGGAACACTTCACAGCCGTATTCATGAGCAAGGCGAATCACACCATTCAATTCGTCTAACGACAGGTTAGAGGCTCTGTTACGAGCGTTGAATGTGTCTAAACCACAATAAACTGCATTAGCACCCGCTACGATGGCGGCTTTTATCGCTTCTACATCGCCACCTGGGGCTAATAACTCAATTTTTCTGCTCATTTTTGAAGTCGCTCACTTACTTATAATTTTTAAGCCGCGTATTCTACCCACATCACGATCTCTTTACCACCGTACAACACTTTTCAAACTAAATGACCTCAATAATGCCGAACGAATCCGATCTACCTATCCTTTATTCTTTACGCCGTTGCCCTTATGCAATGCGCGGACGAATGGGCATCGCACTATCACAGCAAAAAGTGTTACTTCGAGAAATCGTTACCAAAGACAAGCCTAGCGAACTATTGGCCAGTTCGCCAAAAGGAACAGTGCCTGTATTGGTGTTACCCAATGGACAAGTCATTGAACAGAGCTTGGATGTGATGAACTGGTCACTTCAACAAAACGATCCTCAAGATCTTCTGCGTTCAAGCAATCCAACGCTTAGCGAACAAGTTCAGCAGCTCATTAAAACCAACGATGAAGAATTTATTGGTCACTTAGAAAGGTATCGTGCATCGGTTCGTTACCGAAACATCGATGTTGAACAACGCCGACAAGCCTGCGAAACCTTCATTAAGCAGTTAGAAGTGCGACTTACCGATCAGCCCTACTTTTTTGGAGAAAGCCCAAGCTTGGCCGATTTTGCGGTGATGCCTTTCGTCAGTCAGTTTGTGCGAGTCGAAAAGAAGTGGTTTGTGAAATCGGAATATCAAAACGTAGGACGTTGGTTAAGAGCGCACCTTGAAAGTAAGCTCTACACCCAAGTCATGAAGCAATACCCTTTGTGGAATGAAACCAAGCAAGATTGTCTTTTTGGATAACTTAAGAGAATTTTGGGTGACTTAAGGGTATCTAGGGTGATCTAGGGGAATTCTGGAATAGATAATTCCTAGGTATTAAAGTAGTTACGTGACACTGTATCTTCTTTGTAAAGAACAGATATTCAAAGGCTTATCTGGGATTCCGTTGTCTCTTTACCGGTAACTACTGTCTCTTAACTGGCAAACACAGTCTAAGCTAAGCCTTTTGTTCATTTTAACCTGATCACTGAATCGCTATCGAAATCTCGACTTCAGTTTCACCTTTGTATAGTTCAAAATCTGTCGTGTAAGTTCTCACATGTGGGCAGTCAGCAGCGCTGAAATACGCCCACACTTCACCCCATAGGTCGATCACAGCTTGTGGTAATTCACCTTCAGCAGAAAACGTTAAGTATTTACCTGCTTGTATTTCGGTTTCTACAAGCGTATCAACATTCTGATCCGTAAGTGCATTAGTACACGCGATAACATCAAATTCGCCCGTAAAGTCAGACTCGTAGTTAGTGTAAACGCCATACACTTTTGAATCCGGTGTTAATTTCGGAAATGCTTGGTCAAAAAAGCCCTGCCACAATTGCCCTATCTTGGCTTTGGCTGGGTCCATCTCATCGGTATTAGTGGTTCTTACTGAAAAACCATACGCCTTTACGGCTTCAATCGTTTCTACTTTCATTCGTTTTATTCCTAAGCCAATTGACGATCTAACTATATTGAATCCAATGTTTTGTAAAATAACACGACTAATCTTGTATCTCTTTATGCCCACACTTTTCACAGACAAGGTGACGAGAAAATTCGTCCATAGATGCGATAAATGGGCCAAGAAACCAACCTTTTATCATGCCTGCCCAAAACTCGCTTCGCTTTTGGTTAGGTTTCTCTGCAAACGCACTCGTCTTTCTGACCAACACCACAACGTGCTGTGTATCTTCTCGGCATGCGGTGCAATAGCATTGTTCTATGGTGTTATTCATTTGAAAGCCTATGACGTTTTGAATGAAATCTGCTGAAAATGAGGGTTGTCGACACAAACTTCTAGTGTGGAAAGGTCTGTGAGTACGACAAGTTGTTCTACACCTTGAATACTGACCTTAATGCACTCTTCACGGCTATCATTGCGTTGAGTATCTAATCCGACACATTCAATCTGCTCGCCAGATTTCAGCGTTAATTTGATTGGGTATCGGTGCATACACACAATCTCAATATAATCGTAATCGTTGCAACTAATCATAATACCCTTCCAATTCATCCACCACGCTAATGCGACATGCCATACTATTCAATATCTTTACAATCAATAAGTTACTCGTATCACAATCGCATTGCCATAATCAGATTATTGAGTAATTTGTTAAATTTAATCTCGTTCTCACCATTCACATTTCATCTGTGAACGACAATTTAAGGCTTCAAGAATCCTTTCCAATAATGGTACAAACCACCAATGTCTGAAGAACACATTAGCGACATTGCGCCTTTGATTTGTTCTTCGCTCCATTCCCACCATTTCATTTCTAGCAACTGAGCGATTTCAGTCTCATTGAAACGATAACGGATATGGCGTGCTGGGTTTGAACCGACAATCGAGTATGGCGCGACATCTTTAGTCACAACCGCTCGACTTGCGATGATGGCTCCGTCACCAACCTTAACACCACTCATGATCATGGCTTCTGTACCAATCCACACATCGTTACCAATCACGGTATCACCAGAGCGTTCAAAGCCGTCTATCGCACCTTCAAACTTCTCATCGTCTTGATAGAAAAACGGGAAGGTACTCACCCACTGGTTTTGGTGGCCTTGGTTGCCCGCCATCATAAACACGGCGCCAGAACCAATCGAGCAGTAGCTGCCAATGATCAGCTTATCGATGTCGGTTCTATCCGGTAATAGGTAACGCGCACAGTCATCAAAGCTGTGGTTATGGTAGTAACCCGAGTAATAGCTGTGCTCGCCCACGATGATGTTCGGGTTGGTCACTTGTTCTTTGAGTGACTTTCCAACAAACGGGCTTTCAAAATAGTTTTTCATGGTTGTACTCTTAGTTTCGTTCTTTTAGTTAGGTACTTTTGTTGCGTGTTGATGGTTGTAACTTGTTTATATTAGTGTAAAGGCAAACGTGCCCTATCGACCGCCTGCAATATCAATAAACGAGCCGGTGACATACGAAGCTTCGTCTGATAATAACCACGCGATAGAGTTCGCGACTTCTTCTGGTGTGCCACCTCGTTGTAACGGTAACTGCGAAGCTAGTCTGTCTACGCGATCTGGCTCTCCGCCGTCTGCATGCATCTCAGTATAAATACAACCTGGCCTTACGCCATTCACTCGAATATTGCGTGAAGCTAATTCAAGCGATAAGCCTTTGGTGAGTGAATCCATCGCACCTTTCGATGCTGCGTAATCCACATACTCAAACGGTGCGCCAGTACGAGAAGCGGCAGACGATACATTCACAATCGAACCCGCGCCATCGGCTTGTTTGATAAAGGCTTTACTGCACAGAAAGCAGCTTGATACGTTGGATTTCATCACCTTTTCAAAGCGATCCAATTCAATATCAACCAATGGTGACTGGGTAAACAAGATCCCGGCATTATTAACCAAGTGAGTCACTGGACCTAGCTTGTTACGAGCAATCTCGAATAAGGATTTCACGTCCGATTCAACAGACACATCCGCACGCACACTAATCGCGGTTCCGCCTTGTTCGCGAATCTCATTCACTAGATCTTCAGCTCGCGACTCATTGTGTATGAAGTTAACGCATACAGCATAGCCTTGACTGGCCAACAATTTAGACGTCGCTGCGCCAATGCCTCGGCTTCCGCCGGTTACAACCACTACCTTGCTCAATGAAACCTCCTAATGTTTACTTATTCTGTGCAACCTGATTATTCGATACGACCTAGTTGTTCGTGACAAACTGATCGTATCGATACAAACTAATTGTTCGATACGATCTGAACCCACTGCGATCGCCACGCCGGCGCTTCGAATGGTTCTGGCCAAAACTCAGTTTGCTTTTGAATTAAACCATCAACAACCGTGTGAAAGGTGATCACTCGGTCTTTCAGCACACTGTCAGTAACTGAAATGTCCGTTACTACCGTATCACCTTCACAGACAATCGAATTGAGCGTGAACTCCCAAACACCATTGGCTGGATATTCAGAGTTGATTGCCGTGAAGTTGTGGCGGCCTACCGTCAATTCAGACGACTGAGGCCAATAGCCTTCAAAATCTGCGGCTAGCCATTCGCTTGCCTTGGCAAAATCATTACTGCGCATTGCATCCCAAAAACCTAATACCACTTGTTTTGGTGTCATTATTCTTCCTTAAAGTCATTCAGGTGTGGTGATTTTTAAATGTCTGCTTCGTTATGCGTACTTGCTAATGATCGTTAAAAGATCATCGACACTGTTAGCAATGTAATCGGGCTTGGTTTGCCAATTTTCAGGTTTCGATCGGCTATAACCTGCTGCAACGGCAATCACTTTTGCGTTTTTACCCAGCGCGGCTTCAATATTGCGAGCAAACTGTGTGTCCGCTTCATGGTCACCGATGTACATCAAACAAAGCTCGTTAGTCGGATCGGCGCCAAATATGTTCTCGACACATTTCACACCACCAAATGGATGGGGTTTTTGGTTGCCGTTCGAAACATCGTCATAACCCACTACCGATTTAAACAAATCGCCGATGCCATAACTGTCGAGCACACCACGAATATTCAATTGAGAGTTTTGAGAGCAGATCCCATGAGGAAGATGAGCAAACTGATTAACCACGGTTTCCATTCCTTCAAACAAGGCGACGGCTGTTTGGTTTTTCTCTTGATGCTCTGCCCACATTCCACCAGCGATCAACATTTCATCGTGTGATAAGCCGTAATAGTCGATATATAAGGCTTGCCAGTTTTTAGCCCCGTGGTTGGCTTCATGATAAAGCGCTTCGCTAAGCAAATATTTAGGTAAGTTCTCACCTGATAAGTGTGGCGCGACCACAGAGATAATATCTTTAGTAATTGCGATATTCTTTGGAACTGAATTCACTAAGGTTCCATCGTAATCCCACAGGATGGCATCTAACTTCATGGGGTATCTCGTTGTTTAAATTGACGATTTCAATTTATCACTTGAAGGCCTGTTAAGGGAAATCTTATTGTCTTGAGTTTCAAAATTAGTCTAATTAGAACAAAGCTATAAAACAAATAATTGCTGGCAAACAAAAACCAACAATCTTTGCTCACATCACTGCTTTATCAATTGCAATATATGCGTATAATCCCCGCTCCATTGCGCTATCGCCGTTAAAAATAGCGCCATTCAACATTTTTAATGAGTACCCAATGTCGAAACTATTTTTCAAAGGCCGTATCGAAACAAGACAGAACCACGTTCTTGCTGGCTACAACGTAAACCGCGATGTGAAAGCGGGTACTGAAGAATCTCCAATCGCAGTAATGGTTCAAACTGAAGCGCGCAAAGCAGAAGTTGAAGCACTAGCCGCTGAAAATACTATCTTCGTTACTGTTACAGTCGACGCAGACAAAGAAGAGAACACCATCGAGCTTGATACTCTACTGAACAAGCCAAAAACGATGACGTTTGAAAAGACCCCTAACCGTAACGACCCATGTTCTTGCGGTAGCGGTAAGAAATACAAGAAGTGTTGTGCATAAGGCTTCTCACTCAAACTGCCAATAGCACGATGAGTTAAGTAATACCTAACGGGAAGATCATTGAGGTCTTCCCGTTTTTATTTGCCTAAGCCAAACTCACAAACTCAGTCGAGGTTGTCTGGTGTATTCAGATATGTTCCACATTGGGTACATTTGTAATCACCTGTCGCGCCCGAACCTGTAACACCAAAAGATAGAAGCTCCGATAAAATTCGTTGGAGTAAGCTCGGTTCTTTATCTTCAGCTTGTGGTGCCTTTTGCACTTGGCTACTGAACATCGTGTACCTATGCAGTGTAAGTTCCTTACAGTTACAGCAGAACGCTCTCGTCTTCTCACTTCCATACATAATATCTATAGCCTTAATTCAAAGCACAAATTCAACACATGGCAAATATGCCACATGTTGAGTTAAATCTATATATTTTCATGAAGTTATGAGCAAATTAAAGCGTTTCAAAGAAAGGTAAGCTCTCGACTGTTAAGTGACGTGTTGATGAACAAAGTTATTCAATTCAGTCACGCTTCTGATGATGTAAACCTCTTGCTCTTTAGCACGCAATTCTAACTGCGCTTTAAAGTCGTCATTCCAAAATTTAGGACACAGTTTTAGTGTCTTATAACTTTGTATCGTGCCTTTTATAACTGAACTTCCATCAGGCCAGCCTTCAGGTTTAACGAATAGACCTTTGAGCATTCGCTTGGTTACAAACCAGTAGCTAATTGAATAAGGAAGGTCGATATAAACCAAGGTATCAGCTGCATCTAAACGTGTGTTGAACGAGCCTAGAGGGCCAAAACCATCGATGATCCAGCTTTCTGACTTAAGTATGCTCTCATGAGCCTGCTCGAATACTTCACGTTCAACAAACTCTCCGTTGGCCTTATAAACAATAGAATCTAACTGGTGAAGCTCTATCCCTGTAGCTAGTGCTAACGCCTTGCTGATTGTGGATTTTCCACTCCCAGGCTTGCCAAAAACCGCGATCTTTTTCATATGACTTCCTCTATTCAGATAAAACCCATAAGACAGCGACAAAAAACCCACCTTACGGGTGGGTTCGATAAACAAAGCGCATCAACAATCCCACCATTCCTATGGAATGATGATAATTCGTTGGTTAGATTGCGCTAAATTCAGTTTCATAAAACTACTTTTATATACTGTTGCTTAGTTGTCAACACAATGACTAATGGGCGATATCATCGTCATATCGCACCCATTAATAGTCTTAATGAGTGCTTATTGATCTTGGTTATTTTGCTTTCTTTTTCGCCACTGTCGCTTCTGATAACTTGCTTAGTACACCCGATACTTTCTTAACGACCTCGTCACAGCCATTGATCGCGTGACGCTCTACCAAGTAATTAGGATCGTTGTAAGACAACCATACTTTCTTATTAGAATCCTCAGTGACTAACACCTTCTGCGGTAAATCTATCGCGACTTCTTGAGCACATTGCATTAATGGTGTCCCTACTTTCGGGTTACCAAAGATGATGACTTCCGTTGGTCTCAATTCAAGATCGACCTTACTCGCGTTTTTCTGATGGTCGATTCTCGCAAACAAGGTCAAACCTTTGCTCTTGGCGATTTCTTCAAAGCGGTCAGCGGTCTCTTTCACTGAATAATTACTTTGGTATTTAATCAAACCATCAGAAGCCGCAGCTGAAAATGATGCCGAGAGTAAAATGGCGCATAGTGGTAGTAATTTTTTCATCGTCACCTCTGAGATTTAACCTAATCAAACTTACATTCATAGCGCCACTTCCAAATTCAGCGACGTAACCCATGTCAGTATAGACGCGATTCCATTCTCAGTTTGCAGAGAGGATCACTTTTCTAATGCGTCTTATTATCATCAGTTTACCTAAAGTTTATTCACATCGTTAACTCATGGAGTAACTTAAAACAAGAGAGCTAATACATATAGCCAAGCCAATCAATATCCCCTAAAGGCCATCGTTTTCCGTTCAATGGTTTTACATATAGGTCATCAATTTCTTCAACAGCGACGCCATAACTAAGGTGCTCATGAAGTCTTAACCAAGAGTTAGTACTAGTAATTTGGATATACCCTTGTGAGGAATAGAAATCATGAAGATCTGATATCAAAATAATGAAATCGACATCCCTATTCTTTGCATACTCATCCAATTCACACAGCATAGATTTACCAACACTTTGCCCTCGGACATTCTCAGCAACACAAAAATCAATAACACCTAATACTTTGTAAGCACTGTCACCAACACTGACCATACGGTAATCAAGACCAAGGTAGCCGACGAGTCGTTCTTCACGGTATTGCAGAGCTCGCATATGAGGGAGTTGTTTATAATAAGAACGCTCTACCTGATGATCGGGGAAAGAGCTATTTCTCAGAGCGGTAATGGCTTGATGTTGCTTTTTGGACACTTCGATTTCGGATATGATTTCCATACAGTCCCTTGTAATTTCTGACTCATATTTATTATTGTCATGAGATTTACATCAAATGTTCATACCCAATCAGTGCCAAGACTTAGTCCCACATTTCTCACATTGGTATTCGTAATCACTGTCTACATAAAAACCGGGAACATTATGGTCACCTCTAAACAATAACGTCACCAGGTACTCCATCAACACGCCTAACTTCCATTGTTTCTTTTCAGATTCAGCGTCCGCTTTAGATTCAGCATCGGAAGCGCTAACAGCAAGGTGCGGGGTAAGTGCGTCGCACTGCTCACAGTGATAAGGGTGTTTAATATACTTATTATCAAGCATTTATATAAGCCAACTGATATTTATAAATTTTATACATACTAACAACTTATCACTCGGTTCTCGAACTTATTGTTGTCCACTAGAGTTTTATTAGAAAGAAATGAGACACAAGGTAAGTGCCATGCATCTTGAATCAGTTACCATCGAGTTCTCCCTCATTGAAAAGCTAAAGCTATTCTTACGCTAAGGTATGAAATTAACTTTTACTTTAATAACCCTTTTTCCGCAGCACCTTCAAGTTGCACTTCTAGCTCTTTCCATAAGGCACGACTGCCTTTAGAAATACGCTCGCCATTGAAGGTCAGTACTTTGTCTTTGGATATGTTGTGCTTCTTCCAGCTGTGACCACCACCATGGATGTTATGAAGCAAAGGCGGCACTCTATCGATCGCCTTACAAAATCTAGCTTCTGGTGACTCACCGGCTTCGAACTCAAGCCATAAATCCAAATACTCGCTTGTTGAATGGCTCGGCAATGATTTCAGCAACCGCTCGACGCAGTTTCTCTCTTTGAGCTTGTTTTCTTCGGTTTCACTGGCATAAATGATGGTGTCTCCGGCATCGATTTCCCCAAGATCATGAATCAGCAGCATCTTCATTACTCGCGTAATATCGATTTCTTCATTGGCATAGTCTTTCAACATGAGTGCGCTCAAACAGACGTGCCAACTGTGCTCAGCGGAGTTTTCATATCGATCCAATCCAACCGGTTTTGTCTGTCGATGAACATCCTTTAATTGTTCAATCTCGACCATGAATTGCAGAATGCCTTTGATTTCTTCCACGATGAGCTTCCTTAACTTAAGTTGATGATTTAGCGGTGCGGAGGGTTAACCTAACGAAAGAGAAGCGTTACTCCCAATGAACCGACATTTTGTAATACGCAACACCCGATTTTTCAAATTCAGAGCCTTCTACAGCCATCCCAAACTTTTGATAAAAACCTAAAGCCGTTGTGCGCGCATCGCACCAAAAATATTGGATGTTTGATTCTTTGAGGTTAGAGATGGCATGATCAATCACGTTTGAACCGATTCCCTGCCCTTGGAATTCAGGCAGCGTGGCAAACTTTCTCAGCCTCGCTTCATTGCCTTGGATATAGATAGACGCGACACAAACCAACTGCTCACCAACAAACGCGCCGTAATGCGTTGCTTGTTCGTCATCTGGCACCATACAAAACGACATCGGTTTATCAGGCCAAAGCACTTGATGCCTAACCGGAAGTACCTCCGTCGCTGAAAGCTGTTTTATTTCCATATTATCTCCAATGTTCAGAAACCTACGTAAGTATGCAAGCTTGAAATGAAGCAAATCCTTTTCAACATTAATTTACTATTGAGTAGTCTTGGCATACATTTCACAAACGACTTCGACGTTTAGAAAATTACTTGTGCGCCAAAAAGGCTGGCGTTCAAAACCTCGAGTTGCATTTCTTTGTTTGTAGCCATCCGGATTGCGACCAAAATAAGATGTTAACCTTGCCGTCATATCATTTTCGAGCGAAATTCCGCTAATCGAAATATCGTAACCGCCCTGACATGGAGATACCCATACCTGCCCATTAGCCCCACTCAAACTAATATTCTTTGTTGTTATTTGTTGCTGATGTAGAACCAAAGAAACTGGCAAACGTTTATTTAAATCAGACACTATTCTATTCATTAGGGCATACATAGACAGAACCTTAAGCACTAAGCTCAGCGTAAATTCCGTCTAACGTAATG
>NZ_JBGONQ010000032.1:0-71986 GCF_041439145.1 Vibrio sp. 1F255 | reverse complement strand
ATTGATTACACGTTCACATTGACGGTCAACGAAGACATGCTGACTAATATCGATGTGCTTGGATACTACCTCGACTTAACTGGTAGCCCAGCGATGCGCGCTCGTTCTAAAGGCATGTTGGCCTCTGAAACCTCGATGCAGGCATTGGCAGATCAAGTATCTGCTTTGGATTTGCCGCCAGTGGGTGCTGATTTGGTTGTTGAAAAGCGTTCTGATAAGCCTGAATACACCGAAGATGACGACAGTGTCACTTATTACTTAGCCGTGACCAACAACGGTCAAGGTAACGCGGCTAATGTTCGTCTAACCGATGAGATCAGTGGACTACAAAACAGCACAGGTAATAAAGTCTTTATCGATTGGACAATTGAAGGTGTGGAAGTCGACGACTCGGGCGCGGTTATTCAGCGTCATTCTTTCCCGTCGAATAAAGACTTAGACACTACCGTTAACCTGAAATCCAACAAACGAAATGCTTACGCGTTTGAGGTCGTGGGTACGCTAGGTAAGGGCTTGGATGACGACATTACCAATACCTTTACGGCGACCGAATCTGACGGTACCGAAACCAGCGACAGTGTAACTACTCATATCAAGAAGATTCCTGATAATTCTGGAGAGTTGGAGCTGACCAAGTCTGCGTTGCAAGATACCGCGCAAGTGGGTGATGCGGTTGAGTACGAGATCATCGTTGAGAACAACAATGAATCTTACTTTAAGAACGTGACTGTGGAAGACCGTTACCCAGGTGGTCTGAAATACATCGTGGATACATCAGAAGTTGTGCTAAGCGGCATTGATGGTGAGTTCGGTACGGAAGACGATCAGGTTATCTCTCAAGATCCATCAGATACGGGCAAGTTAATGTTCACATCGTTGAACTTTGATCCGGGCGAGAAGCTGCGTATTCGTTACTTATTGCGTGTCTCGGTAGGTGCCACTTTTGGTGATTACATCAACACCGCAGTAGCGAAGGTTGATGGCTCGGCTGTTTCTAATGAAGACATCGCCAAAGTGACCATTGAGCCGGACAAGGTGTTCGATACCTCATCGATCATCGGTAAAGTTTTTGAAGATCATAACAAAGATGGATTCCAAGCTGATGCAACCGCGTTTGATGTTGAGCTAACTGCGAACTTAGCAACACAAGGTTACATCGCTGATTCGACGCACATCATTCGTGATGGTCAAGACGTTGCTATTCAAGATGGTGCGATAACCACTGCACTTGAACAAGGTTTGGAGCTTGGTGACCTTTGGGGACACTCAGTAAATCGAACACTGCCAGAAACCAGCAAAGTGGTGATTCAATTTAAAACTCGCACGCAGCAAAGCTTTGATTTCTACGTCACGACTGATGCGGGCTCTCGCATCGAGTTCGACGCACAAGGTCAGATTCAGTTTAAGCATGAATCCGATAAGAAGAAGGGACTGAGCGCGGAAAATCTCAACGTAACCAGAAACCTGTATCGCGATGGTGAGGATTACCTGTGGGAAATCGTTATCGAGAACAAAGGTATTTACGAAGATGGTATTCCGGGCGTTAAGTTGATGACGGTTGAGGGAATCGTTATTTACACAGACCAGTACGGTCGTTACCACGTGCCCGACCAATGGGTACTCAATAAGAAAGGTAAGAACTTCCTAGTGAAGTTGGACACTGATTCGCTCTCCACCTCCATGGAAGTGGTAAGCGAAAACCCGAAAGTGTTGCGAATTACCCCGAACAAGCTCACCAAGTTCAACTTTAGCGTTTATCGCAAAGACCAACAAAGTGAACAGAAGTAAGCCATTGGAACCGTATCTGGAAATTGTATGAAAGTATTTAGTAAGTCTCGTTTAGCGACGTGTTTGTTGACTGCCATCCCTGTAATGGCGGTAGCGAAAGACACAGGTAAGCTTGAAAAACTCGGTTCTGAGACGACTGGCATTGAAATCACCAAGCCGAACCAAGACCAAGACAGCTCGCGTATTTACTTAGAGCAAGGCGCTATTTGGGCAAGCCGTGACATCACTCGCTTTGACCCAGTATTAGATGTCAGTGTCAGCGATGAATTAGAAGTCGAACAAGGCACACTGCGTGACAGCGTCGGTTTCACCATTACCACCAACTACGGTTACTACATCAAAAAGTACCAGTTGGAAGTGTACCGAGTGGGTGACTTTGGTCTGTCTGAGCCAATCGCTGTGCTTGAAGGCGATAAACTGGCGAACGACTCTGACATCAATTGGGATGGTCAAACTGATGTTGATTATCAGTTTGAGGTCGGTGAGCAGCTGATGTTCCGCCTAAAAGCGTGGGACAAAGATGGCAACATGGATGTGACCACCGTTGGTGTGACTGACTTAGTCAAGCCGGACTCTGAAGTCGATATCGACCGAAACGATAACGACGATGAAGAGAGCAAAGATAAAAGCTACGGCCAAGCTAAGTTGATGCGTCACAACATCCCGACCAATGCGGGCTTAGCGAAATTTATCGGCTCCGGCTTAAAGGGCGTAGATAAAGTCATCATCGGTGAAGATGAATTTGATGTCGAAGATGGCAACTTATACGCAGAGCAGTACTTACCTACAGACTCCTACATTTTCCCAACCAAGGTTGTGTTTGATAACGGTGATGAACGTCGTTACAAGCTGTACGTTCGTATTCCAGATACTTACTACGCACAAACCGGCTTGGCTGATCTTTATGTTGGTAAGAACAATGTGTCTGGTAATAGCGATGCATTAAGTGTCGATGACCAGTACCAAGATGACATCTATAACCAAGGTCGTTTAGCGTACTTTGGTCAGGGTAAATTTGGCGACAAACTTCGTGTAACGACTCACTTTGATACGCGAGAAAGTGAAATCAAAGACATGTTCAAACATCCGTTCGCCTCCGACGATTCGGATGTGTTCGATATCCTCGAAGACGACGATGAGCTTTATTACGGTAACTATGGTGACAGCTCAAACATCGAAAAAGTGGTCAACACCAAAGGCAAGGTTTACCTCAATGTTGAATACGATAAGTCTCAATACTTGTGGGGTAACTACAACACGGGTTTAACAGGCACCGAGAACAACGATTACAACCGCAGCCTCTATGGTTTCAAAGCTGATTATCGTACTCGCGATACTACACAATACGGTGAAGATCGTTTGAACGTGGTCGGTTTTACTGCCGAAGCAGACTCTTTGTATGCACACGATGAGTTCTTAGGTACGGGCGGTTCTCTGTACTTCCTTCGTCATGGTGAAGCAGTACCTGGAAGTGACAAAGTTTACGTCAAAGTAAAAGATGAATCTGGCCTAGTGCAGAATGAAATCCCACTTGAGCCTGGCGTCGACTATGACTTTGACCCGTACCAAGGTCGAATCATTCTGACTAAGCCGCTCGACAACATCCTATCCGATAGCTTTGGTAGCGTGATTGAAAACGGCGATGATTACGAAAACTTTCTGGTTGTCGATTATGAGTATGTTCCACAAGGTTCAGATTCATTAGATGCGATGTCTTACGGTGGTCGTGCTAAAGGTTGGATCAACGATTACGTTGGTGTTGGCGTGACGTATGCGACTCAAGAAAAGGACAACCAAGACTACGAGTCTTACGGTACGGACTTAACGCTACGTGCCACTGAAGGGACTTACATTAAGGCTGAGTTTGCGCATAGTGAAGGTAGGCAAACCGAGTCGAATTTCGTCTCTACTGATGGTGGTTTAACCTTTACGCCCATTGGCGACACGTTGGAAGACCGCGAGGGTGATAGTGTCCAAATCACAGCTGTCACCAGCCTTTATGATCTTGCTCCAACCATCTTTGGTGCCGTTGGTAATGACCTGAAGCTTTGGTATCGAGACAAAGACGCGGGATACAGCTACGCAAGCAGCAGCGATGACCTTGAACAAGAAGCTTACGGTGCAGAGCTCCGTTTGCAAGCCACCGATCGCTTGGCGGTTCTCTCTCGCTTCTCGACCAATGAAGAGCGCGATGTCGATGGTAATCTAGAAACAGATACTGAAACGATTGAGATCGAGACTCAAGTTAAAATCACCGAGCACATCAAAGTTTCGGCGGCAGGGCAACAAACTGAAGAGCTTAACCAAAACGACGAGCACAGCGATGCGACCTTAGCAGGTGTGCGTTTGGAATACATGTGGGACAGCGAGAACAGCGTTTACGTCAAAGGGCAAAAGACCGTCGACCAGTCGGATGACTATGACGAAAACGACAGCGCGTCGATTGGTGCTGAATTCCAAGTGTTGGAAGACTTGTCTCTTGGTGGCGAATACACCGATGGCGACCGAGGCCAAGTAGCAGAAGCGACTGTGACTTACGATGTATCCGATGACCACTCAACCTACGTAACTTATGTAGATGATAACTACGAAGGCCAAAACAACGTGATTGTTGGTCAGCGTGCAGACCTCACCAGCAGTGTCGATTTTTACCAAGAGAACCAGTTTGTTGATGAAAATGATGGTCATGGCCGTATCGACTCATACGGCTTTGGCTACGATGTGACGGAAGATGTCGAGATGGGGATTGGTTATCAGCTTGGTGAAATTGAAGATGACCAGAACATTACCACAGAGCGTGAATCCATCAGTTTCAATGCCTCAATTGACCTAGATGACATAACCCTTAGCCACAAATTTGAATACCGAGTGGATAAGAGTGAAGACGACCCTGACATCGCTCAGCGAGAACTTCAACAAATCGTGACGACCAACCGTTATACGCATCACTTAACGGAAGAGTACACATTGTTCGGCAAGTACAACTACTCCATTACCGAAAGCGAGACTACGGGCGAAACCATGGCGCAATTTACTGAAGCCACTGGCGGCCTCGCGTATCGTCCGATCTACAACGATCGACTCAATTTACTGAGCCGCTACACGTATATTGCAGATTTCGATCAACTGGATCGCGATGTGGATTATCAAGACGAAACCAGTCAGATCATTGAAGTTGAAGCGATCTATTCGATTGACCAACATTGGGACGTCGGTACTAAGTACGCCCATAAAGACAAACAGCAAGCTTTTGAACGAGCATCTGGTGCGAATGAGATGGTTAAAAGTGACATCGACCTATATGGACTTAGCGCTTCTTATCGCGTGATGAAAGAGTGGGATGTGACGGGTGAATACCACTGGAAAACAGACACACTCAACGATGAGCTAGAACACGGTGCGCTAGTTTCGGTGAACAAGCACATTGGCGAGAACTTTAAAATGGGGATTGGTTATAACTTCTCTGCGTTTGATAGTGACTTAACCAATGATGACGACTACGACGCATCCGGTGTGTTCATTAACTTAGTCGGTAAGATCTAAGCCAGCCCAAAAGTGGCTTGAAAGTTAAGAGTTGAGAATTCGAAGTGACAGTTAAGAGTAAGATGAAAACAATTATTTTCCTAATAAGCGCAGTGATGAGTACTTTGCTGTTGTCCGGCTGTGCAACCGACACCTATGTGAGTCAGGAGAACCGAGACAAGTTTGCTGGCATCGATGTGTCTAAGTTTTTAATCAGCGAGTGTTTGGCGCCAGAGCGTGAGGTGCACATCGCCATCGCAGAGCATTTTGCCTTTGATAGATATCAATTACGCGACCTCGATAAGATCAACTTGGATACCTTTGTTAAAGAGATCAGAGGCCTCAAAGGGCGTATCACGATTGTCGGCCATACTGATTACAAAGGTTCTCTGGAATACAACGAACGTCTTTCACAGCGCCGTGCTAAATCGGTCGCAGATTATTTGAAAGGGCAACTAGACCCAACGCAATATGACTGGGAAGTGAAACACCTTGGTGAGACTCAACCTCTTCTGTTTGGTAAGACAGATAAAGACCGAGCGGAGAACCGCCGTGCATTTATTGTGTTTGAAGAAGCTCAGAAGTACGAAGAGATGCCTTTCTGTGAGCCACCAAAACCAGAACGTAAAGTTTATATGGCAATGACGCCACACTTCGATTTCGATAAGTCAGTACTCAAGCAAGAAGATCTAACTCAGTTAGATGACTTCACAACGAAGTTGAGCGGCCTGCAAGGTAGCATAATGGTGGCAGGGCACACCGACCAATCGGGTTCACTTTCTTACAATGAAAAGCTGGCAGAGCGCCGCGCAGAAACGGTGGTTGAATACCTCAAAACCAAACTCGACCCTAAGCAGTTTATCTGGGAAGTGAAGTCATTTGGTAAGTTGCAGCCTGCGATTAATGAACGCTCTGAAAAAGCCGATGCATTAAACCGCCGCGCGTTCATTGTGTTCAAAGAATCTGATATTACCGCCGAACAGCAAGCTCTTGCTGGCAGTGAACAAGAAGCGGTGAGCAGCGAGAGCGATTAGAGTTCACCGAAGAATAACGAATAGTTGCCTTTACAATAAAACGCAAAAAGCCCCATACGTTGGGGCTTTTTGTTGCTCGCTCTACGGATTAAGTCGGGTCGAAGATCTATTCTGATGGCAAATTCTGTTTCAATTCCAGAAGCATTCGGTAGGCACTTTCTCCTGACATCTCATACGGGTTGAACTGGTCTGATGTTGAAAACTGTAAATTAACCAGTTCAGTTAGGCTAGATTGTGGAATATCACCCATAGACCAATCACCAAACTGCCTACAATCGATCTCTTTGAAATATAAAATCATGACGTTTTTGTGTCGCGTGTCATTCAAGATATGATTGTAAGTATGATTCACTGCGGTTCTCGAACCTTCAATACATTGCAGGAAATACTTATCACTGTGGCTTAGAAGGCCTGTTAAATGGCTTTGCTTATTGCGGTCGTGTGAAATCTGAAGAATGTCGTTCAAAGCCTGAGAATCGCAACTTTCACAGAGCGTACTGACATAAATTAACCGAGTTAGGAACACAGGCATCATTTCGAATTTTTGTACAAAGGGTATTAATAAATATAAGCCAAGTTCATGGAATTGCGAGTCATTGATTTAATTGTCACTCGGTGGCTTTTGGAAGAGAAGAGGATGGGGATGAAGTAGAAAAGGGCAGGTTGCAAGATACGCTAAAATGACTCGAATGTTGGCCATTCAATTATTTTAGCGACCTGCTTGTGAGCTCGTTAGTTGTTTAGAGTTGAAATCGATTCAACGTTAGAAGAGGAATCAAATCGAACGTTGACCAACACATTTTCACGTTCGAAAGTCACATCATCAAAGTCAGTCGTTGCGATCTTAAATCCATTTCTTGCGAATAAACTCGTCACCGTTGTTCGTTGTTTCTGTTCCATAGCGCATGTCAGTAGTTCGTTCATCGTGATCTCCATTAGGTAACCGTGTGCATAGTGTAAGCGTACAGACTCTACATTATGAGATCAATTGCTTAATCGATAAGCTATATTGATATGTTCAATTGAGTGATTCAGGTATTTAAAAGCCGGATGGATAGTGGGCAAGGGAGTTATGCGACCTATGACAAGTGGAGCGTTATGTGACCACTGTTCAGCATTCCTTGAACACGAAGTTTGTCGCAAAAATCGCGTTGAAATAAGTGGTTACAAAGCAGGAGGAATTATGCCCGCCGTTTGGTATGTTTGGTCGGTTATTGGAAATATTATCGGCCTATATCTCACTTAACTAAAGTACATCGATTTACGATGAGTAGACTCCTCAATAAGCCTTCTTTTTATTTGAATTTTATATGCTAAGTGGTGTTGTTATAATTGTTATTAATGGCATAGGCTTGATTTTAATATTGGTTTGATTTATAAAACAAGAATTCGTTCATTAACTTCATGATTATATTAGTTTTTACTAACCTTTAAATAACATGGAGAAAGGCGATGAATAAGAACCAAACACGCAACAGGTTAGCGAATTTAGTGCGACTTCGTAGGTCATACAAAGCATCAGACTTTCTGGTGGGTTCTGATGAACTCCGAGTTAAAAAAGATGTGTATAGCTTACGTAAAATCAAACAGTTAGAAATTCGTCAATTGGGTCTTAAAGAAAACGCAATCAATATCGTTTCGTTGGCTTTAGTCCTCTCGGCGGCGACTTGGGCATTTGTTCCTCAGTTCGGTTTACCAATGCTTGCACTGACCTTTATTTTGGCGTTTGTTACATGGCGACGATATGAGTTGCGTGCAGAGTTTAAAGGGGCCGATGAAACTGGCGACCATTGGGTTTCCGTGGCGCGCGGTTGTACTCGAGAAGAGTTCAAAGTATTGAAAAACGTTGAATTGGCTTTACGCGATCAGCTGTCTTAGTGGCTAGATCTGTTAAGGTTAAGGTCTTATAAGCGTTAAGCTCCCATAATCAACAAGGCTCGTCATTGTATGGCGAGCTTTTTATTTTCTGAAAAACACAGGTAGTGCAGGTTACTTTGAGAGGCCAATGCTTATATGTGTAATGGGGGTTGATATGAATCTTAAGTCACGGCGTTTTTGATGCTCTTTGTGGTTTTGAATATAGGGAGAGGGTGGAAATGAATACACGAGTCAGTGAGAGTTCTTTTAAAAGGCTCATCCAGTTAGTTGGTTGTGTTTTGATTATAGTGTTGAGCAATAGTCGACTCTCCAATGCTCAAAGCATCGAGTTTCCTACTTGTGTACAGAGCGAGGTTTTGAATACAGAAATCCACCTTTATGTTGATGAATCGGTGTTAGATGAATATTCCAAAGCATTTATAGCCTCTAAAATAGCGACATGGGAAAGCTATTCGAATCTGGTGTTAAAAAACTCCTGCGTCCCTATGACGAGAAAAGTCACTAAGGTGACTTATACGTCTGAAATCGACAGCCTTTGGTTTCAAGATTTGGGCGCAGCAGAGAGGTTATTAAAACTCTCGATGGAAGAACCGATTCCAGAAACAACAGAAGACGGCGTCCCCATTTTTACTGGGATAGTATTTTCTAATTATAATTTTAGCTTTGAGTCTGATTATTGTGGTATGTCTTCTTCGGTATCCTCCTTTTTTTCTTTAGCGATAAACTGCCCTGATTACTTAATGGAGCATGAAATTGGCCATTTAAGTGGTGCTAATCATGACTATAAAACGTTATTGAAAGATTTTGATAGTATAGAAAGTTACATTTCTGGAACCTATCCAAGAGCTCCTCAATATTCCTTCGGTACAATTTGTGCTGACAGAGGCACAGTGATGTCTTATGAGCGAGATGTTATACCTGCATATTCCAGCCCGGACATCAGAGTAGATGGCACAAAGTGCGGGGATAGCAAATACCACAATAATGCGAGAGTGCTTAGAGAGTTCGCACAAGCTTATTTAACCCCATGATTGCCTAGCTGCTAGATTGGTAGTCATCCGATTTAGTTACTTTATTATTAATGGTTATTATGAGATTAATGACTGCTGTGGTCGCGACTAATCCCTCTAGAAGTTAGACCAAGAACCAAACCTAAGCAGCAAACCAAGGAGAGAAAATGCAGGTAAGTATTAGGCCCGCCATGCCTAGCGAATTAGCCACCATTTATGCTTTGGTTATCTCAAACGATGAGTGGACGAAGTTTAACGGCCCTTATTTCCCATATTCCCACCCGTCATTAGACGAATTTGAAAGCCGTTCGTTTCAACGGTTACTCAATGGATCCGACTTACAGTTGGTGGTTGTAGACGATGTGCCTGTAGGAACCGTCAGTTGTTATTGGGAGTGTGAAGAGACACGTTGGCTTGAAGTCGGAGTAGTCATTTATAACTCCGACTATTGGGGGAAGGGTATTGCTGCGTTAGCTCTTCCTCTTTGGGTATCTTACCTATTCGAAAACAAGCAGATAGAGCGTGTCGGTTTAACCACTTGGTCGGGTAATCCGCGGATGATGTCACTAGCCCTCAAATTAGGCTTCCAGCAAGAAGCTAGGCTAAGAAAAGTGCGTTATTACCAAGGCGAGTATTATGACTCGATTAAGTATGGTCTATTGCGTTCTGAGTGGCTGGAAAGCAAATAGCCATAATTTGAGTTAGCTTGTTGTTTTATTGAACTTTATAAGTCGTGTGGTTCAAAGTGGTCACTTGTGATCTTTAAATCTAAGACGGGCGTATTTCTTCCAGTTTATAAAGGAAGAGTATGCATGATGCTATCTAAAGAGAATGAATCAAGAATTATCGAAATGGCGTGGGAAGACCGAACTCCATTTGAGGCAATAGAGCACCAATTTGGTTTAAATGAATCACAAGTGATTCGTTTCATGCGTAGCCATCTCAAGCTTGGCAGTTTTAAGCTGTGGCGCTCACGTGTTTCTGGGCGCTCGACCAAGCATGTAAAACTACGCAGTTCGGACGTTTCGAGAGGTTATTGTCCGACTCAATACAAGCACCGCTAGATAGGGACTTATTTAGTCAGCCCAAATGACATTTGATTGTGGAACAAGAAAGGTGGCGCAATGCACTGGACGCACAAAGACCCTCGTAATCATCACACTCATGGTTGGTTGAAGCATAACGGGAAAGTATACGAGTAAACACCTCCGAGACTTTTCCTTTCAAGGCTATAAGATAAAAAGGAATTTTGATGTTTAAGCTGGAAACTGACAGGTTGATTCTTCGAGATATGAGTCTCGAAGACGAGTGTGCCTTTGTTGCGATGTCTCAAGACGCTAAGTATCAGCGTTTCTATGATGAAAGTGATTGTGAACCTAACAAATATCGAGAGCTAACCCAGTTGTTTGTTGCACAGGCTTTGGAAGTACCACGCCAGTCCTATCAGCTAGCGGTTGAAAGCAAAGATTCGGGGAAGTTTATTGGAACCGTTTGTTTACGTCTTGAACGCGATAAACAAGCTTCAATGGGCTGTGCTTTCTCAAGGGAAATTCAGGGAAAAGGGCTTTCTATAGAAGCTTCTGAAGCCCTCGCTGATTTTGGTTTCTCAGAGTTAGGCATACACCGTATCTACGCTGAAACCATCAGCAAGAACTTGGCTGCGATTAAATTATGTAAGTCACTAGGAATGAAACAAGAAGCGTGTTTTAAAGATCATCGATTCTTCAAAGGTCAATGGTGGGATACAGTTGTGTTGGCGGTTCTACGTTCTGATTGGAAAAAGGCTTAGTGAGGAAAGTGGTATGCAGAAGCTAGATAGAGGACTCGATCGAGAAGGGTTCATTCAAAATCTTTATTCGCCAAAGAACATTGCGCCTGAATTTCAAGAAGTGGTGTCAGCAGTCGTTGATTCGTTGCTAAGAGAACTTCCAAGTCAAGTTGATGGTATCTACTTGTATGGAAGCGTGCCTAGAGGAACGGCCATTGTTGGTAGCTCTGATTTGGATGTTTCTATCGTACTCGCTACGCCTGTTGGTCAGAGAGAAAAGGAAGTATTTAACCTACTTTCCGACACCATACCCCAAACCTATCCGCAAGTGACCAAGCTTGATATCGATCCTGGCTTCCTGCGGGATGTTCTGCAACCCACGGAAAAGTATCACTGGCACTTTTGGCTCAAGCATTGCTGCTGTTGTGTTTGGGGGAATGATTTATCTAATGAGTTCCCACTATACAAACCAAGCATTGAAATCGCTCAAGCTCTCAATGGTGACTTGTCTACTTTTCTTGAGCAAATGCCCTCGAGTTTCAAAACAATGACTGATGCGGATGTCGCTAAGGTGATTGGAAAGAAGTTGGTTCGAGTTGCGTATTACTTTGTGGCTGAGCAAGACGGCAGCTGGTACACCAACCTGAGCCAGTGTGCTGCAGTCGCCAAGCGCTATTACTCCAATCAAAGCGACGATATTGAGCTAGCTCATCAATACGCTCTCGGAAATTTGATATCTAAAACAGAAGCTTTTGAATTGTATGAAAGGCTGAGTAAAAAGCTTGTTGTAAATTAAGCATTAACACAAGCTAGAACAACAAACTTAACTACCTTTGTAACGGCTTTAGGAAAATTAGATGGATGTCCACGAGTGTGTTTCTTTTATCATGCTGAAGGAATCGCAGGTATTACTAGAAAAGCGTAGTGAGTCTAGGGAGACCGATCCCGGTTTAATCACTATACCTGGCGGCCATATTGAACACGGTGAAAACCAGGTTCAGGCGCTGTTTCGTGAACTTGATGAAGAGCTTAATGTTGTTCCGATTGATTACCAATACTTGTGTTCGCTTTACCATCCTACGAAGGAACTTCAGTTGATTCATTATTTTATCGTGAGTGACTGGAAAGGAGATATCACCGCTCAAGAGACTGATGATGTTAAGTGGTATTCACTAGGTTCAGCTCCTGTTGGTATAGCAGCCGATGGTATTGCTTTGAAAGAAGTAGAGCGCGTGGGTAGGTATCTTTAGTTTGGATTCGATAAGATGTTTTGGACGTTTTTTGAGGGCTCAAAAACGGTGAAACCCCGATGTTGGTAGCATCGGGGTTTCGAATTTCTAGATTTCTCGACTGGTAAGATCGATTATCTTTTCTATGCAGAAGGCTGGATTAATCCAATCTTATTCCTTGGTAGGGAATTAGATGCGGATGAAGTCCATGTGCTCAACTTTTGGCTTGAACGCGTGACGTTGAACGTCTTGTGGCTTAACCTTAACTTCTGCGCCGTCAATCAGTAGAGTGATTGCTTCGTAGAATTCAGGCTTGTCCATTTGGTTGATCACGTCAGCGTGAACAAGTTCGATAGCTACAGCTTCAGCTTCGCCACCGTAGATTACAGCTGGGAATTTACCAGCGTGACGTAGGCGGCGGCTCGCACCTTTACCTAGTTCAGTACGTACTACTGCTTCAAATTTCATAGTTTTACTCTCAAATTAGTAAAAATTAACTTCACACCTCAATGCGACCTTGAGTGTGTGGTAATGCTTAAACATAAAAGTTCATGCTTAAGCGAGCGCGGATACTAACATCACATTCCAATATGAGCAAGTCAGAAGCCCATCTCAAAGTGAATTTCCTTCGATAATGGGTTCGTTTGGAGATAAAACGTTCGCTAACGCTTGTTTAGCGCATTTTACTCCCTTTTACATCGCAATCCTTATCTATTTATATCACTGCTAAATCATCAAGTTAATGAACGGAAAATTAATGTTTGCCTAAGACTTGGTTAAGTCTTAGTTCGTTAATCTTAGTGTTAATTAAACAGCAGAATGAATAGGTGAAAATATGAAACCGGTAAGCATTGTCGTAATTACGCTAAACGAAGAGAAACGCATTAGCCGCTTAATGGAAGAGTTGAGCGTGCAAACCCACCAAGAGTTTGAAGTGATTGTTGTCGACTCGAACAGTGAAGATAACACCAGAGAAGTGGCGCAAGCTTATGAAAACGCGTTGCCAAAATTAACGGTGCATCACATGGAAAACCGTGGTGTGAGCCTTGGCCGAAACACGGGTGCTTCATTGGCGCAATACAACCGAATCCTTTTCTTAGATGCTGACGTGAGCTTGCCTCGAAACTTCCTTGCGAAAGCGCTTTATGAACTAGAAGAGAAGAAGCTTGAAGTGGCGGGTGTGTACATGAGCTCGAAAGGTTTGCCGCTTGTACACAAGTTTGGTTACGGGCTATTTAACGCAGGCTTGTTTACTACTCAGTTCTTTTTCCCGACGGCGATTGGCGCATGTATTTTCTCGACTAAACGGGCGCATGATGAGATCGGCGGTTTTGATGAAGAGATCGTCCTGTGTGAAGATTGTGACTACGTAAAACGTGCGAGCAAAACATGGCGATTTAGATTCCTAAATATGACTTTTGGTTTTGACCCTCGTCGCTTAGACCAAGATGGCGTTGTGAAGACAGGCTCTACTTATCTTAAAGCCAATGTAAGACGCTTCTTTAAAGGAGAAATGCGTAATAACGAGATGAACTACAAGTTTGGTCACTACAAAGAACAGTAAGCATTGAGGTTGTTATGTTTGATGGACTAGGGTTGTTTCTGGGAGCATTGGGTGATGCTCTCATTGGCCCAAACCTATTTGTACCGGGAGAGCCGTTCTTTATCGCAGCGGGCTTTCAACTGTATTCAGGTGCATGGATGGCGTTGGTTTTGGTGATGCTAGGTGGTTTGCTTGGTGATCAACTCAGTTATTTCATTGGTTATAAATACGGTGTTAAGGTGCAACGAAGGCTCATTAAGTTTCGCCCTAAAACCAAAAGATTAATTGCGCGCTGCCGCTATCTGGTTGCTCGCAAAGGCACATACATCATTCTTTTTGCTCGTTTATTAGGGCCTATCGCTTGGGTTGTGCCATTTATAGCTGGCTCGCATCGTGTACCGTGGCGTAATTTTAGTGTGTTGGCGTTTATCGGTTTGGCCCTTGGTGGAGGGCAGTTCATTGCTTGGGGCATGTTACTGGCGCACGGCGTTGAAAACTTCCCGTGGCTTAATAGCCTTAAGATATTTATCTCGGAGCATAATAGCTTGATCGTTGGTGTGTTCGCGGTATTAGTCTTCACCATTATCGGTTACCGAATGAAGTGGCGATGCTTAGTACTTAAGTCTAGTGCGCTGTTGTTGGCGTGGGTATTGTTTGCGAACTACGCTCACTTTTTCTGGAAAGCGGATGACTTTCAGAATCAACCAGATACGGCTCAAATAAACAAAGTCGACTGGAACTCGGTTACCTATAAAGCGTTCCCCGGTAAATCTTCGTTCTACTCGGCGCAAGCGATCAACGTAATTTATGTTGGAGCAACCCCAAGAGACTTAATGAAGCAATTAGGCTGGATAGAGAATCAAACCTTCTCTCGAAATGAGATTGAATGGGTTGGTTATCTCGCATTGCTTAGAGAAAAAACGCCGCCAGTGTCTGATTTATATTGGCGAGACAAGCCGCAAGATATGGCTTTTCAATTGCCGGGTAACCTGATGAAGCGCAGCCATATTCGTTGGTGGCGTGCAGGTGTTGATATTAAAACTAACCAGCCTCAGTGGTTAGGCGCAATTAGCTATGATGATGGCCTTAAAGTCACGCCTTACTCAGGCATTGTGACCGTGCTTCATAACATTGACCCTAATGTTGATGAAGAGCGAGATCGGCTTGCTAATCAGATACGAACGTTACTACCAGACATCGAGTTAGACAAGTACCCATTAGCAACGGTGGAAGTGATCAATGACGATCATGAATATTACACTGATGGCCGGGTATTAACGATTGGAGCAACGACCCTTAGTGATAATTCACAAACTTTGGATGTTGCTGTGAACGATATATAGAGTTGTATATAAGGTCGATAGAATTAAGCCCTAGCATTACGTTAGGGCTTATTGTGTTTAACTTTTACTTAGCTTGTTCAGCCTTTACTTACTTTAAGCACCAGAGAAGCTTTTAAGCCGCCCATTGAGCTCTTGCTGAGCGTTAGGCTGCCTCGGTAACTGTGTGCCATTTCATTTACGATATTAAGCCCTAAGCCTGTTCCTGGTGTGGTTTCATCAAGTCGGACGCCACGTTTGGTCACTTGCTCAAGCTTCTCTTCAGGAATGCCTTGGCCATCATCTTCAATCACCAACTCTATGTTGCCATCGTCGAGTTCATTTGCATGGACGCGAATAATGCTGCCAGCCCACTTGTAACTGTTCTCGAGTAGGTTGCCGACCATTTCATCAAGGTCGGTTTTTTCTACCGCCACTTCAATCTCAGAGTCTAGCTCGTTAATTATGGTGACTTCGTTGGCTGCGTAGACTTTATCAAACGCCATTGAGATAGCTTCAACACGCTCACAAGGTGAAGACTTCACCGAAAGAATGTTCATTGCACCTGCCATACGAGCGCGGCCAAGGTGATAATCAATTTGGCTTTGAATCTGATGAATGGGCTGTTGCAGCAGTGCCTTGTCATCCTCTGGAAGTCGCTCTATCTCATTTTTTAGAACTGAAAGCGGTGTTTTCAACGCATGAGATAAGTTACCCGCGTGGTTACGAGCTCGTTCTAATAACTCTTGATAGTGAAAGAGCAGGGCATTGAGGTCAGAGACTAATGGAGAAACCTCTTTCGGGTAGTTATCGCTTAACCCTTGTTGCTCGCCGTTTCTTAGCATTACCAGTTCGCGTTGCATCTTGCTGAGCGGTAATAACGACCAACTGACTTGAATACCGATCAACATCAGCACGCCAACAAACAGCAACATTAGGATCAACCAGACTTGACCAGTAAGCTCGGTCAGTGTGGATTCTAATGGATCTTCATCAATACCAATGGTGATCGTGACAGGGTCGCTCAGTTCAGGCAGGTAGATATCTTGCTCGATGTAAATCAGTTTTTCTTTCTCTGGCCCTTTGACTGATGTGTGAATCGGTGAACGCTTGATGGTGAGGTCTTTATCCCATAGCGAGCGAGATCGAATGATCTGCTCTTGGGTAGCGGCGCGCCAATAAATACCACTGTAGGGCTGGTTGAACCTAGGATCAGACAGACGCTCTGCCATGATCAGGTTACCACTGTCATTGGTTTCGATATTGGCGGTTAACTCATCCATGGTTAAGCCAAGCTGCTGCTTCATGTCATCGACGAGGTAGTCGTTAACAAGTTTCGGAATCCCGACACCAGCCGCTAATATCATCGCACCTAGCCAAAAAGCCGCAGCAAGGAGCAAGCGGCTTTTTAAACTGATGTTTTTAAGTGTTCGTTTCTTTAGATTCATGCATTTCCAACCTGCCTTTGCTCATCGTAACTTATCGTATTGCGATGATCAGAACAGGCTGTCCACTTAATTAATGGTTGCTCTTGGCGTGATTGACGACTGAGCTATTCAGCATTCAGTTGGTAGCCAAGGCCACGAACGGTTTTGATGATCTTTGGTGCGATTTTCTTACGAATACGACCGATGAACACTTCAACCGTGTTTGAGTCTCGGTCGAAGTCTTGCTTGTAGATATGCTCAACCAACTCAGTGCGCGAGATAACCTTGTTTTGGTTATGCATGAAGTACGCGACAACTTTATATTCCAGCGCCGTGAGGCTAACTGCTTGACCTTGCCACAACACTTTAGAACTGCGTGTGTCTAGGCTTAGATCACCGATTTGAAGTATCGGAGCAGCACTGCCTGATGCTCGGCGCAGTTGAGCTCGGATACGGGCAATCAGCTCGACCATCTCAAATGGCTTAGTTAGGTAGTCATCAGCACCGGCGTTCAAGCCCTCAACACGTTGAGTTAGCGTGTCACGAGCACTTAAGATAATCACTGGCGTGTTGATGTTTTCGTCTCGAATGCCTTTTAATACCGTTAGGCCGTCAAGCTTAGGTAAACCTAAATCGAGGACAATCGCGTCCCATTCTTCTGACGTTGCACGGTAGAGTGCGTCGATACCATCTTGAGAGAGCTCTGGAACCCAGTCGGCCCCCTCAAGTGTTTCAATAATTTGTTGGCCCAAACGAGGCTCATCTTCAACGACTAAAATTTTCATAATTGTTCTTCTAATTTCTTCTAATGACTGTTCGTCGTGCTTAGCTCTTCGTCGTACGTAACTAGTCGCCGTGTTTAATTGCGTCTTTAAAGTTGCGGCCTTTGATCATAAGCATTTCTAACGTCTCAGCGTTGTATTCGACTTTGATGATGTTGTTTTGGTAATTGATTTTTAGTTCATACACCCAAATGTCGTCATCTTCTTCTAGTTCTACTTTAATGATTCTGCCATGAAGATCGTTTTCAACCGCCGCATACATTTCTGAGAAAGGGCGAATGTAGCCTTCTCGTACGGCTTCATAGACTTCGTCTTGATCTTCTTCAAATTCGATGCTGGTTCCTGCTTTATGAACGTCCTGCACTAATTCATGACCATTATGATGTGAGTCAGCCCATGCGCCAGCAGAAACAAATAAGCCTAAGCTTATAGAAAACAAAGAAATCATAGCTTTACTAAACATAGCGAATCCTAGAGAAGGTTGATAGCGTTCAGTATAAAAAAGTAATTCTGAACAGAAAGTGAACCTGATTAATAATGAGAATTTGATACCGAAAAACTTAACGCTTAAATGGCGCAGGCTTTAATACATAAGATTAATTGCCGAGTGTTAAGAACGTAAGACTTACTTTTATTCTTAACCTTAACGCTGCTGTAGTTCGTCTTCGAATATCTTGTCTCTCATTTTCCAAAAGCGTCCGACTTTACGGGCAATCACGAATTGAGGTGGGCGGAATCTATGTTGGTGAGCAACCACTTTCGTCGGTGAGGCTTCTTCGAAAGGGCGATGTCTGTCTGCAAGGTGAGGGCGAACAAACTGGTCTTTGAAGTTCTGCTTCTGCTTTTTGCTGGTTAATGACCAAAACTCATGCACTTGCGCTTGGTTTTCTCCGCGATAGGTGACCTTAAGTTGTGATTTACCTTTCTCGTCTTTAAGCACGTTGAGGTCCATTTCCAAGCATTCAAATACCAAGGCATCTTTTAGGTTCAGTGCTTCTTTTAGCTTTTTGTCTGGGTCGACTAAGGTTGCATCGCACTCATGACAAATGCGCGCAGCAATGTCATTATCAGCACCACATTCACCGCAATATTTCGCTCGGAAGCGATAATTACAGTGCTCGCGCTCGCCCGTGTCTTCATCGGTAAAGTAGCCTTGGCATTTGCGCCCAAAGTGCTCAAGCAAGAAGCCATTGCTGTCTAGCTTGCCCCAAAAGTTATTATTGAAGCCGCACGCAGGGCAAGGGATGGTGATGATTTCACTGTCTGAATCGGGTTTAGGGTCGCCAACCTCAGGTTGGTAGAGGTCGTAACTGTTGCCCGCATAGTCGAGCACCAAACACTCTTTTTTACCCGGAGATAGGCGTAAGCCACGGCCAACGATTTGTTGATACAAACTGATGGATTCTGTCGGGCGCAAAATCGCGATTAAATCGACGTGTGGCGCATCAAAACCTGTGGTTAATACCGATACGTTAACCAAGAACTTGATTTTACGTTCTTTGAAGTCGCTGATAATTTGGTCACGTTCGAGAGTTGGTGTATCACCAATCACAATTGAAGCTTCACCTTCTGGCAATAAGCCGAGGATCTCTTGCGCGTGTCGAACGGTCGCAGCGAATACCATGATGCCTAGTTTATCTTGGGCTAGGTGAATAATCTGATCGACAATCTGTGGGGTCGCTCGTTTCGATTGCTCGATCACCATGTCGAGTTCTGCTTCTTTGTAGCGACCAGTGCTCGCGGGCTTTAATTGCGAAAAGTCATAGCTCAACACGGGTGCATCAATCATGCTTGCAGGAGTTAAGAAACCTTCATCGAGCAGGTAACGAATCGGCAGCTCAAAGATACAGTCGCGGAAGAAACGTGGCTCATCTGAACGCACTTGACCGCGAGTGTGGTATTGATAAATCCAACCCATCCCAAGACGATATGGGGTCGCTGTTAATCCAAGCACCTTGATGCCCGAATTATTCTCGCGTAAGTGAGTGATGACTTTCTGATAACTACTGGTCTTTTCATCGGGAACACGGTGGCATTCGTCGATAACCAACAGCGAAAATTGGTTAGAGAATGAATCGAGATTTCGCACCACAGATTGCACCGAAGCAAACACGACTTGTTGGTCGGTCTCTTTGCGTCCTAAACCCGCAGAGAAAATCGAGCCTTTCAGCCCGTAACCTTCATACTTTTCATGGTTCTGTTCAACCAACTCTTTTACGTGAGCAAGCACCAACACTCGACCTTTCGCAAGCCTTGCTAACTCTGCAATCACAAGGCTTTTTCCTGCACCTGTCGGAAGCACGAGCACTGCCGGAGTTTGGTGTTTTCTGAAGTAATGAATCACTGATTTTACAGAATCAGCTTGGTACGGGCGGAGTGTATACATATCGCGTCTTGTAAGAAGGAAAACAAATAGTGTGAAATAGCTCAACTAATTGAGCAAAGGTGACTATAATACCCGACTTAGATTAGTTGAGGTATTCATGCGTTTAGATAAATTTCTGTGCGATGCATTAGGCGTCACTCGAAGAGAAGCAACACACTTATTAAAATCCAAGGCAGTGACAGTAAATGATGTCATTCAAAAAAGCGGTTCACTCAAGGTAACTGAAGAGTGCGTTGTCGAATGGCAAGGCAATGAACTGAATGTTCACGGCCCACGTTACATCATGCTTTATAAGCCTGAAGGCTTTGTTTGTTCGCATGAAGATGGCGCAAATCGTATCGCGTTTGAATTACTTGATGAAATCAAAATGGACAAGCTGCACTTTGCTGGTCGTCTAGATATTGATACAACAGGTCTTGTGTTGATTACAGACGATGGTAAGTGGTCTCACCGTATCACTTCGCCAAAGCACAAGTGCGAGAAGACGTACCGTGTGTGGTTGGTTGAACCTGTTGAAGACGATTACGTTGAAAAATTCAAAGAGGGCATCCAGCTTAAGAGCGAAGATGGCCTAACACTTCCTGCACACCTAGAAGTTCGTGCAGAGCGTGAAGTATTGCTAACGATTCACGAAGGCAAATACCACCAAGTTAAACGTATGTTTGCTGCTCTTGGTAACAAGGTAGAAGCACTACACCGTGAACGTATTGGCGAAATTGAGATGGACGAATCTTTAGAGTTAGGTGAATACCGTTACCTAACGCAAGAAGAAGTCGATTCAATCTGGAAGTAGTCCTTAGCTAGAAGTTGCTCTTAACAAGAAATTGTTCTTAACAAGAGACCACTTTTGCTGGAAATAGCCCTTTCGTTGTAAAGCCGACCATGGATAGCGTCGGCTGATGATGTTGACTGGTACTAGGAAAGTCTCAGCCAATCTTTGACTCGCGTACTCACGCTAGTCCCTAGCTCTATCAGTTGAACATTCGGAGAACCATGCAAACATCGACCTCACAGAGCCAAAGCTCCCAACTAGAAACACCTCAATTAGGCTTAGTGCTGTTTTTGATTCTAGGTGCGATTGGTGCACTTACTCCGCTAGCCATTGATATGTATCTGCCAGCGATGCCGACCATTGCTAAAGATCTTGGTGTGACGGCGGGTGAGGTACAAATCACGCTAACAGCCTATACCGCAGGTTTCGCGCTGGGGCAGTTGCTGCATGGCCCGTTGGCGGATAGCTATGGTCGCAAGCCTGTACTGCTTATTGGTGTGTTCTTGTTTGCTATCGCTTCTATGGTGAGTGCGACAACTCATGGCATTGAAGCGCTGACTTACATCCGTACCGCTCAAGGTTTTGCTGGTGCTGCGGCGGCCGTTATCATCCAAGCGGTGGTAAGAGATATGTTCGATCGTGAAGATTTCGCAAGAACCATGTCTTTCGTTACTTTGGTGATGACAGTTGCGCCATTGGTTGCTCCGATGATTGGCGGTTACTTAGCGTTGTGGTTCGGTTGGCGTTCAATTTTCTGGGTTCTGGCTATTTTTGCGGTGATCGTGATTCTGGCGGTATCGATGAAGATCCCAGAAACGCTTCCTGCAGAAAACCGACAACCATTGCGCTTTAAAACAACGATTCGTAACTATGCTCGACTGTGTAAGAACCCAACGGCGATGGGCCTGATTTTCTCTGGTGCATTCTCATTTTCAGGGATGTTTGCGTTCTTAACGGCAGGTTCATTCGTTTACATCGATATCTATGGCGTTCGCCCTGATCTGTTTGGCTACCTGTTCGGCTTGAATATTGTTGCTATGATCTTGATGACGAGCATCAACGGTCGAATCGTTAAGAAAGTGGGCTCTCACGCTATGCTCAGAGTCGGTTTAACCATTCAACTGTTTGCGGGCTTAGGTCTGTTAGTCGGTTGGATGTTAGATATCGGTTTGTGGGGTATTGTGCCATTCGTGATGCTGTTTATCGGCACACTGTCTACCATTGGTAGTAACTCAATGGCACTGCTTTTAAGCGGATACCCGAATATGGCCGGCACAGCTTCTTCGCTTGCAGGCACATTAAGATTTGGTACTGGTTCTGTAGTGGGGGCAATTGTTGCTATGCTACCAAGTGACACTGCAGGGCCAATGGCTATGATGATGGCAGCATGTGCAATACTGTCAGCATTACTATATTGGACATTAGGAAAGAAGGCATAATGTCAAAATACTATATTGAAATTCAGAAGTTAGTGAACGATGCGCTGGGCGAGCTGTATGCTCTGCATAAGTCTGGTAAAGCGATCGACGCACCTATCGCGAACAACCTTTATCTTGTTCGTTGGGTAACAAAAGCGATTAAATCTCAAGCTTATGATCGCGTGATTGTGCCTGACTTAGTTCGCTGGCAGAAACAGGGTCGCTCAAAAGGCAACAACTCTGATTTAACTTTTACCTTTAAACGTATTTCTGCGTTTTACGGACGTTTTTTCCCTGAAGGCGAAGAGCCTAAAACGCTAAAAGACAGTGATGTTGAAGCGTTCATGGACAAAATGTACGAGATGGGTTGGAGCGTATCGAGTGAAGACGAGCTAACGACTGGCGGCAAGATTCAATTCTTCACCGATGGCGAGCACTCTTTTGCTTTATGCGGTAAACAGTGTGACGACTCTTTCGACGGGGAGTTGATGGTTAAGCCAATGAACTGGTTTGTTCGTGGCAACCATGCTGAGTTCATCCAAGCGGCGATGGAAGCGGGCTTCATGCTTCACAAAGTAACGGACTATAAGTCTGCGGTGAAGTATCACGGTGAATACATCGTTTACCCTGCTAACCAAGGCAACCAACTGGCTGAGATCCCAATTAGCGTTATCGGCTAATAGCGGATTCGAGATGAGAGATACGAAGAGCGGAATTATCCGCTCTTTTTTGTCTCTCATAGCGCGTGTCGCTAATTTGCTGTTAAGTCTTTTCGCATCCCGTTACCCGAATCTCGCATCTGCTTTTAATCCTGTTCTTTAGCCTGCTTCTCAATTGCCTTCACCATGCCTTTAAAAATAAACAGGTGGGCTGGCATCATAGCAAACCAATACAGTAACCCTAGAAAGCCTTTAGGGTGCCACCACGCTGAAATGTTCAGCTCGCGAGAGTCACCGTGGTCAGAGACGGTAATCTCGAGTCGCCCTAAACCGGGGCCTTTCATACCGAAAAGCAGGGATAAAAACTGATTCTCTTCACAGCGAATGACCTTCCATGAATCGATTTTGTCACCGACTTTTAGGTTGGGCCCTTCTGGCATTTGTCGAACCGGTACACCGCCACCGAAAAGAACATCCAACCATTCGCGTGTGCGCCATAAAGTGTTAGCAAAGAAGTAACCTTGCTTCGGGCTTCCGATTTGCTGAGCAACATGCCAAAGCGATTCCAATGAAGCGCTTGAGGTGATACTTGCGCCTGTTTTCTTCGGGTAATAGCCATACCCAGCTTGCCAGCGTTTGAATGCGGTTTTATCAAAGCCCCATACATTGCTTTTGACAAAGTTTCCTTCAGCGTGAATGGCTTGTTCAACCATATTTTCGAACGAGATAAGCTTCTGAGGGTACTTTTCTCTAATGATGGTCGAACTGGCGATGAAGTCGTGCTTTAAGCCTGCAAGTAGTGCTCTACCTATGTTAGACGGTACAGAAGTCACCACGCCTAACCAATATGAAGCAATCTTTGGTGTCAGTAGCGATGTCGCCCATAGTTTGAGTGGACGATCGGCGGTTTTAGCAATATGAGCAAATTGGTTTCGGTAAGAGACAATATCCGGCCCGCCAACCTCAAAGGTTTGGCTTTCGCTAGGCGTGTCTTGTGCGAGTTTTAGTAAATAGTGGTTCAGGTTCTGCAAAGCAATCGGGTTGGCTTTAGAGTCAACCCATTTTGGCGCAATCATAATCGGCAAGTTGTACACGAAATCTCGCATGATCTCGAATGCCGCAGATCCTGGGCCAATGATCACGCCAGCTTGAAGTTCGGTAACGGGTACAGGCCCTTTACGAAGCAATTCGCCGGTTTTCTTTCTCGCTTGAAGGTGCTCTGAATCACCAGTCTGAGGCTGTAAAGAACTCAGGTAGATGACGTGTTGATTCTTTGGCCCAAGAGCAGAAACAAAGTTACGGGCTAAGTTCAGCTCATAATCGATAAAGTCGTGGCCTTCTGCCATGCCATGGACGAGAAAGAAGATAAGATCAAAGTCGGGGACTAAGGCTTGTGTCGCAGCTTGATCGGCCAGATCAAGATACTCAAGCGATAAGCTTTCGTGAGGCTCGGTCCGTGCCTTTAAATAGTCGATATGCCTTGCTGCTGCCGTGACTTGATAGCCTTGCTCAAGCAGGAGAGGGAGGAGTTGCGAACCAACATATCCAGAAGCCCCTAAAACCAGTACTTTCTTCATTGTTACTCCATTTATATCTGTGGTTAAAAACCGAACATTGATATAATAGCGCGATATTTATCTTTATTCATCAATACGTTCCGTTTAGGTATCTCTCTATGTTGCTCTCTTCAATTATTCATCACACACGAGGTGATTTTGTTCGCAGGCTTATTGCGATTGCACTGCCCATCACCTTGCAGAGCATTATGTTTTCAAGCCGAGGCTTGGTGGATGTATTGATGTTGGGCCAACTTGGCGAAGCAGACATCGCAGCTGTGGGGGTGGCGAGCCGAGCGATGTTCGTGACGACCATTATGCTGGTGGGTGTTACCACGGGCGGTGCTCTTCTTACTGCTCAATATTGGGGCGCGGGTAACAGACAAGGTGTGAGAGAAAGCACTGCGCTGACGTGGCTGGTGTCGACACTGTTTGCTTTACTGACTATCGCGTTTTTCGTTTCATTTCCTGCACAAATCATGGGCGTGACGACCGACTCTCAAGAGGTCATCAACTTAGGCGTTGAATACATCGTAATTACGTCATTTAGCATGCTAGCGGTATCGTGTGTCAGCAGTATGGCTGTGGGTTTGAGAGCGATGCACAAACCCGGGCTAAGTACATTTTTCAGCGGTATCGGCATCCTGTCTAACGTGTTCTTAAACTGGGTGCTGATCTTCGGTAACTTAGGCTTTCCTGCGCTTGGAATCAAAGGTGCGGCGATTGCGACGGTACTGAGTGGCGCGATTGAAGTCGCGACTTTGTTTGGTTATCTCTATTTCTCTAAGCATTTATTAGCATTTAAGTTTTGCGATATTAAAGCGGCAGCTTCGATTGATAAGGTGGTTCGCTTCTTGAAGCTGTCTCTGCCGACCACGTTTAACTTCTTAGCATGGGCGGGTGGTTTGTTTGCTTACCACGCGATCATGGGGCAATCGGGCGTTCAAGGTCTGGCTGCGCTATCGGTCATGACGCCGGTTGAATCTATCTCATTGAGTTTATTGATTGGCCTTTCGAATGCGGCAGCTGTTTTGGTGGGTAATCAACTTGGTGCGAAAAACAATGAAGCGGTTTACTATCAAGCGCTTGGCTTAACAATTTTGTGTTTCTTAACTAGTATTGTTGTAGCCGTTTTTCTCTATTTCGTTCAAACGCCAATACTTAATGCCTTTAGCGCACTGACGGAAGAAACCAGAGCCCTCTCAGAGAAGTTCATTCTGATCCTCTGTGTGGGTATTGTCATTCGCTCGGTGCCATTGACTGTGATCGTTGGGGTGTTGAGAGCGGGTGGTGATGTGAAGTTCTGCCTCTATCAAGATTTGATTGCTCAGTGGGTGATCGGTATCCCATTGGCAGCCATCGCGGCTATCTATTTTAAGTTTCCACCTGAGTGGGTATATCTGCTTTTCCTAACGGAAGAAGTCCTCAAGTGGGGCGGGTCGCTCTATCGCATGAAAACAAGAAAATGGATTAAAAACTTGATAGGAAGTTGAAGTAGGGCGCACCAATCGCATCACTTTATCGTTGGCGTGTGATCTATCATTCAAAATACTTCCTCCTAACAGGGAATTAGTGTAGATTCTCCTTCCAAATTCTAACTAATGCGAGCTGTTTAATGTTAAAGCTGTCAGACCTATGTAAAGGCTATGTCGATGGGGGGGAGTTTCACCCTGTTTTGCAAGGTGCTGAATTAACATTAAACCAAGGTGACCAGCTGGCATTAATGGGAGAAAGCGGTTCAGGTAAAAGTACTTTACTGAATCTTATCGCGGGCTTAGACCTAGCGGACTCAGGTGAAATCGCTTTTCCTCACTTCAATATGCACGACTCAACCGAGCGTGACCGCACCGCTTATCGCAGAAACAACATTGGCCATATTTTTCAGCAATTCAACTTATTGCCAACGTTAAATATTGCCGATAACATCCGTTTTTGCCGCCAGTTAAAAGGCTTACCTGAAGACAAAGGTCTCTGGAGACAGATTCTCTCTGCTTTAGATCTTATGCCTTTACTTGGCCGTTACCCTGAAGAAGCGTCTGGTGGCCAACAACAACGTGTGGCCATTGCGCGTGCGCTTTATATGGAACCAAAAATATTGCTGGCCGATGAGCCGACCGGTAGTTTAGATGAGCGTAATGCAGAAGCGGTAATGCGTTTGCTGACCTCTTTGGCTCGTCAATTAGAATGTACGTTGCTGTTGGTAACACACAGTGAAAAAGTAGCTCTGCATATGGATGGTAGGATCCGTCTGCAAGGAGGGCAACTGCATGTTATGGCCCGTAGTTAAGGCACTACTCGGTCACTATCGACGTTACCCACTGCAGATTATTTTGGTATGGCTTGGTTTAACCCTCGGCGTATCACTTTTGGTTGGTGTTACTGCTATCAACCAACACGCCAAGCAAAGCTATGCGCATGGCGAAAAACTCTTTTCGAATCCTCTTCCTTACCGTATTCGACCAAAACACAACGCCAATAAAATCCCGCAAGGCTTTTATATCCAACTTCGCCGTGAAGGTTTTCAACAGTGTTCTCCTCTTGATCACCATCGTATCACTGATGAAAATGGCGCAAACTTCATGGTTGTCGGTATAGATCCTGTTTCTATGCTTCAGCTACAACCTGGTATAGCGTTAAAAGATCTCACCGCTTTGAACCTCATGAAGCCACCATATCCAATCCTTGTCAGTGATGATCTTGCTGAACACATGGAATGGCACAACGGTGATTACATCCCTTTGATGGATGGTTCTGAACTTGGTCCTGTGGTTGTTGATCAAAATAATATGATTAATGGTACAAGGTTGATTGCGGATATCTCCTTGCTCCGAATGCTTAAACGCAGTGCTGGGCTTTCAGTGATTGCTTGTTCAGACATGCCCACTGAGAAGTTTGAACGTCTTAAAAATATGTTACCTAATGGTTTGACGATCTCTCGTAGCTCTAAGGCAGAGCTTGAGTCGCTGACCAGTGCGTTCCACTTAAACCTAAAAGCGATGGGTATGCTGTCGTTTGTGGTTGGTTTATTTATTTTCTATCAAGCGATGTCGTTGTCATTTATTCAGCGCCAACCGTTAGTCGGAATCTTAAGACAAACAGGTGTGTCTGGTTGGCAACTGACTAAAGCGCTCTGTTTAGAGTTACTGCTATTGGTTTTACTGAGCTGGATCTGCGGCAATGTATTTGGCGTGATGCTAGCAAACCAATTGTTACCTGCCGTATCTTCAAGCTTGGGCGATTTATACGACGCTAACGTCGGCTTAACGATCGACTGGAATTGGCGTTGGAGTGGTTACAGCTTACTGATGGCATTGATTGGTGCTTTCTTAGCGTGTGCGTGGCCACTGGTTCGTTTACTTAAGTCTCAACCGATTCGTCTGTCTTCTCGTTTGTCTTTGATGCGTTTTGCGGGTACCGAGTTCACTTGGCAAGCGTTGATTGGCTGTGGCTTCTTGGTTGCTGCTGTTGCTGTGTATCAAGCCCCTCAGACTCAAGAAACGGGTTTTGCGATTATCGCGCTAATGCTGATCAGTGTGGCGCTATTTACCCCGTTTTTGATGTGGAAGTTATTTAACAGCCTCTCTTATTCGTTGCGCTGGGTTCGTGCTCGCTGGTTCTTTGCTGATGCAGCTTCCAGTATGAGCTACCGTGGCGTGGCGACGATGGCGTTTATGTTAGCCTTAACAGCCAATATTGGTGTAGAAACCATGGTCGGTAGCTTTAGAGATACCACTGATAAATGGCTAACACAGCGTTTGGCAGCCGATCTTTATATCTACCCAACCAACAATGCCGCTGCTCGTATGAGTAATTGGTTATCTGACCAACCTGAAGTGGATTCGGTTTGGTGGCGTTGGGAGAAAGATGTGGCGTCTCCAGTCGGTAGTATTCAGGTGGTCAGTACAGGCCCTTCTGAAGGCGAACTAGAAGCGCTGACGATCAAATTAGGTATTCCGAATTACTGGTATCACTTACATCACTCTAAAGGTGTGTTGATCAGTGAATCGATGTCTCTCAAGCTGGGGATTCGCCCTGGCGACTACATCGACCTCTATGACAGTCTCGGCTCTGGTTGGCAGGTTGTCGGTGTCTATTACGATTACGGTAACCCTTACCATCAAGTCATGATGTCGCATCGAAATTGGCTGTATGGGTTTGCAGGGCGGGGAAATGTCGGCCTTGGCGTAATACTCAAAGACGATGTGAATTCACTAGGGCTTCGCAACCGATTAGAAAGTGTATTCAGGCTTGGTTCTGAGCGTGTTTTCGATAATAACAATATTCACAGTCAAGCGATGCGGGTGTTTGATAGAACGTTCGCGATTGCAGATACACTAGGCAATATCACCTTGGTTATCGCCGTCTTCGGTATCTTCTTCGCGACGGTTGCGGGTGAAGTATCTCGCCAAAGGCATATTTCCTTGCAGCGCTGTTTGGGTGTCTCGGCGAAAGAACTGATCCTGACAGGTAGTTTGCAGCTGTTTGTGTTCGGGCTTATTTCCTCCTTAATTGCGATTCCGCTCGGATTAGCGCTAGCGAGCCTAATTGTAGATATCGTGATCAAGCAGTCTTTTGGGTGGTCACTCGAGTTACAAGTGATTCCTTGGGACTATTTGCAGACATTTGCATGGGCCATGGCAGCATTGATGCTAGCTGGTGCTTTACCAGTGATGAGAATGATTCGGAACACTCCGATGAAGTCACTGAGGGATGCGCTTTAGTATGTTTTTACGGAATACCTCAACTAAGTTAAGACAACGAATCCTGTCTTCTCTGCTATTAATCAGTTTCTTCGGCATCTTTTTAAGTGTTTGGGGTTATTACTCCTATTTCATCGATCCTGGTGAAAAGGGCGTGAATGAAGTTAACTCAATATTGGTTAATGAACACTTCAATGTGTTCGAACCTGTTTTGCCAGACCGCAATGTGTCGCTACCACAAGATTTTAAGTTCCACCCAGAGTTTCAGCACGAGTGGTGGCATTACTTTGCGTCTTTGAAAGGTGATGACGGTAAAGACTATTCGGTTCAGTGGAGCTTTTTCCGTATAGCAACGGACGAACGTGAAACTCCGGGGTGGCAAAGCCCTCAAGTCTATATCTCAAATGTGGTGGTCTCTTCTAAGTCCAAAGTATGGAAAGAACAGCGCATGGCTCGTGGCGGCATTGGCCAAGCGGGAATGACTAATCGTCCATTCAGGCTTTGGATTGATAACTGGAACTGGCGTGCACTCGGCAACACCCCATTCCCAGGACGCCTTCAAGTGCAAACAGACACGTTTGGACTTGAACTCGACACCATTGCAAAAGGGCCCTATGTGCTCAACGGCGATAACGGTTATCAGAAAAAGCACGACTTATTACCTGTCGCGTCTTATAACTTCAGCGCTCCATTTTTATCGTTGAGTGGTGTGTTGAACCTAGACGGCGTTACCAAGGAAGTGGAAGGAACTGCGTGGGTACATAAAGAGTGGGGCAGTGGCTTACTTGGAGTGGGCCAACAAGGTTGGGATTGGTTTGTATTTAACCTCGATGACGGCACAGCGCTGAGCATTAACCGCTATCGTCATAACCAACAGTTGCCTTACATATTCGGGACATTAGCAACGCGCTCAGGCAAAGTTTACCAATTAACGGAATCCGACATTTCCATTCAACCATTGCAAAATACAACGTTGATGAATGGAAGACGGATGCCTTTGCAGTGGATCATTAACGTCCCTAAGCATGATATTAACCTCACAACGCGTATTATACGCAGGGATATGTGGCTTCCATTTGTCATACCATATTGGGAAGGGCCGATTAAGGCGAGCGGGAGTCATGAAGCGACAGGCTTTATGCAGTTAACTGGCTACTAAAAAACACCTAAGGCTATAATTTGATAGCCTTTTTTTATGCCTGCGCCTTTTAGCGTCCCCCAATGAATTGTGCATACAGGTTCGATGATCTCATCTATACTTAATTCATGGTGCATAACAACATTATGGAATATACGACGTATTGTTTAGTATTTGTAGGAAAAACCGAAGTTAAACATCCGAAGAAGTGATTATCTATCAATTAAACTTGGATATAAACTCGTGGTTATTCTTTGTTATTCGTTTATTTAAATAATAAATATAAGGGCGAAATCATGACCGACGTCATCCGTGACTTCTTTAAAATGGAATCTGCTGGCGGCATCATACTAGTCATCGCTGCGGCGATCGCAATGTTTGTAGCAAACTCACCACTGAACGAAATGTACCAAGGTGTACTTCACAGTTACGTTCTTGGTATGTCTGTGTCTCACTGGATTAACGATGGCTTAATGGCTGTCTTCTTCCTTCTAATCGGCTTAGAAGTTAAGCGCGAACTTTTAGAAGGCGCATTAAAGTCTAAAGAGACAGCAATCTTCCCAGCTATCGCAGCTGTGGGTGGTATGCTAGCTCCTGCACTTATTTACGTGCTATTTAACTCAAGTAACCCAGAAGCGCTTCAAGGTTGGGCTATCCCAGCGGCAACTGATATTGCATTCGCATTAGGTATCATGGCGCTTCTTGGTAACCGTGTACCGGTTAGCTTGAAGGTGTTCCTATTGGCTTTAGCAATTATCGATGACCTTGGCGTTGTTGTTATCATTGCACTGTTCTACTCAGGCGACCTATCAACGCTTGCGTTAACGGTTGGTTTCATCGCAACTGGTGTGCTGTTCATGCTAAACAACAAGCATGTAACTAAGCTGAGTGTGTATCTCATTGTTGGTGCAATTCTGTGGTTTGCAGTATTGAAGTCTGGTGTTCATGCAACGCTGGCTGGTGTAGTGATTGGTTTTGCTATCCCACTGAAAGGCAATAAAGGTGAACATTCTCCGCTGAAGCATCTAGAACATGCTCTGCACCCATACGTCGCTTTTGCAATCTTGCCAGTCTTTGCTTTTGCAAACGCAGGTATTTCATTGGAAGGTATCTCAATCTCAAGCCTAACAGGTATGCTACCGCTTGGTATCGCTATGGGTCTATTGATTGGTAAGCCTCTTGGTATCTTTGCATTCAGCTGGGGTGCGGTGAAATTGGGTGTTGCTAAGCTCCCTGAAGGTGTGAACTTTATGAACATCTTCGCAGTATCTGTCCTGTGTGGTATTGGTTTTACAATGTCTATCTTTATTTCATCACTAGCATTTGGCCCAACGAATGTAGAGTTTGACACACTAGCTCGACTAGGCATCCTGATGGGATCTACAACAGCTGCAATTCTAGGTTACTTCCTGCTAAGCGTTTCTTTACCGAAAACAGCAAAGCAACAAGAAGTAAAACTATAATCAGCGGTAGGCTCGTTTAACGGCGAGCCTATTCACTGATTAACAAGCTAACTTCTGAGTAGCAAGACGAGTCACAGAATCATCCTCCCCGATTCATGTGACAGCAAAGAACAAAAAAGCCGTGATAGGGTTTCCTATCTCGGCTTTATTGATCCTAACAGCTAGTATTTTTAGTTTGGTTAGTTATTGATGATCTAAAACTCCTAGATTCAACTCATTATTTTGATCGGCATGAATTGCGGATCGTTTTGGATGACCAGAGTGACAGTGTCATGTTATTTTTCTAGCGTGGTAAATATGGTCCACTCCTCGACGATCTGTTCGCTTAGTCCGACAACTGTGGCTGTTACTCGGCGGTTCAGTGCATGAGACGTAGCATCGTTGCCATCGCTCTCTAAGCGGTTTTCACCGTAACCAACAACTCTTACTCGGCTCGGGTCGATACCATTCGACAACAGTTCATCTTCAACGTGGTGAGCGCGTTTCTTTGATAGCTCTAAGTTGTATTCACTCGCGCCGACTTTACTGGCGTAACCTTGAATCTCTATCGATGCACTTTGGTAGGTTTCTAAGAACTCAGCCATAGTGGTGATTTGATCTGAGAAGATAGGGTTAACTTCATAGGAGTCATTGGCGAAAAGGATGTTCAGCCGTCTGACTTCTTGCGAGCTAACCGTCTCTCCACAGCCTTCGTTGTCTACCAGAGACGACTCTGGTGTGCCAGGACAGGTGTCTCGTGCATTGACCACACCATCGTTATCATCGTCTTGCAGGTCAGAAATTTGCTCCGCTTCTGGCGTTTCTATGTAGGGCTCTTCATTTTGGCTAGAGCATGCACATAGCGTTATCGTTAATGCGGAAAGTAATAAATAAGGTCTCTTCATCATTAATACTCCACTGCCGTTGTCCACTCGTCTGGAATATCGACCAGTAGAGCGTTCAATAGAGAGCCTGTCGCGTTCATTACACGGTATTTAGCGTACTGTTCAGAGTAATGCGCATCTAAGTAATCTTTACGGGCTTCAAACAATTCGTTTTCAGTGTTAAGCAGGTCAAGGAGTGTACGTTTGCCGATTCGATATTGTTTCTCATAAGCGATAACGGTTTCTGACGCCGAATCCACGTGATCAGACAAGAAGTTCTTTTGTTGCAACGTCAGATCCAATGCACTCCAAGATAGGCGAAGGCCTTCTTCCACTTGTCGATAAGCACGATCTCTTAGATCCTTCGCTTTATTAAGTTGGTAAGCTGCAGCTTCTGAATTAGCACTATCGGTACCACCGTTGTAGAGGTTGTATCGCATTCTTAACATTGCCAACGTCTCTTGGCTCGAACCTTCATCGCCTCCCGCATCATCGCGCCATGATTGAGATGCCTCGATAGAGAAAGTAGGGTAGTTAACCCCTTTTGATTGTTTGTACTGGAAGTGCGCCGAATCGACATCTGCAGTTGCGACTTTGATTACCGGGTGTTGGTCCAGAGCATCAACAAGCGCGTCTGATAATGACAGAGGAATCATAGAAATATCGGCTCTTGGGTAGACTAAGCCAAGCGGTTCTTGACCCACTATTCTTCTAAATTGGGTGTGGGTATCAATTAGGTTGTTCTGTGCGGCTAATAAGTTGCCGTGAGCTTTTGCAATCCTTGCTTCTACCTGAGATACATCTGCGGTTGAGCCTATGCCTGAGACTGCACGCTTTTTGATGTCTTTATAGATTTTCTTGTGGATAGCGAGGTTACTTTCCGAAAGGGCTAAAACTTCAGTTGCTTTGACTGCGTCTAAGTAGATCTGTGTGACCTCTAGCGCTTTGTCTTCGGCATCCGCGAGTAATTGTAAGCGAACCGATTCCGCTTCTGCGGCAGTACGGTCAATATCATTGAGAGTCGACGAACCATCCCACAACAACTGAGTGAGGGATATGGTGGCTTCCTTTCGTGTGAGATCGGTATCAGGACCGTTGTTTGGCGCAGGGTTTATGCCTTCATAGCCAATACCAGCATCAAGATCGATACTCGGCCTATAAGCACCACCTGCGGCATCGTTTCGTTTTTGTACACTCACAAACTCATTAAAAATACTTTTTATCTCAGGATTGGTAGCCAAGGTAATGGCAACAGCCTGTTCTAAAGTCTGAGCAGAGAGTGGGGTTGCAATAGCTAAGCAACAGATGATGGGTAATTTAAACAGTCTCAAAGTAGGTCTCCTTCTACTTTTAAAAGCTCCCGCCTCCTCCCAACTAGCGTTTAACTACTTAATTGAGAAGGGTATTAAACGAAGCTTAGGACATCTGCTAGAAATTGCTAAGTTTGTTGGCTTTATTTCGAATGTAAGTCTCTATCGCTATTGATTAATTTACCAGTTGTGACAGGTGGCAAGCTTCGAGTAGATGTGTTGAAAATAAATGCAAGGCTAGAATTCGGCTTGGGCAGAGATTGGTAAACGTTGGTTAGGAGGTTGTTTGAAATACGTATCTCAGTGATAGCAATGTGCCAAGCGTGGTAGTTCGATTTTTAGTAAAAAATGACAATATAAAAAGAATCGATCGCGCTGTTTAGTTTGTAGCTGTAGCTGTAGCTGTGAAGAAGGGTAAGTAAGGTTTCACCCTAAACAACACACAAAAAAAAGCCCAAACCAACGTGGTTTGGGCGGATACAAGTATAGGAGTTAATAAGGAAAATGCAGTAATTAAGAAAGCAGTGAGAAGAACAAGTTTGACGGCCTGTTAAACTTCTAAATACGCTGTTTTCTACCTAATTTAGGACTCTCCATTTCCATTTCAGTTCCAAGAAAATTCATTATTTTTTTCTTTTTTTATAAACACACAGCGATTCAATCGTTTAGTGCTGAGTTTTATTAACTGGTACGACCAATTTGTGAAAATGTGATGTTGCTTGCTTGTTAAATAAATGTACTAAGCGTATATTTCAAACAGTTGTTTAATACGAGTGATTGAAATGGCACCAAGAAGTACAACCAAAGACAAAATCTTAGATGTGGCTGAAGGCTTATTTGCTGAGCACGGTTTTAATGACACCTCTTTACGTACGATTACGAGTAAAGCGAATGTCAACCTAGCTTCAGTGAACTATCACTTTGGCGATAAGAAGACTCTGGTTCGTGCGGTACTCAATCGTTACTTAGAAGCATTTATGCCAGCACTGCAAGATGCATTAGTGAACTTAAACTTGAACGAAACGTATTCTATGAGTGACGTGTTTGAGTCGTTGAGACAGCCACTAAGAGCACTTAATGATGTTAGGCCAAATGGTACAAGCCGATTCATGTTACTTATCGGCAGAGGCTATACGGATGTGCAAGGACACTTGCGTTGGTTCATTACTACTCGCTACAGCGAAGTACTTTCTTTGTTTACGACATCTGTAATGAAGGCGAATCCGAACCTCACTCAAGAACAGTTGTTTTGGCGATTACACTTCACCCTAGGGACTTGTGTATTCACCATGGCATCAAGTCAGGCTCTGGTAGAAATTGCAGAGAATGACTATGACAGAAAGATAGATGCTAAGGCAGTGGTCGATATTCTTATTCCATATTTAGCCGCAGGCATGTCAGCAGAAGAATAAAACAATAAAAAGCGAAACATTCACAACCAATATAGTGAACAAAAGGATCTGAACTATGAGCTCTCTAAGACAAAAATGGGTAAGTGACCCAGCTTTTAAACTCTTTAAAAAAGTACTACCACCACTATCTAGCACCGAGAAAGAAGCGATGGAAGCGGGTAGCGTGTGGTGGGACGGAGAGCTGTTTTCTGGTAAACCAGATTTCACTAAGCTGCACCAATACCCAAAACCTCAGCTGACAGCAGAAGAGCAATCGTTCATGGATAATGAGCTTGAAACCTTGCTCGCTATGCTTGATGACCACCAAATTGTAAAAGAAGATCGAGACCTTCCTGAAGAGGTGTGGAACTTCTTACGCAAAGAGCGTTTCTTTTCGCTAATTATTGCGAAAGAGTATGGCGGTCGTGAATTCTCAGCACACGCTAACTCAACTATCGTAACTAAGATTGCGACTCGCAGTATCAGTACTGCGGTTTCAGTAATGGTTCCAAACTCTCTTGGTCCTGGTGAGCTGCTGTCTCACTACGGCACTCAAGACCAAAAAGACTACTGGCTACCTCGTCTTGCTGACGGTACAGATATCCCATGTTTCGCACTAACAGGCCCAGAAGCGGGTTCTGATGCGGGTGGTATCCCTGATGTCGGTACTGTGTGCATGGGCATGCACGAAGGTAAAGAGACGCTAGGTATCAAGCTTAACTGGAACAAACGCTACATTACACTAGCACCAGTGGCGACGGTACTTGGTCTGGCTTTCAAACTGCACGATCCAGAAAAGCTACTGGGTGACAAAGAAGACATTGGCATCACTTGTGCGCTAATCCCGGCTGACCACGAAGGTGTTGTGATTGGTGAGCGTCATGACCCACTTGGTCTTGCGTTTATGAATGGTCCAACACGCGGTCACGATGTATTTATTCCTATGGAATGGTTAATCGGTGGTGCCGATTACGCAGGTAAAGGCTGGCGTATGCTGGTGGAATGTCTGTCTGCAGGTCGTGGTATCTCATTACCCGCACTTGGCACGGCGATGGGCCACCTAACGGCGAAAACGACCGGCGCATACGCTTATGTTCGTAAGCAGTTCGGTATGTCGATTGGTAAGTTTGAAGGAGTTGCAGAGAGTTTAGGTCGTATTGGTGGCTTAACGTATCTACTAGAAGCGACTCGAACACTAACAACTACTTCACTCGATATGAAAGAGAAGCCGGGTATCGTTACGGCTATCGCGAAATATCACATGACAGAAATGGCGCGTACTATCCTGAATGATTCAATGGATATCCACTCTGGTCGTGCAATTCAAGATGGTCCAATGAACTACTTAGCTGCGCCTTACCTAGGTATTCCAGTTGCTATCACAGTAGAAGGTGCGAACATCTTAACTCGCAACCTGATGATCTTCGGTCAAGGTGCGACACGTTGTCACCCATACGTGCTAAGCGAAATGGAAGCGGCAGCAAACCCAGATGAGAAGCAAGGTGCGAAGGATTTCGATAACTTGTTGTTCAAGCATATCTCTCACGCAACTAAGAACACGTTTGGTGCGTTCGGTGCGGCATTGACAGGCTCTAAGTTCATTAAAGCGGATATGAGCGGTCCAACGAAGCCTTACTACCAAGACTTAACTCGCTTGAGCCGTGCGCTTGCAGTGAGTGCGGATTTCGCAATGCTTACACTAGGTGGCGAACTGAAACGTAAAGAGCTTATCTCTGCACGTCTAGGTGATGGTCTAAGTTACCTATACATGGCGTCTGCAGCGCTTAAGAAGTATGAAGATGAAGGTCGTCAACAAGCTGACCTAGACTACGTACACTACGCGGTTCAACACTGTTTCCATAACGCGGCTAAATCGCTACAAGAAGCGTACAGAAACTTCCCAAACAAGATGGTAGGTAAAGTACTTAAAGGTCTAGTTTTCCCTGTCGGTAACCACTTTGAAAAACCAAGTGATAATCTAACGGTACAACTGGCAGAAAGCTTGATGACTCCGGGTGCACACCGTGAACGTCTAACTCACCTTTGCTACATAGGCAAAGAAGAAGAGGATAGTGTTGGCCTAATGGAGAATGCGTTCAATGCGATGTACAGCATCAAGCCTCTCGAACGTAAGATCTTCAAAGCAGTGAAAGAGGGCAAAGTGGCTCGTAAAGGTCTATTGCAAGATAAACTTGCTCAAGCACTGGCGGCAGATGTTCTTACTCAAGACGAAGTTGACCAAATCATTGCAGCAGACAAACTTCGCTACGCAGCGATTCAAGTTGACCACTTCAGTCATGATTACAGTGAAACTTTGACGCGAAAAGAGTTAAAACCTAAGCTAAATAGCGTTGCTTAGATAAAGAAATGACAAAAGGCACCTTATTAGGTGCCTTTTTTTGTTTTTGTCGTAGAAGTTGCAATAGAGGCGTTAACAAATGGTGACTTAGTCAGCAAATATTCACTGAGTGCTCCAACCACTTGCATTTTCGCCACATTTTTACAGAAATTAGATGCCATTTGCGTACGAAACTTTTATCCTTAACCTGATTTTTTAAGGAAGTTGAATATGATCATCAAACCTCGAATTCGCGGATTCATCTGTACTACAACACATCCAGTCGGTTGTGAAGCTAATGTAAAAGAACAAATTGCTTACACAAAAGCTCAAGGCCCAATCGCAAACGCACCTAAACGTGTACTAGTTGTTGGCTCTTCAAGTGGCTACGGCTTGTCTTCACGTATTGCGGCTGCATTTGGTGGCGGCGCTTCAACTATCGGTGTTTTCTTCGAGAAAGCCGGTACTGAGAAAAAGCCGGGCACAGCTGGTTTCTACAACTCAGCAGCGTTCGACAAGCTAGCTAAAGAAGAAGGCCTGTATTCAAAAAGCCTGAACGGCGATGCTTTCTCTAACGAAGCGAAACAGAAAACAATTGACCTGATCAAAGAAGATCTAGGCCAAATCGATATGGTTGTATACTCACTGGCGTCTCCAGTGCGTAAAATGCCAGAGACTGGCGAAGTAATTCGTTCATCTCTAAAGCCTATCGGTGAAACGTACACGTCAACTGCGGTTGATACGAACAAAGACACAATCATCGAAGCAAGCGTAGAGCCTGCAACTGAAGAAGAGATCAAAGACACTGTTACTGTAATGGGCGGTGAAGATTGGGAACTTTGGATCAATGCTCTTTCTGAAGCTGGTGTTCTAGCGGACGGTTGTAAGACGGTTGCTTACAGCTACATCGGTACTGAACTAACGTGGCCAATCTACTGGGATGGCGCACTAGGTAAAGCTAAGATGGATCTAGACCGTGCAGCGACAGCGCTGAACGAGAAGCTAGGCCAAACTGGCGGTACTGCAAACGTTGCTGTTCTTAAGTCTGTAGTGACTCAAGCAAGTTCTGCAATCCCTGTAATGCCTCTTTACATCGCTATGGTGTTCAAGAAGATGCGTGAAGAAGGTATTCACGAAGGTTGTATGGAACAGATCTTCCGTATGTTCAGCCAACGTCTATACAAAGAAGACGGCAGCGCGCCAGAAGTGGATGAAGTGAACCGTCTACGTCTAGATGACCTTGAGCTTCGCGAAGACATTCAAGATCACTGTCGTAACCTATGGCCTCAAATCACAACTGAGAACCTAAAAGAACTGACTGACTACGTAGAGTACAAAGAAGAGTTCTTGAAGCTATTTGGTTTCGGTGTTGAAGGTGTTGATTACGAAGCTGACGTTAACCCAGCTGTTGAATTTGATGTAGCTGACATCTAATTCAAGTTATCGAATCTAAACGAAATAGGCGCTCATTGAGCGCCTATTTTTTTGTCTGCTATTTGGTTCAAGAGATTAAGAGCAGATATGGGATTCGAGTGGCGGGATGCGAAGAAATTTAAGAGCGGATACGGCTACCGCGATTCGAAGGGGGACAAGAGTAGAAATAAGGGATGAAGAGAGTTAAGAGCAGGAGTGGGGAAGAAGGCTTGAACCGCTTAAAACAGGTTATAAAAAATGCACTAACCCAAAGTGAATTAGTGCATTCGAAATATCTAAGCTTGGCTGCTTTTAATGCAGCAGATGCTAGCTAATTATGATGATGAAAGTACCTGCTAAGGTCATCAATATATTGGCTATCGCATAAGTACCCGCATAACCCAGAGCCGGAATCGTTGAGCGAGCGTGGTCATTTACGATGTCCATCGCTGGAGCGCAAGTTCGCGCGCCAATGATTGCACCGAACAACAAAGCTCGGTTCATCTTCAATACGTAAGCGCCAACCAAGTAAGCGAAGAATACTGGCAGCACACTCACTACTAGGGCAATACCTATTACCTGTGGGCCAACTTGGGTTAAGTGCTCAAATATCTTACCACCGGCGCTCAAGCCGATACCGACCATAAAGAACATCAAACCGAGGTCTTTGACCATGTTCAGAGCACCTTGAGGCACATAACCGAAAGTAGGGTGGTTCGCTCGTAGGAAACCAAGCATGATGCCCGATAGAAGCAGGCCAACCGCGTTACCTAGCCCAAACGATACCTGACCGAATGTCATGGTGATCAAACCAAACAAAATACCCAAAATGAAGAAGCTACAGAAGGCCATCAAATCCGCCATTTGGCTGTGGATTGAGATGAAACCAATTTTCTCAGCTAGGCCGTGCACTCGACTCTTTTCACCACTCACCTGTAGGACGTCACCTTTAGAAAGCACGATGTTTAAGTCCATCGGCATTTCAATCTGAGCACGTACTACGCGGTTAAGGAAACAGCCGTATTCAGACAGGTTTAAGTCTGATAGGCGCTTACCTGCGATACTGTCACTCTTAACGACGATCTCTTCTTCCACGATACGCAGATCGAGAAGGTTACGGTCGAAAACTTCTTTACCGTTACGGAAGCTTGGGTCTAGACGAGCGTGGCTATCTGGGAAACCAACCAATGCGATCTCATCGCCTTCTTGCAGAATTGCATCACCATCTGGATGGGCAAGAATACCATTACGTCGAATACGCTCGATGTAACAGCCTGTTTGGCGATAGATGCCCAGTTCACGCAGATTCTTACCGTCAGTCCAAGAGATGAGCTCTGGTCCCACTCGATAAGCACGAATAATGGGCAAGTAAACCTTACGCTGACCTGAAGCGCCTAACCCACGTTCTTGGGCGATTTGCTCTGCCGAGTCGTGTAGGTTCACTTTTTGAAGTTTTGGAATCAAGCGAGCAAACATAATCATACTGATTAAGCCAACCAAGTAAGCCATCGCGTAACCGACTGAAAGGTTTTCGATAATCAGGCTCAAGTCCATGTTTCTTGGTAATTCTGCAAGCCCAGAATTCAGAGCATCTTGAGCACCTACCAATATCGGCGTTGCTGTTAAGGCACCTGCCATCATGCCTGCAGATAAACCAAAGCCTAGGCCAAGGTAATGACTACTGAAATAGGTTAGGGCAATTGCGGTAGAAAGTACCACAAGGCTCAGAATGAGGTAGTGCTTACCGTCTCTGAAGAAGATACCGAAGAAGTTTGGTCCAGCTTCAATGCCAACACAGTAGATGAACAGCATGAAACCAATGGTGAGCGCATCTGCGTTAAAAGAAAAGCCAAGATGTCCCATGATAAGGGAAGTAATCAAAACACCGATTGAATTACCAAGTTGGAGGCTACCGAAACGAATTTTACCAATGGCTAATCCAATCGATAAAACAACAAAGATGAGGAGAATGGGGTTTTGTTCTAACAGAAAAACAACGTCGATATTCACGGTGGTCGCTCAATAATTGGCGTGGAACACAGGGTAAGTTTGAGAGGTGAATTGTATCTAAATATAAATAAATTATAAGCAATATTTTGTTAATTTACTTGATTTTGACCTTATTCTTATTCCGTATGAAAACTGGTCATAAAAAAGCCCGCTACAGTGAGCGGGCTTTCTATAAATCGTACAGTCTAACGCCTAAATGGGTCAGCTGTTTAAGGCTTTAGCCCTGATTCTCGTTTGAGAAATCCTAGCTTAGTCGAAAAGACCTAGGTTTTCTTTTGCGTATGCTTCAAATTCTGTGCAGCCGCCGATGTGGTCTTGGTCGATGAAGATTTGTGGAACTGTATCGACAGGTTTACCAACAGTCTTCTCTAGATCAGCTTTGCTGATACCTTCAGCGTGGATGTCAACGTAACGGTAGTTGAAGTCATCGCGTTTAGCTTTAAGAGTTTCAGCATGCTCTTTTGCACGAACACAGAATGGGCAAGCAGGGCGACCAAAAATAACTACAAACATTTAATTTCTCCTAAATACGGGATGAGGCTCGTTAACTCGATTATGTTAACTATTCTTTAGTGAATGCCACTCAAAATTTCATAAAACCAACTATGCCTCAATGCCATGGGGAAATAAAGATGGAATTACCTCTTAATACAATAGGTTTTGTCTATCAGAGCAAATAATGGTCACAAAAAGGATCCATGCTGATTTCTGATGGGTATTCAGATTGATTACCCTTAATTTAAGAGTGTGAATTACCCCTAAGAATACGACATTAATCCATCTTTAATGCGACAAGTTGCACCTCGTCAAAAAAAGCGCATACAGAACGAGGCATCTTAATACTGATGCACTATATAAAGGCTAAATTCCAATAACCAAGAGTTCGCAGTTTTGTTCGGTCATAGGCGCAGGAGGCTCCATGTTTCAATTTATGACATCTACAAAGATCATCTTTGGTGATGGGGCACTTCCCGCTTCATTGTCTCTCTTTAATCAATACGGCTACAGCGTGTTATTGGTTACTGGTAATACATTAGAACGCACCTCACTGGTTACTGACTATCTAGATGCGCAGAGTATGCGTTACCAGCACATTGCCGTTTCGGGTGAACCCAATATCAAAATGGTTGAAGAGGCTGCCACGTCTGCTCGGCGATTTAAACCTGATATGGTGGTGGCAATGGGTGGCGGCAGTGCCATTGATATGGGCAAAGCGTTGGCTGCGGTTTTACCTAATCAAGGCAATTTATATGACTATGTTGAAGTGGTCGGGCGTAATGTTCCTCTTAAAACCAAACCACTTCCGTTTATCGCAATTCCAACCACAGCGAGTACCGGTGCCGAGGTCACTAAAAACGCGGTGCTGAAATCAGGCCAAGACCAAGTAAAAATCAGCCTGAGAAGCCCAGACATGCTGGCCGACGTTGCGATTGTCGACCCAACCCTAACTCATGGAACCAATCTATATCTATCTGGGCGAGGTGCGATGGATGCCTTTACTCATCTAATGGAAGCCTACGTGTGTGGTGAACCGAATCCGTTAACCGATATGATTTGTGAAGAAGGGCTGCGTAAGTTGAGTGGTTCTGTGGTTAAAGCGTGTGTTTATGATGAGCCTCAAGCGCGTTCTGATCTTGCTTTCGCTTCTATGCTCGGTGGTATGGCGATAACTAATGCCAAGCTTGGCGCAGCCCATGGTTTAGCCTCCGCACTAGGAGGTAAGATTTCTGCGCCTCATAGTGTGATTACCGCGCGTTTAGCGCCGTTTGTGATGTTGGAGAACATAGCCGTTGCAAAAGAGCAGCAAAGAAGCGACATCCTAGCGCGTTATCAGCGAATCGCTCAGATAGTAACAGGTAACGTAGAAGCAATAGAAGAGGAGGCAATTTCTTGGTTATCGGAAGTGCTTGATACGCTTAAGTTACCCAACTTGTTGGAATTTGGTGTCTGTGAAGCCCAGTTTGATGAGGTGTCTGCCGACGCGCTCAAATCAGTGGCGATTAAAGGAAACCCTTTGCCGCTTAACCAAGAGAGGCTCGTGCATATTTTGAAGCAAGTATGCGAGAAGTGCAGTTGTAGAGAAGGGCATCATGAGGGAGCTTCAATGAATCAAATTGGGCAAGAGCCAGCTGTCGAGTCGAGCTTTACCATTATCAATTCTTATGCGTCCGAAAACAGCGTGGTTGAGAAGGGCAATAGTTGGACTATCTAACGGTCTTAAACTTGTTCGTTGTATAAGTCATTTTATACAGACAAATAAAAACGGAGCTCTAGGCTCCGTTTTTTTAATTCAACTTGTTCTCTGGTCATCTGTTTTCAGTTCATGACTAAGCAGATTAGAACTGAGAGTACTTCTCGTAACGTGAATCACGAAGTGACTCTTTGACGCGCTTTAGGTTCTCTCTGAAACCAGAACCACGACGTAGCGTAAAGCCTGTCGCTAGCACATCGATAACCGTCATCTGAACAACGCGACTTGCCATTGGCATGTAAACGTCAGTGTCTTCTGGAACATCCAGAGAAATAGACAACGAGCTCGCTTTATCCAGTGGAGAATCTTTTGCTGTAATAGCAATAACTGTCGCACCGTTTTCACGCGCTAAGTTTGCAATCTCAACTTGGCTTTTAGTGCGGCCAGTATGAGAGATAAGAACAATAACGTCGTTATCACTGCAGTTAATGCAGCTCATTCGTTGCATCACGATGTCTTCGAAACATGTGATTGGGATATTAAAACGAATAAACTTGTTTTGAGCATCTTTGGCGACAGCAGAAGAGGCACCCAGTCCGAAGAACGAAATGCGTTTTGCTTGAGTCAGCAAGTCAACAGCACGGTTTACTTGCATCGCGTCTAGACTGTTTTTAGCAACGTCTAGACAAGCCATAGTTGATTCGAAAATCTTATGCGTATAAGCATCTGGACCATCATCTTCTTCAACATTACGGTTCACGTAGGGTGTACCGTTTGCCAAGCTTTGAGCTAGGTGAAGTTTGAAGTCAGGGAAGCCCTTTGTGTCTAATCGACGACAGAAGCGGTTAACTGTAGGCTCACTCACGTCAGCCATTTTAGCTAAGGTAGCAATGCTAGAATGAATTGCAGTTTGAGGGGAAGCCATAATTACTTCGGCTACCTTGCGCTCAGACTTGCTGAAATTTTCCAGGTTTTTTTGTATTTTTTCTAATGTATTCATAGTGTTCACAAGGGTATAGAGAACAACTTGCTAGTTAATATCTTTTACCAGGGGGTATGGCTGAAGCAAATATCAGTAAACACAAAGCCAAATGTATATTTGGTATCGTAAATACTGCTGCGTCAAATAGATATCAAGCTAACTAGCACCATAGAGTCAGTATAAACCCAACATACTATTTACTAATACAAAAACAGGGCATGAATGCTTAAGAATATGACAAACCTCAACAAAATTTTAGAAAACTACAGAATTGGAAGAGAGTTTGAGCAAAAAGAATGCAAAATGAGTATGAACTGACAGCTTAGTTACATCAAAAAGAAAGAAATTTTCAATTTGATGCAACTAAAATTGAATGACTATGCGTTGATTTGCGTAACCAGTTTGTTGATTTTGCCCATCAAGTTTGGTGCTAGTTTAGAGATCTCACGCTGTTCTTCAAGCACTGACGAAAGAATGTCATTGCCTGTTAGTGGGTTTGCTAATACCACGCGGAAAACGATGATTGGCTGATGTACCCATGCTTCAGGGTTTAAGCGTGTACGTGACACGAAAGACTTACCTGTTTCACGCTGCTTCTTCTGAATAAACTTAGTCAGCTCATTGAGCAACTCATTCAGTTCGACACGATGTTCAGGCTCAGCTTTAAGCAGTGCCGCTTTGACTGACTCAGGGACATAGCGATAAGTCAGTAGGCAAAGCTCAGGTTCTGAAACCAGCTCGAAGTCGCTCTGATCTTTAATTAGGTCGGCAAAGTAGCGCGCTTTGTTGATGCTTTGGTCGATCAGCAGTTCATAACCTGGGCGGCTAATGATGTGCATTGCGGCGTAAACCAGCATTGCCATACCTGAACGAGAACCTTCTAACGTATGGCTGCCTAAATCTTTTGAGCCTTTACGAAGAATGTATTGAGCATGATGTTCAATCGCAGTCATCGCATCTGGCTTCTTAAACAGAACCATACCCGCACCCATAGGGATATAAAGCTGTTTATGCGCATCAATCGTGACTGAATCCGCCAGTTCAATACCATCAAGTAGGTGACGATGATTGTTAGACATCAGAGTCGCACCGCCCCAAGCTGCATCAACGTGGAAATGACAATCGGATTCGGCACACACCTCAGCAATGTCTCTTAGCGGGTCGATATTACCGGTTTCGGTTGTACCAGCCACACCAATGACGGCGAAAGGTTTGATCTTGTTCTGCTTGAGCTGCTCGATCTTGAGTCTTAAATCATCAGTACAAATACGGTTGTCGTTATCTGTTTTAACAGACACTAGACCTTCTTGACCAATACCAAGGACATCCGCGGCTTTTTTCAGAGAGTAGTGGCCACGTTCAGAGACTAAGATGGCAAGGCCTTCGTAGTCGTAGTGCTTCATGGCTTTAAACAGGCCTTCTTTTTCTACACCTTTGAACGAACCTTGCGCTTTTAGTGCGTTGTTACGTGCAACCCAGAGCGCTGTAATGTTCGCGATGGTACCGCCAGAACAAAACGCACCTAAAGAGTGGTTTGCGCTGTGCATCCAACGAGAATAAAACTGGTCACTATCTTGATAAATCAGGCGATGTAACATGCCCAGAACTTGACGTTCTAGGGGAGTGAAAGCTTTTGAGGTCTCGATTTTTACTAGATTCTGATTCAACGCAATCATGATTTTTGAAAGCGGCATCAGGAAGTACGGCAACGCAGAGGTCATATGGCCAATAAAACTTGGCGAAGACGTGTGAACCGAATGAGACACAAGAGAATCGAGGAGATGCTCAGTATGTTCAGAAACAAACTCAGGCTGCTCTGGGATATGAGCATTTGAAAAATCTTTCTCAATTTCACGTAGCGGCTTTTCTTCAGCCACAATATGTTCACGTAAGAATTGATTCAGGTTTCGTGAAAGTTTGTCTTCAATTTGAGTGAGTGTTGAATCTGGGCCTTCAGGTACCGTGAAGATACGTAGAAGACTGTCGAAGCTAACATCTGCTGTTTTTTGTTCCGTAACCATAGCAAGCGAGTTATTTTTCTAATATTGACGCGAGCGGGACAATCTAAACGAAAACGGGAACAATGTCCCGTCTTAATTATGAAATCCAACTTCTCAAAAAAGCATATTAAATGCGGGGTTATTTACACTTAATCGCTTCAAGTTTACTGATCGACTGGTTGTAACGCTGCAGCGCTGAGTCGATTTGCTTAGGGTGACTAAGCAGCTCTGCAAAGGCAGAACGTAGTTCGTAGTTTTGAGCGTGAGGCGTTGATTGGCGGTCATCGAATGTTGTTTTCGCGATTTTACCAAGCTCATCATCACGTGTTGATAGCGTTTTAATGTCGTGTTGCTCAAGTTGCAACCAACCTTCTACAGGTTGCTCTGTTGCCACTTTGCTTGAGTCGTTTACTAAGTAGTAGTGAACCGCAGCACGGTTAAGCTCAAAGTGGTGCTTACGACCTTCTAGGAACCACTCACTCACTTCTGTTAGCTCTGGATATTGCTCAGAGGTTAATGCAGCAAGGTCGGCATACCAATTCAAAGAAGCGTCGATGTACGCATCATATTTTTTTGCTTGGCACTGGTTTGTCTCAGACATTGAATCTGCTGCAAAAGAGAAAGTAGAAGTTGAAGCTAGCAGTAATGCGACGCAAAGGCGTTTCATAGTGGTTCCTTTTGTAAGTTTATTCTTTTTATAACTTTGTCGTTACAGGTTACCGTGATCGTTATTTGTTGAGCAATGACACTTAGTGTCTTTTTATTTCGGTAACTGTATCGGTGTCTTGGGCATTGGTATTCGAGTTGCATTCTAATCTAAAACAAACGCTATTCCTGCGATCTAGTTAGCAAGAGATACAAAGAACAACATCAATATCGGAACAAGCAAGCTGAGGATAAAGCCACTGACGATAGCGATAGGCACACATCTAACGCCGCCTGTTGTTTGAATGACCGGTAAGGTGAAGTCCATCGCAGTCGCACCAGCATAACCAATGGAAGTGCATGGGTAGCTGCGAATTAGCACTGGAATCAGTACCAAGGCAACTAACTCTCTTAACAGCTCAAGCATGAAAGAAGCGCCACCATAGACAGGACCAAAGGCGTCACCCATTAAGATACCAGCCAGAGAGTACCAACCAAATCCAGAAGACATTGCCAAGGCTTTGAACAGAGGGATATCTAGGATGTAAGCCGCGATTACACCACCTAACATTGAGGTGATGATAATGGTGATTGCGATAACCATACCGTGCTTGTTGAGTAAGATCTGACGAAGTGTGAGTCCGCTATTACGCAGCTGAATGCCGATAAAGAATAGAAGAACAAACAGAATCCATTCGCTTGCGGTATCAACCCAATCAAGGCCAATAGGCAGCACTAAGCCAGCGATTAGCCCTGAACCTACCACTAAGATGAGTTTTGCAGATTCCATCGCCATAGAAGAGAGGGGAAGCTTCTTCTTGCTACTGTCGGTTTTGAGTGGCAATAACTTATCAATAGCGGGCAGTGCCATTAGGTTACATACGCTTAAGCAGACAAAGAAAGTGACGGTATATAGAAGGATTGTCTGCAGGTTACTGCCTAGGTTATCGAGGGCGGCTAAGCTTAGTCCCATTAACGCCAGAATCACGTAGATCAACCGCGATGTTGAGCGGTTGATAAATTCTAATGTCTGAGCGTTCGAAATTGCAAAAAGATACCCCACGACGAGTGGCGCAAATATAAAGATCATCCCTGTAAACATGCTTTCCCCATTGCATTTACTTCATATTACACTTACTTGTAATTTAACAGTGACTTAGAAGCCGCTAGTATTGATCACGTCGCTTAGCTTTGCATTAAAATCATGCTTGCTCAAGTTGCTTAATTTATAAAGCACCTCTGCACCTGTCACGTTAAGTTCAACTTCGTGATCATCGATGTTCTCATCCTTGTTTCTGAACATCAGCAGGTGGTTAGCGATTCGAGCGATATCTAAGTAAGAGACTTCACGCTGTTCGTGGTTATTGATGGTATTGCTGCACACATCAATAAAGTCGCTGTCGAAGCCCCAACGGTTAAGCACCAATTTACTGGTAGCAGAACATTGGCCTTGGAAGATTTGTAGAGCGATGTCGTGATCTAGGTAATTGCCATTTTCGAGGTAGAGGTGGTATTCGCTAACCAAACAGAACAAACCAATATCAGCCAGTAATCCAACAAGCAGCGATTTTTCATGCTCAAGGTAACGGTATTCAGTAGGGGAGAGCTCTTTGAAGCTGTTGGTAACAAGCACCATAGTAGCGCCCAGCTCTTTTGATACAGAAGCGCTCTGAACCAATACCTTATTACATTCTTTACTGAGGTTGACTGAGTGTTTGAGTTGCTCAATAGCCTGAGCCGTCACGATGTCACGTACTCTTAATATGCCAAGGCGCGACACTGCCGTCATAATATCAACACAAGTAATATTACGTCGGTTAAAGACGACAGAGTTAGCCACACGAATGACAATAGCAGCGAGGCCTGGGTCTTCGAGTAAGCACTCGGCAACGTCAGCAATCCCAGTTGATTCAAGGGTACAAAGCGATTGAATCTTCAGTACAACGTTAGGGATAGGAGGAAGTGTTATTTTTCCCGCTGAGATAGAATGTCCAACAAGTTGGGCAAACTCTGATTCTAGACCCTTTAAGAGAAGAGTCTTATTTTGAGGTAGCCAGAAAAACGATAAATGATTCATATAAAAAGTAAAAACAGGTCTGTCCTGCCATTTTACAAGCCACGATGCTGCGAGGCAATACTCACCCGTCTACATAACCTTTAATAATTTGAACCGGTGTATCACTAGGTGTCCAAATTCAAGCATGGTTTGATAGTTTACTGTGAAGTCAATCATGAAAAACCGGAATACTCAATTGATTGATGTGAACTAAGTCCAGACTTATTTTTCTTTTCGAAGTATGATTTATTTAAAGGTGAAAAACGAAACCATAATATTCACCTATAGAATAACAAAATAGATTTAAAATTTTCGCATAACAAGCTGCTTGTCTGGTGATCAACCTAATCGGGGTAATTTGATTAAGGATCAACGGATATGACCGAGACAGCATTTATTAATTACGTGAATCAATTTGGTGAGCATCAAAAACGTTCTATGTTCGGAGGTATTGGCCTCTTTCAAAATGACGCTATGTTCGCTTTATTGAGTGAAGGTTGTTTATTCATTAGAGGTGGAAAATCATTAGATAAAAAACTGACCGATCTTGATTGTGAAAAGTATCGTCATGTAAAGAAGCAGACAACAGCAACCGTAAACTATTACGACATTACGGATCTGTTTACCTGTGAACATCCTGAATTGGATAGTATTATTCGTACTTCAATCGATAATTCAATTCAGCAGCGTAGCTTCAAGAAGTCATCAGCTAGCCGTAGATTAAGAGATCTACCAAACATGCAGCTTACGTTAGAGCGCATGGTTAAAAAGGCGGGTGTGGATGATGTTTCAATGTTTATGCAGTTGGGCGCACCTGAAGTGTTTAATAAGGTTCGCGAAGCGTACGGAAACGATGTTGACCTAAAACTACTTTGGAAATTTGCGGGTGCAATTGATGGTATTCACTGGAAACTATTACAAGAGCCACGCAAGCAGCAATTACTAAAGAGCTGCCACTAAAGAAGTTTACCTTATATGCTTAAGATTACTGTTAATAAATAAAAACCGAGGAATGTCCTCGGTTTTTTTGTTTCTGTCTTAGCCGGATTTCTTAAAAGACTAAGTATCAAAAGGCTAAGTGCTCATAGATAGCTTATTTGCTAGGGCTTGAGCTTTAAGTATTAGTACTTGAAGCGAGCAGTGAACATAAGTTGGTCACCGTAGAAGTCGTTAATACGAGCTTCAGCACCTAAAGAGAAAAGCTCTGTAGAGTGGAAACGCGCGTAAACAGAACCTGTCCAATCATCGTTGTCATCGATAGAAACGTAACCACCTTTACCACCAACTTCTAGTTGTGGACCAAGCCATTGGCGAACACCAATGTTGATTTCCATACCGATATCAGTAGAGCTTGAGTTCTCAGGTTGAACGATACGAGCTAGCATTTCACCTGTTAGGTCTGCCCAGTTGTTTAATGGAGCGTGGAAACCAAGACCTACAGCTGAGTCGTAATCGCTTTCAAATTCTGAATCGATACGTGCTATAGCGTGAGCGTTCGGGTGAATGGACTTACTGAACGCACCACCAAATGTTACTGGGCTAGCACCGATACGTGCTTCAAAGTAATCATAGTTAAAGTTGCTCATTACCTGTGGTTGTTCATCAACAGCTAGTGCTTGACCAGAAGCCAATAGCATAGCGGTAGTAAGTAGAATTTTGCGCATAACGACCGTAAACCTATATTAGTGTTAATTCCTTTGGTTTGAGACAAATCGGCAAACCATAAACATTGAGACAGTTTAATCTAACTCACGGAAAAGTAATCCTTTAAAATGTAAAACCTTACTCATTTAGTTAAAAAACAAGCAAATTAAGGATCAGTATGTAACGGAGATCTCATGTTTAGGGCGAATGAGAAAAATAGACGAGCGAATTATCCAAAATTTGTATACATTCGGAAGGTTTTTATATCGGATGACGCTATTCTCAGTATCCATTAACCAATCAGTGCTATTCACCAAAACTGGTGCGTTTATCCGCCATTGAAGTCAGTATGCGCTCGGTATCTAAGATGGAAGTCCAGTTTAGCAATTGCTTGTCGTTGGCAATGACATAGTCAGTCAATTGTTGAGTAATCGTGTCTCTCAGTTGGTCGCCTTGCCAAGGTTTTGAAATATAGAAATCAAGTGCTGCGTTGTTAATGGCTGTGACGGTATCTTCTAGCCCAGCTTGCCCGGTGAGCAACAGCTTACGCGTTGGTTTAGTAGCGTCGTGTTGGTTGAGTTCGATCAGAAAATCAATGCCGGTTTCTTCTGGCATGATGTGGTCGCATAAGATTAACGCGAGCTTAATACCATCTTGTCCCATTTCTTTGATTACTTGCTTGGCTTCATCGACCGACTCTGCACCTTCAACCAGAAAGTTCTCTTCAAATATCGCCAAGTCCTGAAGGACACTATTGAGAACTTCAGGTTCATCATCGACACATAAAATTAGGTACTTATTCATGAGGTGCTCCTTCTTGTTTGAATGGAAGCCACACTTGCATGTTTGTATGGCTGCCTACCTCTGACTCCACCAAAATAAACCCTTGATGAGCCGAAACGATTTGTTGAGAAATGGATAACCCAATCCCTAAACCAAAGTTGCCTTCTTTTTTAGTCGTGAAATTTGGGTTGAAAATGGTGTTGATGTCTTCTTTGGCAATGCCGTGGCCAGTATCGGAGATTTGCACCACAAGAAACGCGTCGTCGCCTTTTGTCTGTTGAGAAGTGGTGATGGTCACTTTTCCTCGTTCAGATAGGGCATCGAGCGCATTGGAGATAAGGTTGGTCCACACTTGTTGCAGCGAGAGCGACTGGCACAATAAAGGCGGTAAGTCGGTATCGTAATGCTTTTCGAGTTGGTGGTGTTTAAGCCTGTTTTCAAAGATCACTAAGGTATCTTCAAGCCCTTCGTGAATGTCTGCGTAGTGGCGAACCTCTTCATCTTCTCGGGCATAGCTTTTTAGGCTTTTAACCATATCGGCAATACGCTTGCTGCATACTTGAATTGAGCGGATAGAGTTTCCAACATAGTGGTAATGCTCTAAGTCATTGAGCAGCTCTTTGCCTGCGACAGGTGAGTCTTTCAAGGTGTCTAGAACCGCCGAGTCTTGGCTTAGGTTTAGTCTCACAGCTTTTTTTGCTAAAGCACGGTCATTAATCGTCGACGTAAGATGCTTTACGAGCTGTCTTTCTTGGGCTGTTGATAGTGGCTTAGCTAACTTTGAATGTGCCAGTACGTCAATCCCTTTATTGGACTCTGGAACGGATAGGTTTGCCAATATTTGGTCGAGATGGTCTGACAGAGTTTCGATGCTTCTTAATATGGCAGCAATCGGGTTATTCAGCTCATGTGCGACTCCCGCGACTAGCTGCCCGAGCATCGCCATTTTCTCTTTCTCGATCAGTTGTTGATGTGCAGACTCTAATGATTCTAGTGTCTGCTGCAGTTTGATCTTATTGGTGATGCTGCGTTGCAAACGTCGATTAAAATGACGGAGCAATAGATTGGTAAATAAAGGCAGCAGGGTATTGTTTGAATGCATCACCTGAGCAAAGCTATCTTTATCCAGTTTGATAACGCGAGTCTGCGTTAGGGTGATCGCCGTAGAAAACGAAGGCTCGCCTGTTACAAATGACATCCCGCCAACAATGTTCCCTTTGGAGTGACGTACCACTTCCCGCTGTTGCCCAAGTTCATCTTTCTTATAAAGAGCTGCTTCACCCTCAATGATCAGCCATAAAAAGCGATTGTCTTCGCCTTCCACAGTGAGTAGATGCTCGGGGGAATAGTCACGAATGGCCTTAGTTTTGTCATCTTTTGAAAACACATCTTGTAAGGCACTGACGACACGTTCTGCAAGGGCATTATCAGAAAGCTGGTGGTAGTCGTGAATGAAACCCGATTGGAAAGAGTGAATCTTTTGCTCAATGTGCGCTCTGAGTAAGCGTTGTTGATCCAATGCATCGCTGTAAGAGAGCAGGTTTTCTGAGTCGTATTGGATAACAAAAGAGGTCAGCTCTTTTTGCGCTGATTTGAACAGAACCTGATCTTGAACCGGTTTGGTTAAACAGTGGTTGAGCCTACCTTCATTCACAGCGGTTAAAATGGATTGAATGTCTGACGAAGCGCTGACTAATATCGTTCTTGCGGTATTACTATGGGGCAGCTGTTGAAGTTCAATCAGGAATTGCACGCCATTAAATTCAGAATGATGATGAGTGATCACCAAGGCAACGGTTTGGTTGTGATCATGAATATCTTCTAATGCGTGATGTGCATCTTCTATGTTCTCGGCAGTATAAATATCGAATACAGAAGCCAACGGAGCCAGCTCCGAACGTATTCTTTCAATGCTAACCGGATTATTGTCCAAACAGATAACAGCGTATTGATTCACAGCTCAACCTTAATAGTAGCGACGTCTTTAGCCTAGCAAGAACCGCCGAATAAGGATGAGAGCTAGCCGTTAATTTATTGAGGCAATCGAAGTATCGAGCAATAGACTGATTTAACTCAATGTTTCTTGTTTGCTACTGATGGGTTAGACTAAAAAAAATAGACACGTGTAGAAAGAGAACTCATGGAACAGTTAAGAAAAATTGGTGCTATTGGCGGAGCAATCTCACTGGCACTTTGTTGGCCGCTAGCGGTTGGGCAAATTGGACAAAATGCGATTACCGATGGCGTTGCAAAGCTTAACAATTCAAGCATTCAAGCTGAGATCGTGGAATACGATAGAGGTTACCTTTCTTCTACTGTAACCACTCGCGTAACTGTGACGGATGAGAGCTTGAAAGAGCAGCTTGCGCTCGATGGCTTACCAAGTGAGTTTGTCATTAATAGTGCGGTGAGCCATGGCTTAGTGAGCTTAAACGCGCTGTCGACGTTTGAGAATACTGACATTCTGCCTCTTACTCTGACTACCAGCACTGAACTAAACGGCAACACGGATTTCAACTTCGAGTTAAGCCAGTTCAATCACCAAGGTTCTGATGAGAATGGGACTTCGGTCTCGATCACTAAATCGAATCTTTCTGGCCATGCGACTGTTTTAGGCCAAGTTGATTACGAGCTTTCAATCCCATCGGTTCAAATTGATTTTGAAACGGGTGAAGAGGTCACACTCTCTAACCTAAAAGGCATTGGCTCAGGCCAGCAAGCGAAAGGTTACTGGTTAGGCACGCAGAATTTTACTATTGATAGCTTCTTGATTTCAGATTCTGCAATGCAGCCATTCATGACCATCGAAAACTCTAAGTACGATTTTGAATCGCATCTAGATGAAGCGACTAAGCGCTTGAGCAGCAGTCTTAAGTTGGATGTCGCCAATATTGAGACCAACGAAGGCCAGTTGAACAATCTAAACGTCGATTTTGAAATGTCGAAACTGGACAGCCAGTCGTTTGAGAAAATCTTTGAAATTTACCAGGCGAATCCTGTTCTGACACAAGAAGATGTGGCTGAGATCATTCCGTTCATCGACGTACTGTTTGCTAAAGGCTTCGACCTTTCAATGAACAATATGTCGTTAGAATTAGGCAAGGGTCAGTTTGAATCTAAATGGTTGGTGAGCGTACCGGAAGGGACCGAAAACATCAGCAGTAACCCTTCAATGATTGTTCCTGCATTAACAGGTAATGTTCAATCTAGCTTCTCAAATGAGCTTGTTGAAGAATACCCTTTTATCCGTGAAGGTATCGACGAATTGATCGTGATGGAAATGATCAAGCAAACAGAAAGTGGTTATGAAATCACGGCTGACCTAGAGAATGGAAATCTAGTGTTTGAAAATGGACAAGAAATTCCATTAATTGCACTGCTTATGCCGGCTTTTGTTCAATAAAAAGAGTCGGGCTTAATACTGATAGGGCGATCTAACGGGTTAAGTTAAACATTTTGTACGGTACGAAACAAAAGAGGTCTTAAGACCTCTTTTGTTGTTTTTATGTTGGGTAAAACATGGTATTACTTGCATAGTTATTATTTAGCAGGAGCAATTATCCCCATGGAACTTACATTAGATAACGTATTCAACTTTAGTGCTGGCCCAGCGGCACTGCCTAAACCGGTAATGAAACAAGCGCAAGCAGACTTCATTGATTGGAATGGTTTAGGCACTTCCGTGATGGAAATCAGCCATCGCAGCAAAGAATTTATTCAAGTTGCCGATGAGTCTGAGCAAGACCTACGTGATCTTCTGAACATCCCAGACAACTACAAAGTTCTTTTCTGTCAGGGGGGCGCTCGTGCTCAATTCGCTGCTGTTCCTCTAAACCTTTTAGGTGATGCGACGAAAGCGACTTACATTGATGCGGGTTACTGGGCAGAAAGTGCAGTGACTGAAGCGAGCAAATATTGCGAAATCGATGTATTCAACGCGAAGACGTCAATTGATGGTAAAGCAGCGGTTGTTCCAGCTAAAGATTGGAAAATTGACCCGGAAGCTGCGTATGTACATTTCTGTCCGAATGAAACCATCGATGGTATTGAAATCAGCGAGCTTCCTCAAACGGATAAGCCAATCGTAGCGGATATGTCATCTAACATTCTGTCTCGTAAGATTGATGTGTCTCAGTACGGTGTTATCTACGCGGGCGCGCAAAAGAATATCGGCCCTGCGGGTATCTGCATTGCAATCGTACGTGATGATCTACTCGAACTCGCAAACGACGTGTTGCCGAGTATTCTGAACTACAAAGTACTTGCTGAAAAAGACTCAATGTTCAACACACCACCAACGTACGCTTGGTACCTATCAGGCCTTGTGTTCAAGTGGCTGAAAGCTCAAGGTGGCGTTGAAGCGATGGAGTTGGTGAACAAAGAGAAAGCAGCGCTGCTTTACGATGCAATCGATAGCTCAGCTTTCTACAAAAACGATGTTCACACTGCAAACCGTTCTAGAATGAATGTGCCGTTCCAACTGGCGAAACCTGAGTTAGATGGCAAGTTCCTAGAATTGGCTGATGCTGCAGGTCTGAAATCACTGAAAGGCCATAGAGCAGTAGGTGGAATGAGAGCTTCACTTTACAACGCAATGTCTCTGGAAGGCGTTCAAGCGCTGGTTAGCTTCATGAAAGATTTCGAAGAGAAATACGCTTAATCGATGATAGGGCTTTGACTGATAAATTGCTTATTTGATTTTTATTGTGTCGAATGCACCGAACGAGATAGATGCCGCTTTTGCGGCATTTTTTTTGTCGTTAATAATAAAGGGTATGGTATGTTGATTTATTGTAAGAACAGTCATCCAGAGATATGACGGATGTATCAGAATGAGCAGACCTTTCTCTTAAAGCGAGAGTATCAACTGTTATTTAGGCACTTTTTACTATATAACGTGTCGCCCAAAGCTAGGTCTCTAATCATGAGCAGTGAGCGATAAGCCGCATCGCCCGGTTTATTGATGGGCGATTAAAATCCAACGTCTAATTTTTACCACAAGGAACCAAGTGTGAGGTTATTGAGTCTATTTGCGATGCTATTTCCGGCCGTTGCTTGTTCGTCCACACTTGAAATATGGGCTGGTATTAATTATGAAACGGCCGATTATGTAAAAGAACATATCGAAGCGATGACTGATCATCGTGTAGAAATTCGTTCGTTTGACGTCAACAGTATTCGTTCTGAACTGCTTGTTGCTGATCCTAGAGACAATACCTTTCCCGACGCCATCTGGGTTCCTTCTGACTTCTTAGGTCTAACTGAATATATCGATTTAGCGACGCTTCCTGATGCTTGGGTCGATACCCAACGCTATGAGAAAAAAGCGCTTGATGCAGTGGTCATCAACGGTGAGCTTAAGGCGTTACCGGTTGGTATTGGAAACCAAGTCGTTCTGTATTCGAGCAAGCCTCAAGCGCAAGTCGTGACATGGGAGAGCCTAATTGAACGCTCTGCTCAGTCCGATCAAGTGAGCGTGCTTTTTCCCAATCCAAACATGTACTTCTATCTAGCTTTCTATCAGCTTTTTTCTGAAGACTTATTATCGTCGAAGAATGTTAATGGTGAAGGGTTAGTTGCTATCTTTGATTTCATCGACATGTTGCAGCAGAACAAAGTCATCGAATCATCGTGCAGCGATATTTGCGCGAGGCAGAGGTTCATCAATGGGGAAGTCGAGTTTTTGATTGACGGTGATTGGGCGTTCAGCGAACTCGATGCCGCCTTTGGTCGAGATTTGTACATCAATTCGTTGCCGACCTATCGTGGTGAAAGTATGTCTTCATTTAGTGGCGCAAAGGTTTTTGCTGTCACGGAAAAAGGCATGCAAAACCCAGATAAGAAATTGGCTTTGAAAGAAGTCGTTCAATACCTGCAATCAAACAGTTTCACCTATTTAGCTCACTCGAGTGCCATGGTTTCGCCGTTTTATGAGGTTAATCAACGCCGTGTTGAGGAAGGTAACCAGACACTTTCAAATATGTACGATGAGTTTCAAGCATCGCAAATGATGTCGAGTGACTACAAGATGGCGATCGTTTGGGAGGCATCGGCTCGGGCGTATCAGCGTTACAAGTCAGGGATGCCAAAGAGTGAACTGCATAAGTTTTACAATGATTTTGTTCAATATTACTCGGCGAATATGAGGGTAAGAGATTGAAGCTATCATTAAAATACACCATGGGCTTGGTGTTGCTGGCTTGCTCAATGCTTCCTGTTTACCTAGCGGGACAGTTGATTCTCAATAAACAAAACCAAAGTTCTTTAGAGCAAAAAGAAACCAAGCTGGACAACTCTACGACCGGTATTCGTCAAACCGTACAAGAGCAAATTAAGCTGACGGCGAGCCTAACTCAATGGTATTCGCATGACCGATCATTGATTAAAGCGGGTGGTAATATCTTTTTCTCGAGTGTTGTTTGGGACAAGATGGATAGCTTCAATGCGCTAGCGGAGAGTGTGTCCGCGACTTATATTCTGGACCAAAACTGGAAGCCCATTTATGACAGCAAAGGCAGCTTGTACCATTTTGAGCAGAGCCAGTTATTAGAAAGCTTGAAGCGTCCTCAATCGGTTTATGGGCAAGGGAAATTGTTCCACACCGAGTTTACCGAAACTGAAGTGGCGGATAATGCCGCTGCAGGTATCGCTTTTGTCGCGCCGATTTTACCTTATCGTTTGATAGAAGGTTCTACATACACGCCGCAGGGTTATCTTGTGGTTCTTATGGGGTATGACAGACTTAAGACTAAAGTGACGCCTTTCCTTTATCAAAATGAGTCGGTTGAGTTTAACTATATTGATTCAACGGATGCTCAATCTTCTGAACAAAGTGCGAACATTATCTCTATCGACAGCACATTCTTTACCGACAAATTGGTACTGAACGTCAAACATCATATTTCCGACAGTGAGCGTTTATTAGAGATGCAACAAGCTCAGGTGGTCTTTGTCAGAATATTGGTGGCGACGCTTGCCATCTCGATTGTGTTTGCTCTGTTCCTAAGCCGCTGGTTCTCAGGGCAGTTAAACTTGTTGGCTGAATCTGTTACGTCGTATTCGCATAACCAGTCACCGACTCATAGTGTGGATGAACATCGTTTTACAGAGTTCGTCACGCTGAGTCGTTTATTGGAAACCATGTGGGGTCGTATACAATGCCAAGTCCGTGAACTGACCGAAAGCAACGATAAACTCGAAAGGTTTAATGTTCTGCTAGAGGACTTAGTTGAAGAGAAAACCAGCAAGTTAACGTATTCGCTCGCGCGTGAAGAATCCCAGAAGCATCGTCTTTTGAAGATCGTTCAGTTTGCATCATCAAGACACGCGGCTGAATATCGGTTGATTCCTCAAATGGTCGATCAAGAGTTAAAGACATTACTTGTTCAACATTCGATTCAGTTTCATTTTAACCGGACTGGCGAGGCTGACCTGATACTCTGTGACTCACAGGGGACGGCGATCGGGTATTTTTGTTCAAGTTCATTTGATGTCCTCAGTGAAGAAGATCTTCTGATTTTTGACATGTACCAAAAACAGTTAGCTGGTTGGCTAGAGCTCGAAAATATTACACGGATTAACATGCCGACTGGCTGTTTGAATCGTAAAGCTTTTAATGAAGATCTCGAATTCAGTAAACGCAGCATTAACGACAATCAAAATCAGATTTCTTTGATCATTATTGATATCAATGGCTTGAAAACGACCAATGATGTTCATGGGCATGAGATCGGGGATGAGCTGATACAGCGCTGCGTAGACGTAATCAGCCACGAATTGACACCTGCCAGTAATCTATACCGTTTGGGTGGAGATGAATTTGCGGTGCTTACCTTAACGTCTGGTGAGTCGAGTTCGCTCAATGTCGCAAAGATGACTGAGCAGTTGTACATTGCTCAGGAGCAACAGGCAATCGAGACTAAAGCGGGTATCTCTATTCCTGTCAGATTCTCGATTGGTGCAGCCTCTAGTAATTCAACAGACGTTGAGCAATTGTTCTCAGTCGCTGATGAGAATATGTATCAGCAAAAGCGTCTTTATTACCAAACGTTGTCTGTGGTTGGGAAGTAATAATGCCAATCGCGCTGACAAATAGCGATCACGATTTTCGACGTCCATTAGAGCGGAACTGCTGCGGTGTGACGTTATAATATGTTTAAACGCTTATGGGAAATGCGCTTAGTCGGGCCAACCGTTGCTTAAACACAGACGATAAAAATGAAAAAGCCCACCAATGGAAGTTGATGGGCTTTGTGTTTGTATTTAGCTTACGTAACTCAGCTAGAGCCAGAAACTCTTCAGAGGCATCTCAGAGTCAAAGTGATGAGCAATTTGCGCTTGGAGTAGCTCAGCGGTCGCAATAGCGTCAGTTAATGCATGATGCGGCGTGTAGTCGGGCAGATGGTATCGACGACGACTCTGACCCAGTCTCACTGAAGCTGGCTTCTTACCTTTCAGCTTGTTCCACAAGCCGCCAGCCAGTTTATTTTGGATCTGAGATTCAATCTCCAGCGTGTCGAGGACTGGGAACTCAATGCCTTCACCGAGTCGCACTTTCAATGCATTGTCCAAAAAGTCACGTTCGATACGACGATAGTGAACCACAGGGATATGTCCCGCCATTGATTCTAAGATCTCGCCCAACACTTCGCTAAGGTCTGGCGCATCAATGATGTCATTGTGAGTGATGCCATGAATCACGACAGACTCTTCTTCAAGTTTCTGTTTTGGTCTTAGAGTCCAGTGTTTGGCTTGTCGCAAGTAGATGCGATTGAGCGTAAATGGCACTAAACCAATGGTAATGATGCCGTCTTTGTTTGGGTTTAACCCCGTTGTCTCAAAGTCGACAGCCAAAAACATCACTTCTGAAAGTGGCGTATCAGGCGCAGGAAGAGGCTGGCTATAAAAGTGCTTTAAGCGCTCGTCTCTCGCTCGTTCAAGCTTCTGAGCAAACTTAAATGGCCAATCGACCGCAGGTGATCTGAATAGTTTGTTCATAGGCCCTACTTAAACTTGTTGCTGGCTTGATAACGGAACTTAAGGAAGTTTTGCGCATTACTTAATATTTGGAATGCATCCTTTAGGTTACGTCGTTCGAAGTCAGACAGGTTCTCTGGCTCGATGTTGTTATCAGGCTCGATGTTGTTGTCGACATCGTGTGCTTGGTGGCGAATACGAACCAGAGAGATAAACTCCATCGCATCTTTCAAATCTTGAGCTCGGCCTTTTGGCAGAATACCGGCGTCAATAATGTCATCTAAGCGTTCGAACGAGTTCTTAGAGCGAGACGCTACCGCGAGCGAGTGAACACGAATCAAATCGGCGAGTGGCGCAGTACCACGACGCTTAAGGTTGATAGAGTTGTTGTGACGGCCATCTTTCTCCATCACGAAATCTTTGAAGAAGCCGAGCGGAGGTGTACGGTTGAGTGCGTTACGTGCAAGACACGCCAAGAAGCGATTGTTCTTACGTGCGCGTCGAACAATAAAGCTGTTCAATTGCTCGGCCCATTTCAGACGACCATAAACGCCATCTAAGTCGAAGAAGATTGAAGCATTTAACAGTGCTTTCGGGTTTGGATCATCAATCCAATCGGCAAAGCACTCTTCCCATTGTCGACGAGTCATACGCCACGTTGGGTTAGTCGCCATGATATCGCCAGTACAATACACATAGCCACACTGATCTAAGCCATCACAAATAAAGGTCGACAGCTCCTTAAAGTATTTACCGTGCTTTTTCTCGTCGTAGGTATCATCAAGAATGATTGCGTTATCTTGGTCGGTAACCAGCAGCTGCTCATCACGCCCCATAGAGCCCAGTGCGAGGAAACAGTAAGGAATAGGCGACTTGCCCAATTTCTCTTCGCCCAGTTCGATAATTCGCTGCTTAAAGCTACGACCAATTACCGACATTGCAGTACCCACCATGTGGGCGTTGGCATCTTCGTTAACTAAGCGCACAAAGCTGTCTTTTACTTGCTCGGAAAGCACCTTCAGATCTTCGATACTTTGTTGCTGGAAGATACTACTTACCAATAACAGCGAGTTTTGAGACTCATAACGAACAATATCGGTCGCTTCGATAATACCAATCGGCTTCTTATCTTTAAGCACTGGTAAATGATGCACGTTATAGCGAAGCATGGTCATCATAGCTTCGTATACGTAAGCATTGTGATCGAGAGAGATAACCTCAGGTGTCATTACGCTAGAGACTTCATCCGATGGGTCAAGCCCTTCAGCTAAAACGCGAGTACATAAATCTCGGTCGGTGATGATGCCAATCACGGGTGTTGAGTCATCTTCATCATCTTCAACGATTTCTGGGTCGATGATCAACAAAGAGGAAACATTATCCTGTGCCATCATGGTCGCAGCTTGCTGAATCGTGCGCGTTTTTTCGATCATTGGTGCTTCGCTGGTCAGCAGCGTTTTAACCTTGGATGTCGTTAAGTCGTTAGCGTCGTTGCTGTCTGAGTTGGCTTGGCGCAGTCGCGCGTTATCTTCTACTTCTACGAAATCGGCAAAGGAGTCGTAGTTGTCGTAGAGCTCTTGGAAGATAGGCTCAGGAATACAGTAAAGCAGGGTATCTTCGGTGGCTTTAACTGGGAAACGCACCTTGTTGTTGGTCAGTAGGCCCATTTGACCGAACAAGTGGCCTTCATCCAGGCGGTTATAGAGTTCGCCTTTACGGCGGTAGACTTCGACTTCGCCACTTCGAACGATGTATAAGTCATGAATTTGATCACCAAAGTGAATGATAGGGGTATCTTGGCGGTAATAAGAAATTTCCACGCTACTGGTCACTTTCGCCAACATCTCCTCAGGGAGTTCTGTGAAAGGGGGGTATTGTGCCAGAAAGTTTTGAATCTCTAATAACTCAGCATCCATAATGATCATCCATTGGTTTGTATGATTTCATGGTACAACATTTGATAATATTTTGCCGTCACAAATCAATCTGTGAGCTAAAACCTTTTTAAAGTCTTATGGATAGACTAACCTTTCAATTAATGGAGTGACAGTTTAAGGATGATAGGAATGTCGAAGTGGAAGCTTAGTTTTGTATCTGCGGTTTTTATGTTTTCTCCAAGTTTGTGGGCGGACACTAACGCGGTGGATATTTTGGATTACGACCATATTTATGCCACCGCGCATTCGGGCAGTTTAAATGAAGATGCAGGCAGTAATAACAATGCCTCGTCGTATGGATTAGGCGTCAGTTACGCGATGACGGATGATTGGTTGTTGCTGGGAGACTATAGCGCACGCTTCATTCACCCTGATGACACCACAACTCGAATTGATACACTGATGCCAGGTGTTGGTTACCGTTACAGCATTAAGACAGATTTAGATATAGTGGCTTACTACCTGCTTGGTATCACTAAAGGTAAGGTTGAAAATAATGACACCAACCGAACTGAATCTTCAGACACTGAGTTCATCCAAGGGGTAAAAGCTGAGCTTAACTATGGCTTTGCGAAACGTTGGATTGCCAACGGCAGCGTGCAAGTGAATCGAAGTGACCTGTTTGATGAAGAGATCTATCACTTAGGTTTACGCTATCTAGTGACTAACAAGTTTGCGATTGGTGGGTCATACCAACATCGAGATGGTGAAGGTAAAATTCGTAGCGAGCGTACTAATGAGCTAGGTGTGGAATTTTTCCTAGAGTATTAACTTACAAAGTATCTAAACCTGAAAGTGGAGACACAAAAAAGCCAGCTTAATTGCTGGCTTTTACACATCTATTGGTCTGTAAGTGCAAGCTTGTGGTCTGCAAATACAGGTTTCGCTTTTCGATTAAAGAACCGCAGCGATACCTTTACATAGAGGACCCATGTTTGACTTAGTCATACCAGCAACGCTGATACGACCAGAGCCAACAATGTAGATAGCGAATTCGTCTTTTAGGCGAGTTACTTGCTCTTTGCTTAGACCTGAGAACGAGAACATGCCGTTTTGACGTTCGATGAATGTGAAGTCTGCATCAACACCTTCTGATTTCAGTGTCGTTACGAATAGTTCACGCATCTCTTGGATACGGTCACGCATTTCTGCCACTTCTGCTTCCCATTCAGCACGTAGATCAGCATCACCAAGGATGTGAGTAACGACAGCACTGCCGTGGGCTGGTGGGTTAGAGTAGATAGAGCGGATAATGCTCTTAACTTGAGAGAATGCTGTCGTTGCTACGTCTGCTGATTCAGCAACCAGAGTGAATGCACCAACACGCTCGTTGTACAAGCCGAAGTTCTTAGAGAACGAGCTAGCAACAAGGATCTCTTTGTTGTATTGAGCAAAAATACGTAGGCCAGCAGCATCTTCTTCAACGCCTTTTGCAAAACCTTGGTAAGCAAAATCGAATAGAGGCAGCAGTTTCTTCTCAGCAACCAATTTAGCCAGTACTTCCCACTCTTCAGTTGTTGGGTCGATACCTGTTGGGTTGTGACAGCAGCCGTGAAGAAGAACGATATCGCCTTCAGAAGCTTTCTCTAGGTCAGCAACCATACCAGCGAAGTCTTTGTCTTTAGTTTCAGCGTTGTAGTAGCTGTATTGAGCAGTTTCGATACCCGCAGCTGCGAAAACGCCGTTGTGGTTAGCCCAAGTTGGGTTACTGATCCAGATTTTCACTTCGCCCAGTTGGCGCTTGATGAATTCACCCGCTACGCGAAGTGCACCTGTACCACCTGGAGCTTGTGCTGTTTTAGCGCGTTGAGATGCAACGATCTCTGCGTCTGAACCGAAAAGAAGTTTCTGAACCGCTAGACCGTATTCAGCTGTACCTTCAATCGTTAGGTAAGATTTGGTTTTTTCGTTTTCAAGAAGTGCAGCTTCTGCTTTCTTTACTGTTTTAAGTACTGGTGTTTGACCATCTTCATTTTTGTAGATGCCAACGCCAAGGTTGATTTTCTCTGCACGAGAGTCTTTTTTAAACTCTTCAGTAAGGCCGAGGATAGGATCGGCGGGAGCAGCTAACACTTTTTCAAACATAATCTTCATCCATGTCAATTGAGAGGGGATAGTATCTATGGGTAGTTATACCTGTATGGAATTTTTAAGACAATACGAAGTGAACAGAAAGACCAAAAAAAATCCATTTCAATCAGATTTATTGACTAAAGAGGATATTTGATAACAAAACACCCTACGGATTAACCTATAGGGTGCAAGAAGTTAGTGGATTTTGAATAGATTACGCTGGTTGAGCAATAAAGCTTTCGCGCTCGAGTTCACTCGCTACATTTTTGCCATCTTTGTAGGTCGCAGCAATTGAAACAAACGCTTGTTCGACGACCAGAAAAGCTTGGACAACTTGCGGATCAAAATGCGTCCCATTGCCCTCTAAGATGATCTGTTTAGCTTGTTCATGAGTAAAGGCTGGCTTGTAGACTCGCTTCGAGATGAGCGCATCATAAACATCAGCTAATGCCATTAAACGGCCAGATAACGGGATATCTTCACCAGACAACTGATTAGGATAACCACTGCCATTCCATTTCTCGTGGTGAGTCAGAGATATCTCCTTTGCGACTCTTAAGAAAGAGCTACTTCCCAACTGCTTTTCTGCAATAGATAACGCTTCAGCCCCAATCGCGGGGTGACCTTTCATTATCTCAAACTCTTCGTCCGTCAATTTGCCCGGCTTCAATAACACACTATCAGGAACACCTACTTTGCCCACGTCGTGCAAAGGCGCAGATTTGTAGAGCAACTCGATGTAGTTTGGTGTTAACAAGCTTGAGTGGGTTTCTGATTTGCTGAGCTCTTGTGCGAGCACCTTGACGTACTCTTGAGTTCTTAGGATATGTGCGCCCGTTTCATTGTCTCGAGATTCAGCCAATGCCGATAAGCTCACAATAGCCACGTCACGTGTGGTTTTGACTTCGTTTTGCGCGGTTTCAAGGCTATCAAGCATGGTATTGGTCATAGATGCCATTGATCCAAGCTCGTTGTAGCCGAAAATAGGTAAGCGAACGCCTTGCTCGCCATTGGTGACTTTGTTTAATGCGTGCTCTTGGCTTAGGAGAATACGCTTAATTAGCTTACTCCAAAGCGTCATGATGGTTATCGCGTAGCCACCCAGTACCACAGCCAAATAAATAAACTCTTTGATCACGCTGATCTTGCCGGTGCCATCCAATAAGCGGTCAGGGTTGTGTTCTAGCCAGAAGATGTCTTTAACGGCAATCATCGTCAACATAGTCGTCAGTGTTACCAGAAGCACGATAACCAAGCCTATCATCTGCTTGACCAGTGAACTTCTTTCACCAACCAGTTGGAAGTCGAATTGTCCAGTCGTCTCCATTTTATCCATTTGGCTGAGCTTGGCATTCAATTGAAGAATGGTTCCGGTAAAGAAGCCGAATAGACTCATGCCAAACAGCACCTTCAAATTACTATCTATGGTGAATTCATAGCTTAAGTTGTAGTAGAGCGCGAAAGGCACACTTGCAGCAAAAAATAGCAGGGTATCGAGTTGCGCGAATCGGCCTTGCTTGACCAAGGTATGTTGCGCCAATGGGTAACGACGTGCGAGCCATAATAAGATAAACACAATACTGACTTGTGTGAAAATCTCTAACGTCGTTAAGCTATCGAGCATAGGGCACACCCGACTGCCATAGGTGCCAAACAGCACGCCAGCAATGACGTATAACTTAGTCGTTAGCGATTGATTGTAATTTGAAGTATCCATCGGTAAGCCTTTGTTCTCATTCTTATTAGATTTACGCATTCATTGATTCACGACTTTAGAATTGCGAATGATTAGCATAAGTGACGTGAATAAGACCGGAAATTCTATCGATAGCTTTCGTGGATTGATACAAGAAACTGGTTTGTGTTAGAGATTTGTTAGCTAGGTGGGGGTTATTGCAGCATTTTTATGAAGATACTTGAATAGCCTCGGTCGAGGTTCGAGGCTATTCAGTCTGTGTACTGGTTAGAATCGCGAGTGATTGAGTTTGCTATCTACTTTACCCCGTTACTTTTTGAGATTGATTTCAGCTTCGATTGAGCCGGTTTCAATCTCAGGGTGAGACGCTAGTTTGTCTGCAGCCCATTGGTTGATGTGTTTCAGAATAGCAGACACCGCGTGTTTTTCCGTTGGTGCTTGGTCTTGTTCGACATCGATCTTTTGCTTTGGATGTGAGCCTGTCGCATCTTCAGCAATATGGAGCCAATCTGGGTGCCAGTAATATGGCTGACCGCTCGGTGTTGTCCAACTGTGAACACCGTTTGACTCTCCTTTATAACTTAATTGGTCTGCTTCTATTTTTTTCATTGTTATCTCGCATGTTTTTGGGTTACATCAAATTATTGAGGTAGAAAGCCAACTTAGCTCCTACCTTGGGTACAAACTTAGCAAAGCTTACAAAGTTATCTGTGAACCAATTCACACTATTGTGGAAATTAGGTGCGATCATATGGATAGCAGCAATAGTTGTTGGCGTAAGTGATAAAATCACCGGCTCACAGAATTTCTCTAGGTAGTACAATTAGATGGCGCGTTATGAAGAGCTTGCAAAGGATATTCGAACTCAGATAGCCAACAATACGTGGCGATCCGGAGAGAAGATCCCTTCGGTACGCATGAGTTGTCGAAATTACAACGTCAGCAACAGTACTGTCTTACAAGCCTACCAGTTGCTAGAAAGCGAAGGGAGGATCATCGCTAAACCTCAGTCGGGCTACTTTGTAGCGCCAAGGTTGGACGGCGTTGATTACGCACAGCCACTCGTTAGTGAAAAGAAAGCCATTAATGACCGCTTATTTGATTTCTTGAAGTCGAGTTCAGCCGAAGGTGTGATTCCTTTCGGCTCTGCATTCCCAGATCCCGACCTTTTCCCGTTACCTACCTTGACTCGAAACCTTGCCAGCGCGGGTAGGAAGATGACTGGCGCGAGTGTGATAAATAATTTACCACCGGGCAGTGAGTCCTTGAGAAGGCAAATCGCACAGCGTTATCTGCAGCAAGGGATCACGGTTAATCATCAAGACATCGTGATTACGTCGGGTGCTATGGAAGCGCTCAACTTGAGCCTGCAAACGGTCACCAAGTCGGGTGATAACGTCGTGATTGAGTCTCCCGCCTTCTATGGTGCTCTGCAGGCTGTCGAGAGGCTCGGGCTTAACCCTATCGAAGTGGACGTTTGCCCAATCAATGGGTTGAATATAGAGCAGTTTGAAAACGCGCTACAAAACCAAGATGTTAAAGCGTGTTGGCTGATGACGACTTTTCAAAACCCAACGGGAACCAGTTTGTCGGAACAGGCAAAGCGCCGTGTGGTAGAGATTGCAGAACAGCATGGAACCTACATTATTGAAGATGACGTGTATGGCGATCTTTATTACGAAGGGCATAAGCCGAAGCCACTAAAGGCCTTCGATAAGACCGATTCCGTCTTGCTTTGTGGGTCGTATTCAAAAAGTTTGTGTCCTGGTTATCGAGTAGGGTGGGTTGTGAACACGCGTTTTAACGACGCGATTCAAAAGTTACAGCTTCTTTCTACGTTATCGAGTAGCGCTCCTGTTCAACTTGGTGTCGCTCATTTCTTAACGCATGAAAGCTACGACAATCACCTTCGTAAACTGCGTAAAAACCTTGTCGTCAGGAAAGAGCGATTTATCGATGTCATTAAGCAGTACTTTCCGCATTCAATAGAGATTGAAGAGCCGGCTGGTGGTTACTTGATATGGATTCGCTTTTCTGAAAAATTCGACAGCCAACAGTTTCATCAACTGGCTATCGAACAAGGTATTAGCGTTGCATCTGGCGATCTGTTTAGTGAGCATGGCAGAGTGGATAACGCGATACGATTGAACTTCTCTTATGAACTGACAGAAGAGAAAGAACAGGCGCTCATCTGGCTTGGCAAACTGGCACATCAACTTACGCACTCGTAAAACCTTAAGTCCCTCATAAAAAAGACAATCATTCCAACTGTACGGGTTGTTTGTGGGGTAACTGTACGCCTAATTGACCAAAGAGTTGTGATTCAATAACGGTAGACCAAATATTGGAGATACCGTTATGTTGAAAATGACTATGGGAAATGAAGTTAAGCTGATTATTGTCGCTATTGTGTGTGCGCTTCTGCTTATTCTCGGCCACGTACTGCTGGCAAAAGCATTCGCTGATATGGCGTGGGCGGAATACACCACTGCCGCGATCCCATTCGTTATGATGGCAATTTGCGGTCTTGCAATAAAATACGCTATCGACCAAGATGTGGATTAGCTGTTGAAATAATGAGTCTCAGATAGTGGCGCGCAGAAGCATCTGGACTCGTTTTATTCCGAACATAAAAAAACCTCCGCAAGTGCGGAGGTTTTTGTTTGTTCTTAACTTTTAATATCGAATAGGTTTCGAATTAGAAGTTTGCAGAGCGTGGTGTACGTGGGAATGGAATCACGTCACGAACGTTACCCATACCTGTTACGTAAGATACTAGACGCTCGAAACCAAGACCGAAACCAGCGTGTGGCACTGTACCGTATTTACGTAGGTCGCGGTACCAGCTCATGTGCTCAGGGTCGATACCCATAGCAATCATACGCTCGTCTAGAATGTCTAGACGCTCTTCACGTTGTGCACCACCGATGATTTCACCGATGCCTGGTGCAAGTACGTCCATTGCTGCAACTGTTTTGCCGTCGTCGTTTAAGCGCATGTAGAAAGCTTTGATGTCTTTCGGGTAGTTCTTAACAATAACAGGTGCTTTGAAGTGCTCTTCAGCTAGGTAACGCTCATGCTCAGAAGACATGTCGATGCCCCACTCAACGTCAAACTCAAATTTCTTACCAGAGTCTAGTAGGATTTGGATTGCGTCAGTGTAGTCAACTTGTGCGAAATCAGCGTCTACGAATTGCTCTAGACGAGTAATTGCTTGCTTGTCGATGCGAGAAGCGAAGAACTCAAGGTCATCGCGGCGCTCTTCAAGAACAGCAGCGAAAACGTACTTAAGCATGTCTTCAGCCAGTTTCGCTACATCGTTAAGGTCTGCAAACGCAACTTCAGGCTCAACCATCCAGAACTCAGCTAGGTGGCGGCTTGTGTTTGAGTTTTCAGCACGGAACGTAGGACCGAACGTGTAAACCTTGCTTAGTGCACAAGCATAAGCTTCAGCATTAAGTTGGCCAGATACTGTTAGGAACGTCTCTTTACCGAAAAAATCTTCGTTGAAGTCTACGTCGCCTTTTTCAGTGCGTGGTAGGTTTTCCATGTCTAGCGTAGAAACACGGAACATTTCACCAGCGCCTTCTGCATCAGATGCAGTGATAAGCGGAGCAGAAGTCCAGAAGAAACCTTGCTCGTGGTAGAAACGGTGAATCGCTTGAGATAGACAGTTACGTACACGTGCTACTGCGCCAATCACGTTTGTACGTGGACGTAGGTGAGCAACTTCACGAAGGTATTCGATAGAGTGACGTGTCTTAGCCATTGGGTAAGTGTCAGCGTCTTCAACCCAGCCTACAACTTTAACGTCAGTTGCTGCTAGTTCGAAGTCTTGACCTTTCGCAGGAGACTCAACAATCTTACCCGTTACTTCAACAGAGCAGCCAGTTGTTAGCTTTAATACTTCGTTTTCGTAATTATTAAGATTATTAGGAACCACGGCCTGAATCGGGTCGAAACAAGAGCCGTCATAAATGGCAAGGAAAGAGATTCCAGCTTTGGAATCACGACGTGAACGGATCCAGCCGCGAACAGTTACTTCACTGTCTACCGCTAGCTTGCCGCCAAGTACGTCTGTTACAGGCGCGTAAGTCATGTTGATTTCATTCTCCATTGAGGGACAAATTCAACTCAAAGTCTCTGGCATTGCTGCAAATAAATATACATTTGCACAATAATTAGCCGAAACATTAAGTTGTATAAACTTTTTAAATCGATTGAACATATTACCTGTCATACCGACAGCTTCAACCTTTATTCTTGCTTGGAGAAAGAAATATTGTGTCTACTGACGATAAATAGGTTTGAGGGTGTGTTTTTTGTTCGATCTTAGCGTCAGCCTTACCTTTCACCCTATGTGAGCTGCTGAACGAGCATGGCGTAATCGAAACCTTTGTTTTCAATAATGGGAGTGTGATTGTGTTGAGACTCACTCTATATTGGCGCGGATTCAGTCATTTTGGACTTGATCACCTTCTTAATTTCCCACTAAAGTACAAGAGGAGTTTAATATCTACGTGTTAATTACGCCGCCTTAACCCCTGCATTCTCTCTACTACCCGCACTTTTCGAGCGCTCGCTCATTCAAGAAAAACAGTCGATCAAATTATGTCTCAACAAGGCAGGACTGGCTGTACAAGTAAAAGAGAATTACATGCTTAATTATTTAAAAAAACACTGGTTATCAAACGTTAAAGGAGATTCATTATCTGGGATTGTGGTTGCACTCGCATTAATCCCTGAAGCCATCGCATTTTCAATTATCGCAGGCGTCGACCCTAAAGTAGGGCTTTATGCTTCTTTCTGTATCTGTGTTGTAACCGCTTTGGTTGGCAGTCGTCCGGGGATGATCTCTGGGGCAACGGGCGCAATGGCGCTGTTGATGGTCACCTTAGTGAGAGAACACGGGCTAGAGTATCTACTCGCAGCTTCATTTCTTGCTGGCGTCATTCAAATCGCGGCTGGATACCTCAAGCTTGGTAATCTGATGAATTTCGTTTCCAAATCGGTGATTACTGGGTTTGTTAACGCGCTCGCTATTCTTATCTTTATGGCTCAGCTCCCTGAGTTGATCAACGTCCCTTCGAGCGTTTACGTGTTAGTCGCTTTGGGTTTGGCGATCATTTATCTGCTTCCTTATTTTCCCAAGTTTGGTCGTGCAATACCTTCTCCATTAGTCGCGATTGTTGCCCTGACTATTATCAGTTTGTTATTTGGTTTAGATGTCAGAACGATTGGAGATATGGGCAAGCTTCCGGATTCACTACCTGTGTTCTTGATTCCTAATATTCCATTCACGTTTGATACGCTCACAACCATCCTTCCATATTCTATTGCTCTATCTCTTGTTGGCTTGTTGGAATCCTTGATGACAGCGACCATAGTCGATGACCTGACTGATACTGAAAGCAATAAAAACAATGAGTGTAAAGGGCAGGGCGTTGCGAACATCGTGGCTTCCCTTTTTGGTGGAATGGCGGGCTGCGCAATGATCGGTCAGTCGATCATTAACATCAAATCAGGTGGCTTAACCCGATTGTCCAGCATGATCGCTGGGGTGGTTTTGTTGCTAATGGTGGTGTTTGTTTCTGATTGGTTGAAGCTGATACCGATGGCCGCTTTAGTGTCTGTGATGATCATGGTTTCTATCGGCACATTCTCATGGCGTTCCATTGTTGAGCTTAAAGATCACACACTGCCAACCAATGTAACCATGCTAGCAACCGTGGCGGTGGTGGTGTTTACTCATAATTTAGCAATAGGTGTTGCGGTTGGCGTGGTGCTGTCGGCTCTGTTTTATGCACATGCCAGCAAATCCATGGTGTTTATATCCGATGAAGTCGTGACAAACGAAATGCACACCATTCACCGAGTAAAAGGCCATGTCTTCTTTGCTTCGTCAGATGCGTTTGTCGACTTATTTGATTATGACAACGCGACCTCTTTAGTGACCATCGATATATCGGATGCGTCATTCTTAGATAATACCTCGGTCGAGGCGCTTGATAAGGTTGTGTTCAAGTTCCGTAAAAAAGGGGCTTACGTTGAAGTGTCAGGAATGGATAGCGTGAGTGCGAACCTGATAGTCAAACACGCGATGTATCACAAGCATAAAGACTTAACCGCGGTTTCCATTACGCACTAATCTTGGTTTACGGTTCTTTTAAAGCCTGAAAGCCTGAAAGCCTGAATTAGACGTTGCTATGAAGATAAAGCGCTCATTGTTGAGTAATGCCGTTCACTTAAGAGTGAACGGCATTTTTGTTCTTAGCATACCGTTGTG
>NZ_JBGONQ010000031.1:0-73847 GCF_041439145.1 Vibrio sp. 1F255 | reverse complement strand
ATTTCACAATAATTCATCAATCTTAATTAGATCACATTTTTACTTTAATTGGTATAATTCACTAGCTACCACCAAAAACTTAAGTACGATATGCACCTAATCCTAAATGGCGACTAATATAATGAGTAAGCGTCAGTAATTTGGGATTATTATGAGGTTCTTTTTTGCACTGGTTGTATTCTTTTGTTCATTTTCTCTATCAGCAACTTCGTGGGAAAAAGAGAGTCACCCTACTAAAAATTCACCCTCATCAATTGGAAGCTATGCCAATGGCTGTCTAGACGGCGCGCAGGCTTTGCCTATTAATGGTTTGGGGTATCAGATCATTCGCCCTCAAAGAGAGCGCTACTATGGCCAACAGAAGCTATAAAGTTTATTGAGAGGTTAGGAGTCACGACCAGCGAGAAGCTCAATACTAATTTATTGATCGGTGATATTTCTCTTCCCAGAGGAGGGCGCTTTTCTTCAGGTCATTCAAGTCATCAAACAGGGTTAGATATTGATATATGGCTAAGGTTAACCAGTAAGAGGTTGTCAGAGAACGAATTAGCTGTGCCTAAACCTGTGAGCGTTGTGGATCTTACCAACTACAAATTGCGTGAATCGAATTGGACCGATGATCATTTTCAAGTTATTCGTTATGCGGCGAAAGATGAAAAAGTGGTGCGTATTTTTGTTCATCCAGTGATCAAGCAAACTCTTTGTGAACAAGAAAACTCTGACGCTAATGATAGAGCTTGGTTAGGCAAAATAAGACCTTGGTGGGGACACCACTCCCACTTCCACGTTCGTTTAAAGTGTCCTGAAGGCAGTTCAAACTGCATAGCTCAAGCGAGCCCTCCTAAAGGTGACGGTTGTGGAGATGACCTTGCAAGTTGGGCTCCAAAGACTGTTCCAGTTCCACCTCCTAAAAAAGTAGCGAAAACTAAGAAAAAGAAAAAAGTTAAAGTGATGCCAAGTCAGTGTTTGGCCTTGATATCGAATAAGTAATCCTGTTCATCGAGGCTTTTTACAGTGGTACTGCCACTGGTTTTTTCGACTCTAAAACTGGAGAAATATCACACTTTTGTCTAGAGTTTGTAAACACGAGATTAAGAACATCGTTTGATATTAATAAAAGCAATAACGGTATCAGCAAGGGCGATGGCGAATTTGACAAGGTTTGGTCAGGGATTGAGTGTTTTGGGGTGAAAGATGCGGCTTATATGCAGTATGCGAAATCAGAGTCTGATACCCGTCGATAGATAATTCAAGGATAAGACTATGACTATGATTTGTGCGAAGGAATTTTCAGAATGGTTAAGACATAGGTTCAACGCTGAAAGCTCGGGTATTTCAATTTCAAGAGATGACATCAATCAGCTAACAGGCAGACAACGTTTAGACCCTAGTTTCGTAAATGATGTTCACTATGAATTGATGCAGTATGGAATGGCATTTGTGACCGATACCAGCAGGGAAAACTTTTATCTTGTTCCTATAGCTCAATCAATAAACTGGCGAGAACGACTCGAATATCAATTTGAAAAAGAGCTCTTCTGCAATATTTATCCAATCGGAAAATCAGGATGAAAAAAAAGGTTCAACTTATGGTTAAGTTGAACCTTTCTTCTTTTAGGTCAAGCCTTGAATGATAACAAACTTCTCAAGTAGCTCGTCATCAGTTTCAATATGGTTTGGGTCAGTGATGATGCATTTTGTAATCGGACACACTGACTGGCATGTTGGCTTTTCATAGTGACCTTTACACTCTGTACATAAATCAGGATCGATCTCGAAGATGCTGTCGCCCATAGTGATTGCACCATTTGGGCATTCAGGATCACACATATCGCAGTTTATGCACTTGTCAGTAATTAACAGAGCCATTATTTTCTTCTCAAGTAAGTCGCTTAAGTAAAAATTATTTGCCTGATGCGTTACGTGTATCTTGGCCTTCGCTCAAGTTACGCATCAGCAAGCCGTACTCTAGATCTAGATCTGCTGGTACAGGAATAAATACAAAGTGACCGTTACCTTTCGCATCGTCGACCGCTTCAGATTTGCGGTTTTCCATAACTTCTAGTTTGAAAACAACGTTACCTTTCGGTGTCATCATTTCTAAGCTGTCGCCTACTAGGAACTTGTTCTTCACTTCTACTTCCGCTAGGTCACCACGGCGCTTACCTGTGAACTCACCAACAAACTGTTGAGTGTCAGAGATAGAGTAACCGTACTCGTAGTTTTGGTATGTATCGTGTGTATGGCGACGTAAGAAGCCTTCAGTGTAACCACGGTGAGCTAGGCTCTCTAGTGTACCCATTAGGCTTTCATCGAATGGTTTGCCTGCCACTGCATCGTCAATAGCTTTACGGTAAACCTGAGCAGTACGTGCACAGTAGTAGAAAGACTTAGTACGACCTTCAATCTTCAGAGAGTGAACACCCATCTTCGTTAGGCGCTCAACGTGTTGGATTGCACGAAGGTCTTTTGAGTTCATGATGTAAGTACCATGCTCATCTTCAAACGCTGCCATTTTCTCTTCTGGCTTGTGTGATTCAGAAAGCAGAACCACTTCGTCTGTTGGTTTACCAAGGCCTAGTGTGTTGTCTGGACGCTCATCTTGAACTTCAATGTCTTGCGTTTCTACTTCTTGAATAGCAACACCAGTAGGGTTTGCTTCAACGATCTGACCGTTTTCGTCTTCTTTCGCTGCTTCTGTTTTGTATTCCCAGCGGCAAGCGTTGGTGCAAGTACCTTGGTTTGGATCGCGCTTGTTCATGTAACCAGAAAGCAGACAACGGCCTGAGTAAGCCATGCAAAGAGCTCCGTGAACAAAGATCTCTAGCTCTGTTTCTGGGCAGTGTTCGCGAATCTCTTCGATCTCTTCAAGCGATAGCTCACGAGATAAGATCACACGCTCAACGCCTTGAGTTGACCAGAACTTAACGGTCGCCCAGTTTACTGCGTTTGCTTGAACAGAAAGATGGATTGGCATTTCAGGGAATGCTTCACGAACCATCATGATAAGACCAGGATCTGACATGATAAGCGCGTCAGGGCCCATGTCTACAACTGGTTTGAGGTCGCGAATGAATGTTTTTAATTTAGAGTTGTGCGGCTGAATGTTACATACAACATATAACTTTTTGCCTTGAGCATGAGCTTCATCGATACCGATTTGTAGGTTTTCGTGATTGAACTCGTTGTTACGAACTCGAAGGCTGTAACGTGGCTGGCCTGCGTATACTGCATCTGCGCCGTAGGCGAATGCGTAACGCATGTTTTTGAGGCTTCCTGCCGGTGATAATAGTTCAGGTACAAATGGTTTTTGTGTAGTCATTGCTTCGTTCTCTAATCTGATCTCAAGTCAGGTTGATACCACCAAGTGATATCAAAGGGGCGCAAATTTTACGCTAAAATGAGTTTGGTTGATAGCCCTAAAGATAGCAATGACATTAACAAGAGGGTCTAGAGGCAGATATAAGTGAGAACTTAGTGAGAAATAAGCTCAGATACCGTTAGCACCTGAGCCTATAGTTTGACTGATTAAGCGTTAGGTTGAGTTAACCCGCCTAATGATTCAAATAGGTTTGGAAGGAAAACACTGAACTCACCACAAAGTAGAGAGAAGTCCGCATCAAAACGCGCAGCTTGATCTTCACGAGGAATATCGTCGTTTTCGTCTTTGAGCTCATCACTGAATTTTAGGCGTTTGATGCTGCCATCTTCTGCAAGAATGAATTCAATACGGTCTTGCCAGTTGATAAGAAGTTTCGTCACCATCTTATTGGCTTCGATGTGGTTTTTAATCTCATCAGCTTCTAGTTCTTGTTTCTTAACTCGAACAATACCGCCGTCTTCTTGAATAGATTTTAGTTCTGCTTCATCAAGCATAGTGATGCCTTGTGGCGTATCACCTGATTTCACCCATTCTGTAAGAGTCGTTTCGATCGCTTGCTCTGGGATAGCTGGCACTACTGGCAGGCTACCCATTGTCTTACGTAGCAATGCTAATACATCTTCTGCTTTTTTGTAGCTGCTCGCATCAACCACAATGAAACCTTCTTTTGGCATGATCAGCGCGTAAGTGAAGTTGCTGCGGCTGAATGCTCGAGGAAGTAGATCAATGATGATGTCTTCTTTTAGGCTGTCTTTCTCTTTCTTTTTCAGAGGGGTACCAGACTCTGCCTCAAGCGTTTCTACTTTTGCGTTCAATGATTCTTTGATCACAGAAGCGGGTAGCATTTTCTCTTCTTTCTTTGCACAGATAAGAATGCGGTTTTCTGATACGTGCGTCATCATATCGCCATGTCTACCCATTGCGTGTACCCAACCAAACTTCTGTTTGTCTTGGCTACCACAAGGAGTAAAGCGGAATTCTTCAAGTTGTTTCTCTAGCTGATCTGCGTTGAAATCAATATCACGGTTGAAGCGATAGACTAGGCAATTTTTAAACCACATAAATTTTTCTCATACCTTTTTAGAAGTGCTTCATGATATGAGATCTAATTCGATTTGTCCCTAGCTCTGTATCAAAAGTTATAAAGTGAAATGTTTGAGACAGTTATATGAAAATTTGTTTTCAAAGGTCACAAAAGTGTCATAATTAACTCAGATAATGCAATGCGTTGATTAAATACAAAGGCTATTCAATTATGTCGAGAAGGATTCTGGTCGTTGAAGATGAAGCACCTATTCGTGAGATGCTGTGCTTCGTGCTTGAACAAAAAGGCTACCAAGCAGTAGAGGCTGAAGATTACGATACAGCGGTAAACAAGCTATGTGAACCTTTCCCAGATCTAGTATTACTAGATTGGATGCTACCTGGTGGTAGCGGGATAAACTTTATCAAGCACATGAAGCGTGAAGAGTTAACTCGCAACATCCCAGTGGTGATGCTAACGGCTCGTGGCGAAGAAGAAGATAAGGTGCGTGGTTTAGAAGTGGGTGCTGATGATTACATCACCAAGCCATTTTCACCCAAAGAGCTCGTTGCTCGCCTGAAAGCGGTTATCCGCCGTGTAACGCCTACTGCACTAGAAGATGTGATTGATGTACAAGGTCTTAAGCTAGACCCAGTATCTCATCGTGTTACCGCAAGCGAAGGTCCAGTTGATATGGGACCAACAGAGTTCAAAATGCTGCATTTCTTTATGACTCACCAAGAGCGTGTGTACAGCCGAGAGCAGCTGCTTAACAACGTTTGGGGTACCAATGTTTACGTTGAAGACCGAACGGTTGATGTACATATTCGACGCCTGCGTAAAGCGCTTGAGTCTGCAGGTCACGATAAGCTAATCCAAACGGTTCGTGGCGCTGGCTACCGTTTTTCTACAAAGGCTTAATGTGGCTTCGCTGCCCAGTTTACGGAGTCCTGAATGGTTGAAAAGTTAACCTGGAAAAAGCTGGCTTGGGAGCTGGCTTTTTTTTACGCACCATGGGTTTTAGTCGGATGGATATTCGGTTACCTACCTTGGTTGCTGCTGGCTGCTACGGTATTGCAGCTCGGCTGGCATCTACACAACCAAATGCGTTTGTCCGCATGGCTGTGGGATGAGAAGCGTCTAACTCCACCTTCAGGCTCTGGGAACTGGGAATCTCTGTTTAACGGTATTTATCGTATGCAGCAGAGACAGCGTCGCAAACGCAAAGAACTGACTAACCTTATCCGCCGTTTCCGTAACGGTGCAGAATCGCTTCCCGATGCCGTTGTGGTATTTCGCGGTGAAGGCAATATCGTTTGGTGTAACAAGCTAGCTCAGTATTTGCTGGGCTTTCGTTGGCCAGATGATTCAGGTCAACCGATCTCGAATTTGATTCGTACTCCAGATTTTATTAAGTACCTTAATAAGCAAGATTTCTCTGAGCCATTAGAGATGCCTTCTCCATTGAATGTGGAGCGTATGCTCGAGCTGCGTATTGTGCCGTATACCGAGGGTGAACACCTGATGGTGGTACGTGATGTGACCCAGCTTAAGCAGTTAGAAGGCATGCGCCGTAACTTCTTCGCTAACGTTTCTCATGAATTGCGTACGCCGATGACCGTCCTTCAAGGTTACCTTGAAATGACCGAAGATCCAGACATGATCGTTGGCCCAATGTGGACCAAGGCGCATGGCGTAATGACTGAGCAGCTCAATCGAATGAACAGTTTGGTTAATCAACTACTCACGCTTTCGAAAATTGAAGCGGCGCCAATGCATGAGCTCGATGAAGTGGTGAACGTTCCGGCGATGCTTGAGGTTCTTGAGAAAGAAGCGGCGAGCCTTAGCGGTGAGCGCGAACATAAGCTTGAGTTTGATATCGATAAGAGCCTACGAGCTCTTGCCGATGAAGACCAATTGAGAAGTGCGATATCGAATTTGGTTTATAACGCGGTTAAATACACACCCGCAGGTGCAACGGTCAAAGTGCGTTGGTATCAAACCAGCCAAGGCGCGTGCTTAGATGTGTCAGATACTGGTGATGGTATTGAGCCTCAACACTTACATCGACTCACAGAGCGCTTCTATCGTGTAGATAAAGCCCGCTCTCGTGATACCGGTGGTAGTGGTCTTGGATTAGCGATTGTAAAGCATGCGCTTAGCCACCACGATTCACATCTCGAAATTCAAAGTGAAGTGGGCGTCGGCAGTCGTTTCCATTTTACTTTACCAAATCGACTGACCGTATCATGAGTTGTTCGATACGCAGGATGCATTTTCCAGTCAGCTCATTATTAGCGTTTGCTTTAGTTAACCCTGTGCATGCCGAACAGGGTGTCGATTCTCTTCCTGATTATTCTAAGGTTCCGGGAATTTCTGGGAGCTTATTATCGGTCGGTTCGGATACCTTAGCGGGTATGACGACGTTATGGGTGGAAGAGTTCAAGTCCTACTACCCAAATGTTAACGCTCAAGTCCAAGCATCGGGTTCTTCTACTGCTCCTCCAGCCTTAACCGAAGGGACTGCACATCTAGGGCCAATGAGTCGTCCGATGCGCCTGCGAGAAATTGAAGCATTTGAAAGGGAGCATGGATATAAGCCAACAGCACTGCGAGTTGCTATCGATGCGATTGGGCTTTTTGTGCATCGTGATAACCCTATTGAGGGGCTTAACTTTCGTCAGATTGATGGCATTTTTTCTGAGACATTACGCTGCGGAGCAACAAGGCCCCTCAATAACTGGCAAGATCTCGGAATCGATCAGCCATGGGCGAAACATCGATTCCAATTGTTCGGTCGCAATTCTGTATCGGGGACTTATGGATACTTCAAACAGAATGCACTGTGCGGCGGTGACTTTAAAAATCGTGTGAATGAGCAACCTGGTTCGGCTTCAGTCGTTCAGTCGGTCGCTTCATCCATCAGTGGGATTGGCTACTCGGGCATTGGCTACCGCGTAGCAGGTGTTAAGCTGATTCCTATTGCAGAGCACGGCTCTAATTATGTTGAGCCTACGCGTGAGAATATCTTGAGTGGTGATTACCCTCTATCTCGTTTTCTCTATGTGTATGTGAATAAGCATCCGGATAAACCACTTTCTCCGGTTGAGAGAGAGTTCCTTACTTTTGTATTCTCAAAGCAGGGACAAGAACTTGTAGAGAAAGATGGCTATTTAGCAATACCGTCTGAGTTCGCAGAGCAAGAGTTGGCAAAAGTCGGGCTCTAATTCAGGCTGCGATAAACTTAGATAAGAAACGTATGAACAGCTTGCGCGTCGCAGGCTGTTTTAATTTTGACTGTTCGTTATTTTAGCTTTAACGACCATCCTGCATTTTGCCAACGTTGTTGCTCTTCTCTGAGCTCATAATCAAGCAGTTGGTTTTGGGCCAACCAATCGCTGTTAGTTCCTTTCAATTCCCAGTTATCCTGTTGTTCAATCGTTAGAGTCACGTCTGGGGCCAGTGCTTGATTTCGCTGACGGTTGAGTAAGATAGCGAGTCTCAATATACGAATCAGCAGGGTGACTTGTTGCTGAGTAAACAGAGAAAGTTCCGGCAAATCTTGTAGTTTGAGCGCTTTTCTTTGATAGCGAACCAATGCTGATATAAGGCGTTGTTGCTCAGTATTAAAGCCTGGCATTGTCGTATGCTTAAGCAGATAAGCCGAATGGCGGTGATAGCCTTGGAATGCAATGCTTTGTCCTACCTCATGAAGTACTGCAGCCCAACCAAGCAGATCATACAGCTCATTAGTGACCGCAGTTGTCACTTGAGGCTGTACTTGTTTCAGCAATGAAAGAGCGAGCACTTTCACTTTCTCTCCATGAGTTACGTCTACATGGTATCGAGAGACGAGCGTTTCGGCAGTTCTTGTTCGAATATCAATATCTTTAAACCTATCCTCCATGTCATAAAGAACGCCTTCTCTCAGGGCACCATCAGAAAAATGTAACTCCTTGATGTCTAGCGTATCCATTGCTGCTGAAAGAATGGTGACGCCTGCAGCAAACACAGGCTTTCTCTCATCACTTAAGCCTGAAAGATTTACGGTGTTGGATGATGAAAACTCACATAAGTGATTCTTTAAATAGGACAGGCGTTGGGGCGTAATGAGACCATCGGTGAACCCTAAGCCAATGAGTACTTCTTTTATTGATTTCGTGGTACCAGATGAGCCAAAAGCGATTTCCCAAGGGGCTTTTGTGTATTCTTCAATCAATGGCATCAATAGACGAGTAGCTGCGGTATAAGCATCTGAGAAGTGTCGTGAAGTTAGCCCTTCGTCAGCAAAGAAACGTTGAGTGAAGTTGACGCATCCCATCGGTAAACTGCGCATAATTAGAGGAGTAAAGCCTTGTCCGGCGACGAGTTCCGTACTCCCTCCACCGATATCAATAACCAACTTAGATTCAGAAGCGGTTTGAGTGTGTTCTGCTCCGTTATAGATTATTCGAGCTTCTTCTTGACCGGAAATGATCTCTATTGGAAAAGGAAACAGTGGCTTGGCTTGCTCTAAGAAGTCTTTAGCGTTTTTGGCTTTTCTTAGGGTATGAGTCGCAACAACTCTGACATCATCAAGCTCAAAATCCGCCAGTCGTTCTGCGAACACCTTGAGGCATTCTAGGCCTCGCTCGATAGCGCTTTCAGATAGGACGTTACGTTCATCCAATCCATCACCTAATCTCACTTTCTGTTTGTGTCTGCTGACTAATTGCAGGTGTTGATCGAATACTCGGGCAACCACCATGTGAAAGCTGTTCGAACCCAAGTCGATAGCGGCAATACATCGAGAATGTTTGTTATCAATTAGCGGCATGATTTCTTCTCTTGTTTGTACTTCTTGCGAGCAAGTTTCTCCATACGTTTAATATAGTGGTAAGTGGAGAGTTGTGACGTCGGGTAATCAAGTAGGTTTGCTGGTGGTTGTGTGTAAGAGTTGCTCATCGCTTGGTCTAGCACTCGAGCTTTGTTGCTGTCATCGAAATGAAACTCGGTGATATCGATAATGGTTTGCTTGATCTTTGGATCTAAAATTGGAGCTGCAACTTCGATGCGGTGATCAAAATTTCGTGTCATCCAGTCAGCGGAAGATATATAGACCTTCGGCTTTCCAGCGTTACCAAATATCATCACTCTCGGATGTTCGAGGAAACGATCGACCACACTGACTATCTCAATATGATCACTGATGTTGGGTATGCCAGGGACAAGAGAGCACATGCCGCGAATGACCATTCTCACTTTTACATTGGCTTGGCTAGCCTGATAGAGCTTTTCAATGATCTCTCGATCGACCAAGTTGTTGAGTTTTAGAGTGATGCTTGCAGGTTTACCTTCTATCGCGTTTTGTATTTCATTATCTATCAATTGGTACAGACGTTTTCTAGTATTCTTTGGTGACACAATCAGTTGCTTGAACTGGGACTTTTGATAAGGGTTTTCAATATACTTAAAGACTTGTCTCACCTCTTGAGTCAAATCTTCATTCGCAGTGAGCAGAGAAAAATCGGTATACACGCGCGCTGTAACTTCATGGAAGTTGCCAGTGCCAATATGGGCATAATGCTCGGTATGCTTGCCTTCTTTTCGTTTGATGAGCAGCAACTTGGAATGGATCTTCAAACTTGGGATGCCATGGATGACTTTTACACCCGCTTCTTGAAGTTTCTTGGTCCATTGAATGTTGGCTTGCTCATCAAAGCGAGCTTGCAGCTCGACAACCACAGTGACCTTTTTGCCATTGTGCGCCGCATCGATGATCGAGCTGAGGAGTTTTGAGCCTTCCGCAACACGGTAAACGTTTATTTTGATGGAGGTTACCTTCGGGTCAAAGGAAGCCTGCCTAACCAGTTCAGTGATGTGACTAAAGGTGTGATAAGGATAATGCAGTAAGATGTCGCGAGCTTTGATCGCTTCGAAATAGTTTGGGTAATGGCTGAAATGCGCGCACTTAATCGCGGGTAGAGGACGATTAACTAAATCACGTCGGTTAAGGCTTGGGAACTCAGAGAAATGTTTGAAGTTATGATAGCGACCACCTGCGATGACACTGTCATAGTCAGACAGTTTAAGTCTGACTTGTAAGAAGTTGAGCATTTCAGTTGGCATTTCAGATTCATAGATCAGACGTATCGGCAGTGCCGTTAAGCGCTGTTCTAAACCTAAAGACATCGATTCTAATAGGTTATTTTCATTGTCCTCTTGCAGATCATAATCGGCATCACGTGTCATTTTTATCGCAAAACAACGCAATGAGTCATACTCAAAGAATCCTTTAAGTAAGTCATCCAAACAAAATCGAACTATATTATCTAACAAGATCAAAGTTGTACGCTGCGAAACCGAAGTTTCCGGTAACTTAACAAATCGAGGGAGTGCTTCTGATGGGATTTCGAGTAAGACATATTGAGATGATGCATCACGCTCGATGTCGATGGCTAAGTAACTTTGTTCATCTTTGAGAATATTAAGTAACTGGCTATCTTCGTTCAAGAGAATCGGAGTTAAGTGTGGCAGCACTTTTTTCTTAAAGTACTTTTTTATCCAGCCACTTTGTTCTTCGCTGATTTGTTGTTCGTTGACCAGAAAAATACGATTGCGTACCAATTCCAATAGCAAGTCGTTATACAGTTCATGGAATTGAGCATCGAGCTTGCTTGCTTTGCTCTGCATTTTAGTCAGTAGGCTTTTCGGCGAGTTGGAGGTTAGCTGTGGATCTTGAAGTAAGATCTTTCGCTTCACATCAGCAAATCGGACTTTGTAAAACTCATCGAGGTTTTTCGAGTAAATACCTAAAAAACGAACTCTTTCGATTAAGGGGACTGACTTATCTGCCGCTTCTTGGAGCACTCTTTCGTTGAAGGATAACCAGCTAAGTTCTTTTGTGACATAGTCTTTTTTCATCGAGATGAGAATCCTTGAGTACTGGCTATAGAGCTGATTACTTTAAATTAGAATGGCAAAATTCACAAAATCTATGATCTTACTTTAAGAAATATAGCTAACAAACTTGTTATTAGTTTCAGTTGTTTAACGTAACTTGTAATATAATTGTCATCTAACGTACATATTATGTCAGTAGCTAAAAAAAGGTAGATAAACAGATGGCTTCAGCCCAATTTTCATTGAAAGAGCGCGACAAAAAAAGATGGTTGAAAGATCGTCTCGTCCGTTTTTCGGTGACATGTGGCGCGGTCAGTGTTCTAGCTGCCCTAGTATTGATCTTTGTTTACTTGGCAATGGTCATTTTACCGGTATTTTCAGATACTGGTTTAGAGACCGACCAAGCCGTAAAGACCGTTGCCGTAGAAGAGCCTATCGTCTTATCGGTTGATGAATATGGTCAACATGCATTTACTATCGAAAAATCCGGTTTGGTGCAGTTTTGGGATTTAGAGTCTCAAAATACACACTCTTACTTTGAGCGAAATGTTTTAGCCAATCCTGTTGCCTTCTCTCGAAATACCCCATCAGAAAACTGGTTTGCCTTTGCCGATAGTGCAAGCAACCTTACTTTTTTCTATCCTGAGTATAGTGCGCCTGTGCTGCAAAAGGGCAGTGAAGCCGATCCTAAAATTGAGCAAATCACTCTCCCTGAACCGTTTTTAAATGATGAACCCTCAAATGGGGCGACGATCGACAAATTCGCGTTCTCTAAGAATGGACGTGGTATCACGGTTGCCGCTCAGCTAAGTGACCAACGAGTCTTAGTGAAGTGGTACCAAAGTGATGTTACGGGTCAGTATGTTTTTCAGAAGAGCCAATGGTTATCGGATAAGTTGGGCTTACAGCAACAGTTGTTAGTCACACCTGATGGCCAAACCTTATATCTCCGAGCCCAATCGGATTTAGTGGTTTTGAAGCTATCAGATAGCGGCTTCAATGTTCGTGAAGTGATTGATCTTAGCTTGAATGATGCGAAGCACTCGGTGAAAAGTATCGATTTACTGTCTGGAGCTTATTCACTGTTGGTCACGCATGAGGACGGACAGGTTTCTCAGTGGTTCGATGTACTCAAAGATGAAAAGCGTAGCCTGACCCATATTCGAGACTTCCAACTTGCTGAACAAGTGCAATTTATTTTGCCTGATACTTATAGAAAGGGTTTTTATAGCTTCTATAAGAACGGCACATTACAAAGCCACTATACGACCAGTGAAAAACTGTCGCTGTTCGAGCGTGCATTTGATAAATCACCACAATTAGCCGCTATGTCTGCCAATGAACTGCATCTGGCGACGCTGATTGATGGCACCATCAGTGTGGCTAAGGTCGATAATGAATACCCACAAATATCATTCTCATCGCTTTGGCAAAAGGTCTGGTATGAAAGTTACCCTGAGCCGCAATACGTTTGGCAATCAACCTCGGCGAATGATGACTTTGAAGAGAAATTCAGTTTAGTACCTATCACATTCGGTACTATTAAAGCAGCTCTGTTTGCGATGATGTTTGCCGTGCCGGTTGCTGTGCTCGGAGCCATTTACACCGCTTACTTTATGTCTCCACGCATGCGAAGAGTGGTGAAGCCTTCGATAGAGCTGATGGAAGCACTTCCGACCGTGATCATCGGATTCTTGGCCGGGCTTTGGTTTGCTCCAATCGTCGAGACGCATTTAACGGCCGTCTTCTCATTGATGGTGTTATTACCACTGAGCACACTGCTGACTGGACTTGTTTGGTTCTGTTTACCGAAGAGGGTAACGGGTCGCTTCTCTAATGGTTGGCATGCTCTGATATTGATTCCGGTATTGGTGATTACTGTGGTTGCGGTGTTTGCTGGTGGAAACAACATTGAAGCCTTGTTATTTGGTGGTGATATTCGTACCTTCTTGGCTAGCTATGGTATCGACTTTGACCAACGCAATGCGCTAGTGGTTGGTTTTGCTATGGGCTTTGCGGTCATCCCAACGATTTTCACTATTGCTGAAGATGCTATTTTCTCTGTACCTAAACATTTGTCTGATGGGTCATTAGCGTTGGGTGCGACGGCGTGGCAGACGCTTATTTATGTGGTGCTATTGACGGCGAGTCCAGGTATCTTTTCTGCGGTTATGATGGGCCTAGGGCGAGCAGTTGGTGAAACCATGATCGTCTTGATGGCGACAGGTAACACCCCAATTCTTGACTGGAATGTTTTGGAAGGGATGAGAACTTTATCGGCAACGATTGCTGTTGAGCTGCCAGAATCAGAAGTGGGTGGTTCTCATTTCCGCTTGCTGTTCTTGGCTGCACTCTTGCTGTTTATCTTTACATTCGCGGTGAACTCAGTTGCTGAGTGGGTTAGACAAAGACTGAGAGATAAATATCGTGCGCTGTAGTTTTAAAGGTTTGCCTCAATGTGTATCAATGGCTTTTAGTGGCTTGACTAGCGTGTCTCTTGATCTTTGCAGCTCCTTGATTTCAGCACGCCAAGAGCAAGGTCGATCATGATGAATAAACTGAAGTCATTATTATCTTGGGTTAAATCGGGCTCTCCGTGGATCTGGCTTACGGGCGGGGCGGTGAGCATCAGTATGCTTTCTGTTCTTGGCCTAATGCTGCTGATTGGTTGGAAGGGCTTAACCTATTTTTGGCCCGCACCTTTGTATCAATGGCAAGTTGACTCCAAAGACTTATCGCTAGTGGTCGATCTTGACGAAACCGTATCAAAACAAGATGTATTGGTTGGTCAGTTATATGAACGAAAATACATCCCGATAGAGCAAGTTCCACAAGTCCATGACCTTTTGTCTCCTCAAAATTTGTCGACTGGGCTGATACAGCGCTTAAGCATCAAAGTTGCTAACAGAGAACTGTACCCTGCGGACTTTGTTTCTATTCTGGATGTTAACTTACGTGAACCCACTACCCCGCTAGATTGGGTTGTGATTGAACGAAGTCGAGGTGGTTATTTCTTTGGTAAGCCGGTGGGTTTTAAAACCGCTTCTGGTACCTTTGATTCGAACATAGACCAAAAGCTCGAACAAGGCTTGGCGTTCGCTGATACGTTACGTAAAGAAACGTCGCGTGTCGTGAACCAAGAAATTCGTAATATCAGCTGGCAATTGGAAAACCTGCGCTTAGAAAAGCGTAAGCTTGAACTCAATGAGTCAGTGAGTGATGAATACCTTACAACCTATACTCAAACTAAACTGGAATTAAACCGCCAGTTAGGTGAAGCCGAAGTTAAGCTTGAGCACCTTAGAACGCAACTTAATGTCGAAAGCTTGCTGGTTGAGGATATGACAGGCGAGCTGGTCGAGATCTCGCTCAGCCACATTCTGGATTATTGGTACCCAAATAATATGTCTTACCTAGAAAAGGTTGGGCACTGGGGCAAACAAGTTTGGAAATTCTTATCAGAGAACCCACGAGACTCAAACTCTGAAGGCGGTGTATTCCCTGCCATTTTCGGTACAGTACTGTTGGTTATTCTCATGTCGATCGTCGTGATGCCTCTTGGCGTGGTCGCTGCGATATATCTTCATGAATACGCAAAAAACAACGCACTAACACGTTTAATTCGTATCGCCGTGATTAACTTGGCGGGTGTACCGTCGATTGTGTATGGCGTTTTTGGTTTAGGCTTTTTCGTCTATACCATTGGTGGCTCGATTGATACGTTGTTCTATGCAGAGCGATTGCCAGCACCGACATTTGGTACGCCGGGTCTACTTTGGTCAGCACTAACCTTAGCGGTCTTGACGCTTCCAGTCGTTATCGTAACCACGGAAGAGGGCTTAACGCGTATTCCTAGTGCAGTGAGGCACGGTTCATTAGCGCTTGGTGCGACTCAATTTGAGACGCTTTGGCGCATTGTTTTACCGATGGCAAGCCCAGCGATTATCACTGGTTTAATTTTGGCAATCGCGAGAGCCGCGGGGGAAGTTGCACCACTTATGCTGGTGGGTGTTGTTAAATTGGCATCTAGCTTGCCAGTCGATGGTCAGTTTCCGTATTTACACTTAGATAGAAAGTTCATGCATTTAGGCTTTCATATCTATGATGTTGGTTTTCAAACCTCTAATATCGAAGCGGCACGACCTTTAGTGTATGCGACTTCATTTTTATTGGTTACGGTGATTGTTGGGTTGAACTTAACAGCCATCAATATCCGTAATAACTTGCGTGAAAAATACCGAACCTTAGGACAAGATTAGATGTTCTCGATTAATGAAACCTTGGGTTACCAAGCACCACTTGATGTTCACAATCTGAAGGATGAGCAAATTGCTATCTCGATCGAAGGGCTAAATCTTTACTATAAAGAGAGCCAAGCACTTGATGATATCTCGATGCAGATCCCGAAGGGGCAGGTGACGGCGTTTATCGGCCCTTCTGGGTGTGGTAAGTCGACTCTGCTGCGCTGCATTAATCGCATGAACGATCTTGTTGAAGGCTGTAAGGTTTCCGGGAAAGTGAAGCTTCATGGCAAGAACGTCTATCACCCTAAGGTGGATGTTGCGACCTTACGACGCCGTGTGGGTATGGTATTCCAGCGTCCAAACCCTTTTCCTAAATCTATCTATGAGAATGTGGTTTATGGCTTGAGGCTACAAGGCGTTAGCAACAGCCGAGACCTTGATGATGCGGTTGAACGCTCTCTGCGCGCTGCTGCGTTATGGGATGAAGTGAAAGATCGGTTGCATGAGAATGCTTTTGGTTTATCTGGCGGTCAACAGCAGCGTTTGGTTATCGCTCGTGCGGTTGCGATTGAGCCTGAAGTGCTGTTGTTAGATGAGCCGACATCGGCACTCGATCCGATTTCTACTTTGACGATTGAAGAGTTGATCAACGATCTCAAAACGCAATACACAGTGGTGATTGTTACCCACAACATGCAACAAGCCGCGCGTGTAAGTGACCATACTGCCTTTATTCATATGGGAAAATTGATCGAGTACTCAGATACGGACTCAATTTTTACGTCTCCATTGAAAAACCAGACGGAAGACTACATTACTGGTAGATATGGCTAACCTCTCCAAAGGTGTCATCTAGAGCTAAGTCACTCTACAAAAATGGCTTTCTTCATTTCTTTCAAGGAGCAAGTATGCATTTCGGTCGCCACATTTCAGGGCAATTCAATGTCGAGTTAGAATCGATCCGTACTCATGTATTGACCATGGGCGGGTTAGTGGAGCAGCAACTCTCGTTTGCAATGCAGGCGCTTCATAAAGACGATGTTGAATTGGCCAAAAAAGTGATTCGTGATGACCACAAAGTGAATGCGATGGAAGTGTCGATTGATGAGGCTTGTACTCGAATCATTGCAAAGCGTCAGCCGACAGCGAAGGATCTGCGTTTGATTATGGCGATCATCAAAACGATTACCGATCTGGAACGTATTGGCGATGTTGCTTCTAAAATTGCGCAAGGTGCTATTGAGATCCCTTCAACCAAAGAGCAAAAATTCCATGTTTCGTTAGAGCCTCTTTGCCGTCAGGCAATCACCATGCTTCACCAAGTGTTAGATGCTTTTGCTCGTATGGATGTTGATGCGGCTGCTGAAGTTCACAAACTTGATGATAAGTTGGATGCGGAATACGAAGCCGTTATTCGTCAGTTAATGACCTATATGATGGAAGACCCTAAGAACATCCCTAATATTTTGCAGGTGATGTGGTCAGCTCGTGCGATTGAGCGAGTGGGAGACCGCTGCCAAAATATCTGCGAATACATTATTTACTTTGTGAAGGGTAAAGATGTACGTCACCTCGGTGATCAAAGCCTTGATGACGCACTAAAATAGAGCTTATCTTTAGAAGCTAATAATGGCACCAAGATTGAAATTGACCGTTGTGTCGTAAGGCACAAAGGTTTTGTTGTGATCAAAAATATTCATATCAACACCAGCACGTAATCCAAGCATTGGTGTCGCTTGGTAAACGTAGGCCCCGCCTAGGCTTATACCATGTGTTGTTTTCTCTTCTACTTCGCCTGAGCGCGTTTTCGTACCGTCATAACTTGCCACGCCAATTTCAGCCTGAAAGCCGTGGATTTGGTTTCTTCCAAACATGTTTTGCTTCGTAACAGGTTTAAATCAAGAGAGCTGAATAAGTCTTTAGCCATATCTATCCATGAAAATTTTCTGCGCTATTAAATCTAATATACGTCAGTCAGTTAGATTAGTCAGCGAGGTTCTCTGGATTTATGCTGGCGACTATTGCCCTAAGCGGTGAGGGCGGCTCTCACATCAGATATCTTACTCGCATCTGTCACTGGGATCTGATAATCATCAATATTATCACTGCCCATTTGAGCACTTGAGTTGTTTTCCATTAGACTCGGCCTTGTCGATTTACCTGAAAGGTGAAGAGCAGGTACTTGGGTAGCGCTTTGAATCATTTTGGCATTCGCAGCGTTAACGCCAGCCCCCGCCATGATATCAATTCGTCCATCGGCTTGTTTGACCATTGCAGCCAATACATCGATACCTTGCTCAGCATTAGCAGCAAGCCCTGATGTCAGGACTCTTTCGCATCCAAGTGTAATGATTTGTTCTAATGCTGCTTGGAAATCAGAGCTTTGATCGATGGCTCTGTGGAAGGTAATCCCAAGCTTTAACGAGTGCGCTTTGTCAGCCAGTTGTTGCATCTTTGGCATATCAATACTTCCGTTCGGCGCTAACACACCAAGTACGACCCCATCCAATCCTGCATTTGCGCAAGCTTCAATATCTTCAAGCATACAGAGCATATCGTCGTTATCGAAAATGAAGTCGCCTTGTCTTGGGCGTATCATAGCGTAGACCGGAACCGACGAAACTATTGCCGCTTGTTTCATCATTCCGAAGCTTGGAGTTAATCCGCCAAGTGCTAATGAAGAGCAAAGCTCAATTCGATTCGCGCCACCAGATAGTGCGGTATGAAGAGATTCTAAGTTATCGATACAGACTTCAATTTCGGTGTTCATCGTGTTTATCCGTTCAAAAAGATACTGATGAAATAATAGCAATCTAGGTGTGATTCTGAATAGATGGGGATAAGGGAAAATAGAGGTAAAGTTTAGGTTTATCGCTACCTCAATTATCTATTACAAGAGTCAGTCTAGGGGAGCGAGGAGGGGGAAAACAAAAAGCCCGAAGCGTTAACTTCGGGCTTTTAATAGGACTTTACTTCTTAACTGATTGGCGGTGCGCTTTGCGCTATTAGCTTATGCTTTATGTCTCTTTAAAGAGAATCTTCCAACCATTAACCCGCGTTGAGTTCGGGCTTAAGAGGTAATTACTTGCTTAGGTCGTCAGCGTGCTCAGATAGGAATGCTGCAACACCTTTTGGAGATGCGTCCATACCTGATTTGCCTTCTTCCCATTGTGCAGGACAAACTTCACCGTTCTTCTCGTGGAAGTTTAGTGCGTCTACCATGCGTAGCATTTCGTCGATGTTACGACCTAGTGGAAGATCGTTAACTACTTGGTGACGTACAAGACCGTCAGCGTCGATTAGGAAAGAACCACGGAAAGCAACGCCTGCTTCTGGGTGCTCAACATCGTATGCTTTGCAGATCTCGTGCTTAACGTCAGCAATTAGAGGGTATTTAACTTGACCGATACCGCCATCAGCGATAGCAGTGTTACGCCATGCGTTGTGAGAGAATTGAGAATCGATAGAAACACCGATTACTTCAACGCCTTTAGCTTGGAAATCTTCAAGACGGTTGTCGAAAGCGATTAGCTCTGAAGGACAAACGAAAGTGAAGTCTAGTGGGTAGAAGAAAACTACAGCTTTCTTACCTTTAGTGAATTCTGCGAAGTTGAAGTTATCAACGATCTCACCGTTACCTAGAACAGCTGCTGCAGTAAAGTCAGGGGCTTGACGACCTACTAGTACCATTTTGGAATCTCCTAAAAAATTAGTTGGCCCAACACATCTTTGTTTGGGCTCCGTTTCTACGGGACAAACTATAGTACAATCGGTACTATAGAAAAAAGCGAATTAAATAGATTAAGTTAATCGAAAAAAGCGATAAGCTTATTCTTTGTCCTGTCCTTAGGTCGAATGACCTTTACCTAACTTATCCTACTCATATTACAAAGTAATTTCATGAATAAATGGCCAAGTCTTAAGCAACTTCACTATCTTGTTACTCTTCACGAAACTCGTCATTTCAGTGATGCCGCAGATCGCTGTTTCGTCAGTCAATCTACGCTAAGTAAAGGCATTCAAAACCTAGAAGAGCTGATTGGTTGCCCGCTTTATGAGAAGAAAGATAAAAAGAGCCCGCTAGTTTTCACGCAAGCAGGTGAGCTGGTGGTCAAGCACGGTCGAGAGCTACTAGCGAAAGGACAAGATCTCGTAGAGCTTGGAAATCTATGTAACGGGGATGCGATGCAAGGGCAGCTGCGAGTCGGGTGTATTCCTACTATAGCGCCGTTCCTTTTGTGCGATTTGGTACAGGAAGCCAACCAGCGCTTTCCACAATTAAATTTGCTGTTACGTGAAGACACAACGACCAACCTATTGGCTGCGCTGCGTCATGGAGATTTAGATGTGCTGATTCTGGCTTTGCCTGTCGATATCGACAATATGGAAAGCCAAGTTGTTGGGCAAGACCCTTTCCGGATGGTGATCAGTCGCAATCAAGCTGATGGTATTCGCGTTCCGATTAAATACGATGACCTGCCAGACGAATCTGTATTTTTGTTGGAGAACGAGCATTGCTTAACCGAGCATGCTGTGTCGGCTTGTAAGTTAACGGATAAAGAGAAGATCAACCCGTTCACTGCGACGAGCCTTCACACATTGGTGCAAATGGTGGCTAATGGTTTAGGAACCACCTTTATTCCGCAAATGGCGATCGACCACGGTTTATTGGAAAACCAGAATCTCGTTGTGATCGATCCTCCTGGTCAGCAGGCCTACCGAGATATTGGCCTTGTCTGGCGACCAAGCTCTTCGCGTCGTGAGACATTCCATCAATTAGCGGATGTGGTATCTGAGCTTCTATAATAATCCGCTGCGACAACAATCCCTCTGAGCGGCTGAATTGGCCGCTCTTCTTTATATCAATTCCGAGCGTTACTCTACTTCTGCTTCTTCTGGCTCTACTTCTTCTTGCAGCTCCAGTAAATTGATCGCTATCGTGACAAAATCGCTGTCTGTAATAATGCCTACTAGTTCGTGGTTTTCTACGACAGGTAAACAGCCCACTTTATGTTTCTGCATGTAGATAGCCGATTCTTTTAATCCTGCACGCGGCTCTACCGACATAACACTTTTGTGCATGATGTCGTTGAGGGGAGTAGCAAGAGTAAAAGATTGAGCTTGTGGGATGTTTTGTAGGCTGGATTCTTGAGCGGCGAGAACGTCTCGTTGTGTGACGACACCTAGTAGTTGCCTGTCGGAATCGACGACCGGAATATGGCGGATATCAAGTGCTTCCATCATGTGCTTAGCATCGGCCAGTGAGTGTGAGCGCAATAGGGTATGAGGGTTGCGAGTCATCATATCTTCAACCTTGATCATACGAACCTCCTTCTTTTTTATTTGTTGCTATTACTATAGTTTTTTATCCAAAAAATAACTGAGATCTGACGCATTCTTGGGTGAGTTTTATGCAACTAATTCTTTAGCTTGAGGAGGTGAATCAGTCGCATTATTTTACGCCTCTTTACAATAATCCAGTGCTGTAAACCTTGCTATTGCGGCTCGTGTGCCTATACTAGCCCACTGCGAAATTTTTAGTCGTGTTTGCGATGTGTTTCTGGTAACGATTGACTTACCGTAACGATTATCCAGCAACTACGATTTATGATTCGTCAACGGCACAAATCTCATCAACTAAGACAAGACTAGACACATGCAAGTTTCAGATTTTCACTTTGACCTACCAGATGAACTCATTGCTCGCTACCCTCAAGAGGAGCGTACAGCAAGCCGCCTGCTTAAATTAGATGGCAACAGCGGTAACCTAGCTGATGGTTCGTTTAAAGACGTTTTAGACTTGGTTGAGCCAGGCGATCTTGTTGTTTTCAATAACACTCGAGTGATTCCAGCTCGTGTATTTGGTCGCAAGGCATCAGGCGGTAAGCTTGAAGTGCTGGTTGAACGTATGCTTGATGAGAAAAGCATTCTTGCGCATGTTCGTTGTTCTAAATCACCGAAGCCGGGTACCAAGTTGTTCCTTGGTGAGAACGATGAATATGAAGCTGAAATGGTGGCGCGTCACGATGCGTTATTCGAAATCCATTTCACATCCGATCAAAGCGTTTTAGAGATTCTTAACAGTGTTGGTCACATGCCACTGCCTCCTTACATCGATCGTCCTGATGAAGATGCAGATAAAGAGCGCTACCAGACTGTCTATAATGAAAAGCCGGGTGCGGTTGCAGCGCCAACAGCAGGCCTTCACTTTGATGACAAGCTAATGGCCGACATGAAAGAAAAAGGTGTTGAGTTTGCTTACGTGACGCTTCACGTTGGTGCTGGTACGTTCCAGCCAGTAAAAGTAGATAACATCAATGATCACCACATGCATGCTGAGTACGTTGAAGTGCCGCAAGAAGTGGTTGACGCCGTAGCTGCAGCAAAAGCTCGTGGCGGACGTATTATTGCTGTTGGTACAACATCAGTACGCTCACTAGAAAGTGCAGCGCAAGATGCATTGAAGAAAGGCACCGAGCTCGTTCCTTTCTTTGGTGATACAGAAATCTTCATCTTCCCTGGCTATGAATACCAGTTGGTGGATTGCCTGATTACCAACTTCCACTTGCCAGAATCAACACTGATTATGTTGGTGAGTGCATTTGCTGGCTACGATAATGTGATGGGCGCTTACGATCACGCCGTGAAGAGCGAATACCGTTTCTTCAGCTACGGCGATGCGATGTTCATCAATAAGAAAACGAGCTAACTTAAGCTGGTTTAAGCGATACAAAAATTTACGGGTGCTAGCAGTAAGCTAGGAGTCGGGCAGGGTGTCTGTCTAATCTCTCGCAAGGAATACGCGACCGCTCCTCATAGAACCCACTAGACTGAACTTTTGTTTGGCCTAAGGTTCTGAATTAACAGTCAGATTGTTTCTCTGGCATATTGGAGGCTTCGTGAAATTAAAATACGAACTTAAAAAAACTAATAGCGGCGCACGTCGTGGTCAACTTCAGTTTGAACGCGGTACCGTCGAAACCCCAGCATTCATGCCTGTAGGTACTTACGGTACTGTTAAAGGTATGACACCTGAAGAAGTAAAAGACACAGGTGCTGAAATCCTATTAGGTAACACATTCCACCTATGGCTACGTCCTGGTCAAGAAATCATGAAAATGCACGGTGACCTGCACGATTTCATGAACTGGCACGGTCCTATCCTGACTGATTCAGGCGGCTTCCAAGTATTCAGCCTAGGTGCAATGCGTAAAATCACTGAAGAGGGTGTTCATTTCCGTAACCCTGTAAACGGTGACAAGATCTTCATGGACGCTGAGAAGTCTATGGAAATCCAAAAAGATTTAGGTTCAGACATCGTAATGATCTTCGATGAGTGTACGCCTTACCCAGCGACACACAAAGAAGCAAAAGACTCAATGGAGATGTCTCTTCGTTGGGCTGAGCGTTCACGTAACCACTTCGACAAACTTGAAAACCCGAACTCACTGTTCGGTATCGTTCAAGGTGGCGTGTACGAAGACCTTCGTGATGTATCCGTTAAAGGCTTAACTGAAATTGGTTTTGACGGTTACGCAGTAGGCGGCCTAGCAGTAGGCGAACCAAAAGAAGATATGCACCGCATTCTTGAGCACACATGTCCTCAACTGCCAGAAGATAAGCCACGTTACCTAATGGGCGTAGGCAAACCGGAAGACTTGGTTGAAGGTGTTCGTCGTGGTATCGACATGTTTGACTGTGTAATGCCAACGCGAAATGCACGTAACGGCCACCTGTTTGTGACTGAAGGTGTGATCAAGATCCGTAATGCGAAGCATAAAACCGATACAACACCACTAGATTCAGAGTGTGACTGTTACACTTGTAAGAACTACAGCAAGTCGTACTTACACCATTTGGATCGTTGTAACGAAATCCTAGGTGCTCGACTGAACACGATTCATAACCTGCGTTTCTATCAACGAGTAATGTCAGACATTCGTCAGTCTATCGATGAAGACCGCTTTGAAGAGTTCGTTGCAGAGTTCTACGCAAGAATGGGGCGTGAAGTGCCACCACTAGGTAAAGAATCTTAGTATTTCTTTTTTGCGAGCCCTATCTCTCTTCCGAGTGATGGGGCTTGAAAATAAAGGGATGCGACCCAATTAGACAAACAATTACGAAAATATAATAGAGGATGTTTTAAATGTTTATTTCTCAAGCTCACGCAGCAGCAGAAGGTGCACCAGCAGGCGGCGGTTTCGAAATGCTTATCATGCTAGGTATGTTCGCTGTGATCTTCTACTTCATGATCTACCGTCCACAAGCTAAGCGTGTTAAAGAGCACAAGAACCTTATGTCTTCTATGGGCAAAGGCGATGAAGTTCTTACAAGCGGCGGCCTAATCGGCAAGATCACTAAGATTGCAGAAGACAGCGACTACGTTGCTATCGAACTGAATGCAAACAACGAAGTAGTTATCAAGAAAGACTTCGTTACAGCAGTGCTACCAAAAGGTACTCTGAAATCTCTATAAACAGCTAGAGGATCCTCGCTGTGCTAAACCGTTACCCGTTATGGAAGTACCTGATGGTGGTGTTTACTATCGCCATCGCTGCGTTGTACGCACTTCCGAATATATACGGTGAAGATCCGGCAGTTCAAGTTACAGGGGCGCGCGGCGCCTCTGTAGATATGTCTACGCTGGATGCTGTCACCAATGCTCTTGAAGCTGAAAACCTTTCTACTAAATCCGTTGCTCTAGAAAACGGTTCCATTCTTGTTCGCTTTAACGATACAGACTCTCAAATTAGTGCTCGTGATGTCATCACTGAAGCATTAGATGAAGACGTAATCGTTGCTTTAAACTTAGCTGCTTCAACTCCTGATTGGCTTGAATCTATTGGTGCTGCACCAATGAAGCTTGGTCTTGACCTACGTGGTGGTGTTCACTTCTTGATGGAAGTGGATATGGACGCTGCGATGCAAAAGCTGGTTGGCCAACAAGAAGAAGCGTTCCGTAGCGAACTTCGTGAAGAAAAAATCCGTTACCGTGCAATTCGCCCATCTGGTAAAGATGCGGTTGAAGTGATTCTACGTAACGCCGAGCAGCTTGCTGAAGCGAAATCGCTACTGCAATCTAAGCACCAAGACATGACGTTTGTAGATTCTGAATCTAATAGTCGTTTTTCTTTGGTTGCTAGCTTCACAGAGGCTCGTCTTCAAGAAATCCGCAACTATGCGGTAGAGCAAAACATTACCATTCTACGTAACCGTGTTAACGAACTTGGTGTTGCTGAACCTTTGGTTCAACGTCAAGGCTCTAGCCGTATCGTAGTGGAATTGCCTGGTGTTCAAGACACGGCTCGCGCTAAAGAAATTCTTGGTGCTACCGCGACGCTTGAGTTCCGTGAAGTGGATAGCAGTGCTGACTTAGCCGCTGCCGCTTCTGGTCGTGCCCCTGCGGGTAGCGAAATCAAGCAAGATCGTGATGGTCGTCCTGTGGTACTTAAGAAGCGCGTTATTCTAGGCGGCTCAAGTATTACTGATGCAAGCTCAAGTGTTGATGAATATGGTCGTCCTCAAGTTAACATCTCGCTAGACAGCGAAGGTGGTAGCAAGATGTCTGCATTCTCTCGTCAGAATATCGGTAAGCTAATGGCAACGGTATTTGCAGAGTACAAAGACAGCGGTCGTAAAACACCGGAAGGTCGAGTTATCTTGAGTAAGCACGAAGAAGTGATTAACCAAGCGACGATTCAATCTGCGCTAGGCCGTAACTTCCGTATTACTGGTATCGATTCAACGGCTGAAGCTCATAACTTGGCACTTCTACTGCGTGCTGGTGCATTGATTGCGCCTATCTCGATTGTAGAAGAACGTACCATTGGTCCATCTATGGGTCAGCAAAACATCGATATGGGTATCATGGCGATGGTTTGGGGTATGGCTGCTGTAATGCTGTTTACGCTGCTCTACTACCGTAGCTTTGGTCTGATTGCGAACGTTGCGCTAATGGCTAACTTGGTTTTGATTATCGGTGTTATGTCGATGATTCCGGGGGCTACCATGACCCTACCAGGTATTGCCGGTATCGTATTAACGGTTGGTATGGCGGTTGATGCGAACGTTCTGATCTTTGAGCGGATACGTGAAGAGCTTCGAGATGGACGCAGTCCACAACAAGCGATTCACCAAGGTTACGCGAACGCATTCAGCACAATCGCCGATGCCAACATCACCACACTACTAACAGCAATCATTCTATTTGCTGTGGGTACGGGTGCTATCAAAGGCTTCGCGGTAACGCTGTCTATCGGTATCTTGACTTCAATGTTTACAGCTATTATCGGAACACGTTGTATCGTGAACCTGATGTATGGCGGCAAACGTGTTAAAAAACTGTCGATCTAAGGCTAGGAATTAATATGTTTCAGATTCTAAAAGCAGACAAAATGATCGACTTTATGCGTTGGTCAAAGGTTGCCTTTGTTTTTTCTATCTTGATGATTGGTACTGCTATCTTCACCCTAACAACGAAATCGTTGAACTGGGGTCTAGATTTTACTGGCGGTACTCTGATTGAAGTTGGTTTTGAACAACCGGCACACCTTCCTGATATTCGTAGTGCACTAGAAGCCGAAGGCTTTGGTGATGCGACGGTACAGAACTTCGGTTCAGCTCGTGATGTGATGGTTCGTTTACGTCCACGTGATGGCGTAGCGGGCGAAACGCTTGGTAACCAAATCCTTTCTGCTATTGAGAATGGTACTGGTGAGCAAGTTGAAATGCGTCGTATCGAGTTCGTTGGTCCTAACGTGGGTGACGAATTAACAGAAGCGGGTGGCCTTGCTATCCTAGTTTCTCTTATCTGTATCTTGATCTACGTATCAGTGCGATTTGAATGGCGTTTGGCTGCGGGTGCAGTATTAGCACTGGCGCACGACGTTATCATCACTCTGGGTGTGTTCTCTCTAATGCAAATTGAGGTCGACCTTACCATCGTAGCAGCCTTGCTAACGGTCGTCGGTTACTCCCTCAACGATACCATTGTTGTATTCGACCGTATTCGTGAGAACTTCCGTAAGATGCGTAAGGGTGAAGCACCTGAAGTACTGAACAGCTCAATCACACAAACATTGAGCCGTACATTGATCACTTCTGGTACCACGTTATTCGTAGTTATCGCACTGTTCGTTCAGGGCGGCGCTATGATTCACGGCTTCGCGACTGCACTTCTACTGGGTATTACGGTTGGTACTTACTCTTCTATCTACGTTGCATCTGCACTGGCTATGAAGTTAGGTATTACGCGTGAACACCTAATGCCACCACAAGTGGACAAAGAAGGTGAAGAGTTTGACGAGATGCCTTAGGCCTTGGCTTAATAAGTTTCGCTAAACCAAAAAAACCGCTAGGCAACTAGCGGTTTTTTTACGTCTGTATTCTAGGGAAGCTCAATACAATTTAGCGTTGAAGTATGTTGAACTTCATTTCACTAAGAGACATCCTGATCGTATCTCGTATCTCGTATCTCGTATCTCGTATCTCGTATCTCGTATCTCGTATCGCAGATACAAAAAAGCCTCGCTATAGCTATATAGCGAGGCTTTGGAATTTTTATGCGCCCTTAAAATAGGGAGCGTTAACGTAAGGTCTGAATTACTTCAGCATACCTTCGTTAGAGTTCTCACGAACGTGCTTAAGAATAGACTTAACACCACGCGCGCTTGAAGCAACAACATTACCAGACGTCATGTAATCAGTACCGCCAGCAAAGTCAGTCATGATAGCACCAGCTTCACGAGCGATTAGATCGCCAGCTGCTAGATCCCATGGCTTAAGGCCAAGTTCTAGGTAACCATCAACACGGCCAGCTGCTAGGTAACATAGGTCAAGAGCAGGAGAACCTGTACGACGGAAATCAGCACAGTCGATGAATAGACCAGAGATGATCTTCATGAAAGATTCAGAGTGTTGTTTTTGCTTGAATGGGAAACCAGTCGCTAGAACAGTACCTTGAAGGTCTTTTAGTTGAGTAACACGCATACGAGCGTTGTTAAGTTGAGCGCCAGCGCCACGTTGAGCTGTGAATAGCTCGTTTAGCATTGGGTCATAAACACAAGCAACTTCTGTACGACCGTTCATGCGAACAGCGATAGATACAGAGAAGTGAGGGAAACCTTTTACAAAGTTGTTGGTGCCATCCAGTGGGTCAACGATCCATTGTACATCAGAGTCTTTACCTTCAGTCAGGCCTTTCTCTTCAGAAATAATGCTGTGCTCTGGGTAAGATGCTTTGATTGTCTCAATGATCATGTACTCAGCTTCTTGAGCAATGTTAGTAACGTAATCGTTGTTACCTTTTAGAGACGATTCGATCTTATCAGTTGTTTCTAGAGATTTAGCAATATGGTTGCCAGCTTTACGCGCAGCGCGTATCGCAATGTTTAGCATTGGATGCATATGGTTTTTCCCACAAGATGTTAAAGAACAATTTAAAGCGGCGGCGAGTATACCAAAGTTTTACCAAAAGGGAAGTGGTTATTTTTTGAACTCTTGGTTTCACATTACGCGAAGGGTCTGACCATTTTACTTTGCTATGTGTTAATATCTCGCGATTATTTTTAAAGTGGTGTCATATAGCATGTTAGACAATGTAAAAGTCGTTCTGGTTGGTACGTCTCATTCGGGAAATATCGGATCAGCAGCTCGCGCAATGAAAGTGATGGGTTTGAGTCAATTAGTTCTTGTAGACCCTCAATGTGAAGTTGACGAGCAGACCTTAGCACTGGCTGCGGGTGCAGGTGACATCGCAGAAAACGCAACCATCGTTTCTACATTAGACGAAGCCGTAAAAGACTGTGGTTTGGTGGTTGGTTCGAGTGCACGTTCACGTACGCTTGAATGGCCAATGCTTGAGCCTCGTGAGTGTGGACAAAAGTTTGCGATTGAAGGTCAAAAGCACCCAGTCGCATTAGTGTTCGGCCGTGAACGTACTGGCTTGACTAACGATGAGCTTCAGAAGTGCCACTTCCATGTATGTATCCCAGCTAACCCTGAATACAGCTCGCTAAACCTAGCAATGGCAGTGCAGACTCTGAGCTACGAAGTGCGTGTAGCTCACCTTGATATGGTCGCTAGCCAATATCAGCAACAGCAACAAGATGAGTACCCTCGTCACGAAGAACTAGAAATGTTCTATGAGCACCTTGAAAAAGTGATCATTGATACCCAATTTATCTCTAAGGATAAGCCAGGTCAGGTGATGAATAAACTACGTCGTCTGTTCAGTCGAGCTCGTCCAGAGTTGCAAGAGATCAACACTCTACGCGGCATTTTGACTTCAATTGAGAAGAGCAAAAACGACAAATAAAAACCACACAAACCCTAAGGGTGAATACTTGACTAAAATAGTCAACTAAATACTTGACCAATTTAGTCAGGTATGGGAAGATTCCAACCACATAAACAATGTGGATTCGGTGTGATATGAAACTTACATCTAAAGGAAGATATGCGGTAACAGCTATGCTAGATGTAGCACTGCATTCGCAAAAAAGCCCAGTTCCTCTGGCTGATATTTCAGAGCGACAGGGCATCTCATTATCTTACTTAGAACAGCTATTTTCTAAGTTACGTAAAGCTGGCTTAGTTGCTAGTGTTCGTGGTCCTGGCGGTGGTTACCGTTTAGGTGCTGAAGCGAGCGACATCGCTGTCGGAACTGTAATTGCTGCAGTAGACGAATCAGTTGATGCAACTAAGTGTCACGGTCGAGCAGATTGCCAAGGTGGCAGTCGTTGTCTAACTCACACTCTATGGCGTGATTTAAGCTCCCGAATCAGCAGCTTCTTAAACGACATTACGCTCGGTGAGCTAATGAAAGATAACGAAGTTTTAGAAATTTCTGATCGTCAAGATATTGATCTTGCGGTTAATAATGGTTTTGCACATAAAAATACGAGCACTACAACGATTAGTGCAGCACCTCACGGTGTTAATGCCCGCTCTTAGCGGTCAGTTTTTACATTGGAGTAGAAAATGAAACTGCCTATTTACTTTGACTATTCAGCTACATGCCCAGTCGATCCACGAGTTGCTGAGAAAATGGTTCAGTGCATGACGATGGACGGTAACTTCGGTAACCCTGCATCTCGTTCACACCGTTACGGCTGGCAGGCAGAAGAAGCAGTAGATAATGCTCGTGAGCAAATTGCTGACCTACTAAATGCAGACCCACGTGAGATTGTTTTTACGTCAGGTGCTACAGAGTCAGATAACCTTGCGATTAAAGGTGCAGCGCACTTTTACGAGAAGAAAGGTAAGCACGTAATCACGTGCAAAACAGAACATAAAGCGGTTCTTGATCCATGTCGCCAACTAGAGCGTGAAGGTTTTGAGGTTACATATCTTGAGCCTGAAGCAAACGGCATCATTGATTTAGACAAGCTACAAGCAGCAATGCGTGAAGATACGGTTCTTGTTTCTATTATGCACGTAAACAACGAGATTGGTGTAATCCAAGATATCTCTGCAATCGGCGAATTATGTCGTTCACGCAAGATCATCTTCCACGTTGATGCGGCTCAGTCTGCGGGTAAAATCCCACTAGATGTAAAAGAGATGAAAGTTGACCTTATCTCTCTTTCTGCACACAAAGCATACGGCCCTAAAGGCATTGGTGCTTTGTACGTTCGTCGTAAGCCACGTATTCGTCTTGAAGCACAGATGCACGGTGGAGGTCACGAACGTGGTTTCCGTTCTGGTACGCTTGCTACTCACCAAATCGTGGGTATGGGTGAAGCTTTTGCTGTCGCTAAACAAGACATGCAGAAAGATTATGACCACGCACTAGCACTTCGCGAGCGTCTATTGAAAGGGGTTCAAGATCTAGAAGCAGTAACGGTAAATGGCGACTTAGATCAACGTGTACCACATAACCTAAACGTGAGCTTTGCTTTCGTTGAAGGTGAATCTCTGCTTATGTCTTTAAAAGACTTAGCGGTATCATCAGGTTCTGCATGTACATCAGCGAGTCTTGAGCCTTCATACGTTTTACGCGCTCTTGGCTTAAACGATGAACTGGCACACAGCTCAGTACGTTTTTCATTCGGCCGTTTCACTACGGAAGAAGAAATCGACTACGCGATTGCACAAATCCGTGTAGCAGTAAATAAATTACGCGACATGTCTCCTCTATGGGATATGTATAAAGAAGGGATTGATTTGAACACTGTTGAGTGGGCTCATCACTAATCTCACGGAAATAGAGGATTCGAGGTAACTATCATGGCATATAGCGAAAAAGTAATTGATCACTACGAAAACCCACGTAACGTAGGTTCGTTTGATAAAGAAGATCCAAGTGTAGGTAGCGGCATGGTTGGCGCACCAGCTTGTGGTGACGTAATGAAACTGCAAATCAAAGTATCTGCAGAAGGTATTATTGAAGACGCAAAATTCAAGACTTACGGTTGCGGTAGCGCAATCGCTTCTAGCTCACTAGTCACTGAGTGGGTTAAAGGTAAAAGTATTGATGAAGCAGCTGCTATTAAAAACTCTGAAATCGCAGAAGAGCTAGAGTTGCCACCAGTGAAAGTTCACTGTTCAATTCTTGCTGAAGATGCAATCAAAGCAGCGGTTGCGGATTACAAAAAGAAGCACTAATCGTTTCTACAACGTAATCACTTCAAAAAAGTAATATTTGGGAGCACCCTTTGTGCTCCCCCTGAGTTCTCAATTTATATAAAACACAAGGTTGTAGTATGGCCATCACCATGACAGATACGGCAGCAAGCCGAGTTCAAGCTTTCCTAGATAACCGAGGTAAAGGTATCGGGTTGCGCTTAGCGGTAAAAACTACTGGCTGTTCGGGTATGGCATATGTACTGGAATTCGTTGACGAGCTCAACGAAGAAGACGAAGTGTTCGAGCATTCAGGTGTTAAGGTCATCATTGATCCAAAGAGCCTAGTTTACCTAGACGGTACTGAGCTTGATTACGTAAAAGAAGGCCTAAACGAAGGTTTTGAATTCAACAACCCTAACGCGAAAGGCGAATGTGGTTGTGGTGAGAGCTTCAATGTATAAACGCCTCAATCGTTGAGCGTTTATAATGAGCGAAGAATAAAATTAGGCTCTAAGTAAAGAGCCTAAACTTAGGACCACCGTTACATGAATCATTTCGAATTATTTGGGCTACCACTTCAGTTTCAACTGGATGGTAGCCTTCTTTCTTCTCAGTTTAGAGATCTGCAACGCCAATTCCACCCTGATAAATTTGCCACGGCTTCTGAGCGAGATCGCTTGCTGGCTGTGCAAAAAGCTGCGCAAATCAATGATGCGTACCAGGTGTTGAAAAATCCAGTCAGCCGCGCTGAATACCTGTTAGTTCAACATGGTGAGGATATTCGTGGTGAGCAGCAGACTATGCAAGATCCTATGTTCCTGATGGAGCAAATGGAATTGCGTGAAGAGCTGGAAGATATCGCCGACAGTTCTGATCCTGAAGATGCTTTGTTTGCATTTGAAGGAAAGGTTAGCAAAATGTATAAACAACAATTAAGCGCTATCCAACAAGAACTCGACAGCGAAGCTTGGTTAGAAGCTGCAGACCGAGTAAGAAAGCTTAAGTTTATTGCAAAATTAAAGAATGAAATCGAGTTAGTTGAAGATCGTTTGATCGGCTAGTTCGTATAACAAGGACACATCCATGGCACTACTTCAGATTGCAGAACCAGGGCAAAGCGCCGCTCCTCACCAGCACAAGCTTGCAGTGGGTATTGATTTAGGTACAACAAACTCATTGGTTGCGTCAGTGCGCAGTGGTGAGGCAAGCACGCTTGTTGATCAACAAGGTCGCAGTATTCTCCCTTCCGTTGTTCACTATCAGTCAGAGTCGTACACCACTGGTGATGAAGCGCGTGTAAATGCACAAACTGATCCTAAAAATACCATTATCTCAGTTAAGCGATTAATCGGTCGTTCACTGTCAGATATTCAACAGCGATACCCATCTCTGCCATATCAGTTTGAAGAAAGTGATAATGGCCTGCCTGTGATTAACACAGCGCAAGGAAATAAGAACCCAATTCAAGTATCTGCAGATATTCTTCGTGCACTCGGTCAACGTGCTGAGTCGACGTTAGGTGGTGAATTGGCTGGTGCCGTGATTACCGTCCCTGCGTACTTTGATGATGCACAACGTGCAGGTACCAAAGACGCAGCGCAACTTGCTGGTCTTCATGTGTTACGTCTTCTTAATGAACCCACTGCAGCCGCGATTGCTTATGGCTTGGATTCAGGTAAAGAAGGGGTAATCGCTGTTTATGACTTAGGCGGTGGTACGTTTGATATCTCTATCCTACGCCTGTCTAAAGGTGTCTTCGAAGTTTTAGCAACCGGTGGTGACTCTGCATTAGGCGGCGATGACTTTGACCATTTAGTTGCGGATCATTTCCAAGAACAAATGGGCTTATCAGAGTTAACAGCAGAACAGAATCGTATTCTTCTAGACGCCGCAACAGAAGCGAAGATTGGCTTATCTGAAGCTGAAAGCGTTAATGTTGAAGCACTAGGTTGGTCTGGCTCTTTAACTCGTGAAGAGTTCGAAGAGATCATCAAACCGCTCGTTAAGAAAACGCTGCTTTCGTGCCGCCGAGCACTGAAAGATGCGGAAGTTGACGCGGATGAAGTACTAGAAGTCGTGATGGTAGGTGGTTCAACTCGTACCTTACTTGTTCGTGAAATGGTCGGTGGCTTCTTTGGTCGTACTCCATTAACCAGTATTAACCCTGATGAAGTGGTTGCGATTGGCGCATCGATTCAAGCGGATATCTTAGTTGGCAACAAGCCTGACTCTGAGATGCTGCTATTGGATGTTATCCCTCTGTCACTGGGTATCGAAACCATGGGTGGCTTAGTCGAAAAGATCATCCCTCGTAATACCACGATCCCAGTTGCTCGTGCACAAGAGTTTACCACGTTCAAAGACGGTCAAACTGCAATGACAGTACACACCGTGCAAGGCGAGCGTGAGATGGTTGATGACTGTCGTTCACTGGCTCGATTTGCTCTGAAAGGCATCCCGCCGATGACTGCAGGTGCTGCTCATATTCGTGTTACTTACCAAGTGGATGCTGATGGCCTGCTATCGGTTACCGCAATGGAGAAGAGCACTGGCGTTCAAGCTGAAATCCAAGTTAAGCCTTCTTACGGTCTAAGCGACAACGAAGTGGCTAGCATGCTGAAAGATTCGATGACGTTTGCAAAAGAAGACATGCAAGCGCGTGCTCTTGCTGAGCAACGCGTAGAAGCGGATCGCGTTATCGAAGGCCTTATCGCTGCAATGCAAGCCGACGGTGACGAGCTACTTGATGAGCAAGGCAAACAACAACTTGTTCAAGCGATTGAAGCACTGATTGAAGTGCGTAATGGCGACAACGCTGATGCTATTGAACTAGAAATTAAGAATACCGACAAAGCGAGCCAAGACTTTGCTTCTCGTCGTATGGATAAATCAATTCGTGCTGCACTGTCAGGTCAGTCAGTCGATAATATTTAATAGTTAGAGAATAGATAAACATGCCAAAGATTATTGTTTTACCTCACGAAGATCTATGTCCAGAAGGCGCTGTTTTAGAAGCAAAAACTGGTGAGACGGTTCTTGATGTTGCACTGAAGGCCGGTATTGGTATTGAACACGCATGTGAGAAATCGTGCGCATGTACAACATGTCACGTTGTGATTCGTGAAGGTTTTGATTCTTTAGAAGAGAGTGATGATCTAGAAGACGACATGCTAGATAAAGCATGGGGCTTAGAGATGGAATCTCGCTTGGGTTGCCAAGCTAAAGTGGCTGATACGGATCTTGTTGTAGAGATTCCAAAGTACACGTTGAACCTGGCTTCTGAAGACCATTAAGAACCTGTTCTCAGTCATGGCTAATACAGCGATGACTGAGAGAGTTATTGCTTAGACAAACATACTAAGAAAACTGGCCTAGAATATAGATCATAAAGGTGACCAAGCGTCGCTGATAAATATAAGGAAGTGTTATGAGCTTGAAGTGGATTGATTCGCGAGATATCGCAATTGAGCTATGTGATTTGTACCCTGATACTGATCCTAAAACGGTACGTTTTACCGATCTGCATCAATGGGTGCTAGACCTTGAAGAGTTCGACGACGAGCCTAACCACTCGAATGAGAAAATCTTAGAGGCTATTATTTTGTGCTGGATGGATGAGATGGATTAATCCTCTTGTCTAATGATTTGGTCGCGGGTTGGTATCAGTCCAATATAAAACGCAGCCAAGTTAACAATTCTTACTAAAAAAAGCGGACCTTATGGTCCGTTTTTTTATCAAAATGACATTTTCCTCCTACATAATGCTAACATCAGTGCGCTAATAAAAAATAATCAGAATCACACACTCACAGTGGTTCATGACAAGGAGAAATCATGTCTACACAGATGTCAGTATTTTTAAGTCAAGAAGCTGCCCAGCCTCAGTGGGGAGCAAGAGCTATTTTATCGTTCTCAGAAGCGGGAGCGACAATTCACATTGGTGAAGGCCACGATCTAGGCGCAGTTCAACGTGCGGGTCGTACGCTTGACGGACAAGGTATCGCATTCGTTTCACTTCGTGGTGAAGGTTGGGATCTAGAAAGCGTTTGGGCTTTCTACCAAGGCTACCGTGGACCAAAGAAAAAGAATGCATTGGAATGGGATGCACTTTCAGAAGCCGATCAAACTGAGCTTGAAGCTCGTATTCGCGCAACTGACTGGACGCGTGACATTATTAATAAAACCGCTGAAGAAGTGGCACCTCGTCAACTTGCGACAATGGCTGCAGAATACATCAAGTCAGTGGCACCAGCGGGCACTGTTAAAGCGAAGATTGTTAAAGACAAGGATCTACTAACCGAAGGTTGGGAAGGCATCTACGCGGTAGGTCGTGGCTCTGAGCGTACATCAGCAATGCTGCAACTGGACTTCAACCCAACAGGCGATGAAAACGCACCTGTATTTGCCTGTTTAGTCGGTAAAGGTATTACGTTCGATTCGGGCGGTTACAGTATCAAGCCAGGCCAATTCATGACAGCGATGAAAGCTGACATGGGTGGCGCAGCAACGATTACTGGTGGTTTAGGTCTTGCGATTGAACGCGGTCTTAACAAGCGCATCAAGCTTATTCTATGTTGCGCAGAGAACATGATCTCTGGTCGCGCATTGAAGCTTGGCGATATCATTACCTACAAAAACGGTAAAACAGTTGAGATCATGAACACTGATGCGGAAGGTCGCTTAGTGCTAGCTGATGGCCTGATGTACGCAAGTGCACAAAGCCCTGAGCTGATCATCGACTGTGCAACGCTAACAGGCGCGGCTAAAAACGCATTAGGTAACGACTACCACGCACTATTAAGCTTCGATGATGAGTTGTCTCACCAAGCGCTAACAGCGGCAAACCAAGAGAAAGAAGGCTTATGGCCACTGCCTCTTGCTGATTTCCACCGTGGTATGTTGCCTTCAAACTTTGCTGATCTTTCAAACATCAGCACGGGCGATTACACACCGGGTGCAAGTACAGCTGCGGCATTCCTTTCTTACTTTGTAGATGACTACAAAAAAGGTTGGATTCATATGGATTGCGCGGGTACTTACCGTAAGTCAGCAAGTGACAAGTGGGCGGCAGGCGCAACGGGTATGGGCGTTCGCACACTGGCTCGTCTTCTTATCGACCAAGCAAAATAATAATAAGGGTGAGCGGTATTTTGTGCCGCTCATTCATAAAGCTCAGATCGAAAGATCTCAGTAATTTCAGTATTTAATAACAAAAAAATGAAGTGAAGGAATCCCTATGGCTCTAGAAAGAACGTTCTCAATTGTTAAGCCGGATGCAGTTAAGCGTAACCTTGTTGGTGAAATCTACCACCGTATCGAAAAAGCAGGCCTAGAAATTATTGCTGCTAAAATGGTTCGTCTTACTGAAGAGCAAGCGAGTGGCTTCTACGCTGAACATGAAGGTAAAGAGTTCTTCCCAGCTCTTAAAGAGTTTATGACTTCTGGTCCTATCATGGTTCAAGTGCTTGAAGGCGAAAACGCTATCGCTCGTTACCGTGAGCTTATGGGTAAAACAAACCCAGAAGAAGCGGCATGTGGCACTATCCGTGCTGACTACGCAATCAGCATGCGTTACAACTCAGTACACGGCAGCGACAGCCCTGAGTCTGCAGCTCGCGAAATCGAATTCTTCTTCCCAGAATCTGAAATTTGCCCACGCCCAGCTCAATAATCGGCACAGCAAATGATTCTAAAGGCTTCACTTCGGTGAGGCCTTTTTTGTAAGTGGATTTTACGCTCTCGATAATCAATTTAGTCGTCATTCTCGAAAGCGACGAAGGAGCGTAATCGGGAATCTGTTTTTGTTATTGGAGATTCCAGATACTTCGTTCCTCAGTTCTGGAATGACGGGGAACTTTGGAGCAACCATCTCGTGGTAAATATTATCGAGCAATTGGTGATTATTTACGTCATTCCCGAAAGCGACGAAGGAGTGTAATCGGGAATCTTTGTTTAAATTGGGTAATCTCAGGCCGATAAATACAATTGTTCAAATTTTAATCGCTTAAGTTTGAATGTCTTAATAAACACAGGGTTTTACAATGCTTGTTGAAGTTGCGTAAAGCCTGTACAATTCGCGCCCTTAATTATTGTTCCGTCATTGAGAGGCATCATGACCACAGCTAAAGTCAATCTACTCGATTTTGATCGTAAAGGTCTTCGTAAATTTTTCACAGAGGAACTGAATGAGAAAGCGTTTCGAGCAGAGCAAGTGATGAAGTGGATTTATCACTTCGGTGTCGATGACTTCGAACAAATGAATAACATCAACAAAAAGTTACGTGAGAAACTTCAACGTCGCTGTGAGATTGTTGCACCTGTTGTTTCTGAAGCTCAACACTCTTCAGATGGCACAATTAAATGGGCGATGAGCGTTGGCGACCAAGACGTTGAAACGGTATACATCCCAGATGGTGACCGTGCGACGCTATGTGTATCTTCACAGGTTGGTTGTGCACTTGAATGTAAGTTCTGTTCTACAGCTCAACAAGGCTTCAACCGTAACCTAAAAGTTTCAGAGATTGTTGGCCAAATCTGGCGCGCATCTCGCGAAATCGGCCTAGAAAAAGAAACCGGTCGTCGTCCAATTACTAACGTTGTAATGATGGGTATGGGTGAGCCTCTATTGAACATGAAGAACCTAATGCCATCATTAGAAATCATGCTTGATGATCTAGGTTTCGCACTGTCTAAGCGTCGTGTAACCGTATCAACTTCTGGTGTTGTTTCTGGCCTTGACCAAATGACAGACAACATCGATGTCGCATTGGCTATTTCTCTACATGCGCCAAACGATGCACTACGTAGCCAAATCATGCCGATCAACGACCGTTGGGATATCCAAGACTTCCTAGCATCTGTTCGTCGTTACATTGCATCTTCAAACGCTAACCGCGGTAAAGTAACGGTTGAGTACGTGCTATTGGATCATGTGAATGATGATATGGACCACGCACGTGAACTTGCAGAGCTAATGAAAGAGACGCCTTGTAAGATCAACTTGATTCCATTCAACCCTTACCCGGGTTCGCCTTATAAGAAGCCAAGCAACTCTCGCATTGATCGCTTCCAAAAAACGCTGATGGAATACAACTACACAGTAACCGTTCGTAAGACTCGTGGTGATGATATTGATGCCGCGTGTGGTCAGTTAGTCGGTGATGTGATTGATAGAACCAAACGTACCAAAATGATCAAAGCAGCCTCTGAAGCGAACTTGATTGCCGGTGGTGTGATTGAAGTAAAAGCGGTATAAAACGCGATTAGAACCTAAACAAGCCAGAAGTCCTACTTCTGGCTTGTTGCTTTTCTGGGGTACAGTTTTTGATTTTTTGGACTTCTTGCCCACGCTTTCTTACATTTTTCGTCAAATTTTGGACAAAACCATGAGCTGACGGTAAATTTTGTTTAAAGTGTTTTTGCCTTGTAATGGCATTAGCTTATGATTAACTAATCTTAAATTAATTTAAGTGCTCGCTTGCTACTGATCATCAATATGTCTATTTAGGTTGGCTACTTGATAAACTAGCTTCCTGAGAAGGTCATCCATAACAAATGAATGATGTTCGCCTTTAAGGGTTGATGATTTAGATAGCAGGAAAAATTCCACATAACGTGGGTTGTTAGATTGAGCTTAAACGACAATAAGAAAACGCTCTCCTCAACCTGCGATAATACTTTAGAAGTTCACTCTCTATGAACACAGAACAAGATACACAAACGCAAGAAACCGTAGCTCCAGCTTTGGAAGCGGGAACGCTGCTTAAGAACAAACGAGAATCTCTTGGTTTAACGCAAAAGCAGATTTCTGATCGCTTGAAACTTCGCGTTACGCTGATCCAACAAATTGAAGAAAACCAATTCGAGTCAGATCAAGTGGCGACGTTTATGCGTGGCTATATTCGTTCATACGCGAAATACGTCAATCTTGACGAAAAAGTCGTATTGAGTGCGCTGCATCATGCCGGTGATGCTCAGCATCAAGAGCAAGAAATGTTGAGCTTTTCTCGTAAGACCAAAACCGAGAAGCACAACAGCCGTATTATGATCCTGACTTGGAGTATTTTTGCGGTCATTGCGGGTATCTCCTCACTTTGGTGGTGGCAGAACCAACAACAAGACACCCTATCTCAATCTTTAGCGAATACTGAAAGCTCAGAAGAGCTAGCGGTAGAAGAATCACTTGCCCCTGAATTCACCTCTTTAGAAGTGATTGAAGCTGAACAAAACGAAGCGGGTGCTTCTGTTGTTGAAGGTACTGAAGGCCTTGCTGCAATAAGCGATGCGGAAGATACTTCAGGTGCTGTTACTCCAGCTGACGAAACTCCTGCACAACAAGCAACAGAGACAGAGCCAACTGCTGAAGCTGCTGCGAATGTAGAAACGGTTGAAGCTAGCACGGCTCCTGAAGCTGTGGCTAACGAGCTAGTCATGCAGTTCTCTGCTGATTGTTGGATCCAAGTGAAAGATGCTTCGGGCAAAACATTATCTACTGGCATCAAAAAAGCAGGTCAGTCGTTAAATCTTTCAGGAACTGCGCCATATAAAGTGATTCTAGGTGCGCCAGAAGGCGTATCAATGACATTTGCAAGTGAACCTGTCGACCTTTCTGGGTATACTTCAGGCAAAGTAGCTAGAATAACCTTACCTTAGAGTTAATATGCAACACGAATCTCCTATTATTCGTCGCAAATCAACCCGTATTTATGTGGGTGATGTGCCGATCGGTGATGGCGCACCAATTGCTGTGCAATCCATGACCAACACAAGAACAACAGATGTAGCCGCGACCGTTGCTCAAATTAGAGCTCTGGAAAAAGTTGGCGCTGATATCGTTCGCGTATCTGTACCGACTATGGATGCCGCTGAAGCCTTTAAGCTAATCAAGCAGCAGGTCTCTGTTCCTTTGGTTGCTGATATTCACTTCGACTACCGTATCGCCCTAAAAGTGGCCGAATACGGCGTTGACTGTCTGCGTATTAACCCAGGCAACATCGGTAACGAAAGCCGTATCCGCTCAGTTGTTGATTGTGCACGTGATATGAATATTCCGATTCGTATTGGTGTTAACGGCGGTTCTCTTGAGAAAGAGATCCAAGAGAAATACACAGAACCTACAGCAGAAGCGCTTGTTGAATCAGCAATGCGTCACGTAGATATCCTAGACCGTCTGAACTTTGATCAATTCAAAGTCAGCGTTAAGGCGTCTGATGTATTCCTAGCAGTCGGTTCTTACCGTTTGCTGGCTAAGCAGATTGATCAACCTCTTCACCTTGGCATTACCGAAGCGGGTGGTGCGCGTGCTGGCTCTGTGAAGTCAGCGGTAGGTTTAGGTATGCTTCTTTCTGAAGGTATCGGCGATACGCTGCGTATCTCGCTAGCGGCTGATCCGGTTGAAGAGATCAAAGTTGGCTTTGATATTCTTAAATCTTTGCGCATTCGTTCGCGTGGCATCAACTTCATTGCGTGCCCGAGCTGTTCTCGTCAAGAGTTCGATGTTATTAACACCGTTAATGCCCTTGAAGAACGCTTAGAAGACGTGATTACTCCAATGGATGTGTCAATCATCGGTTGTGTGGTTAACGGCCCTGGTGAAGCAGAAGTGTCTCACTTAGGTTTAGCCGGTAGTGCTCGTAAGAGTGCCTTCTACGAAGACGGTAAGCGTCAGAAAGAGCGCTTCGACAACGATGACCTTGTCGACAAACTTGAAGCTAAGATTCGTGCAAAAGCGTCAGTGCTTGATAAAGCAAATCGCATTGATGTAGAAAACTTAGAAGATTAATACAACGCGATGGGGTGTGATTGTCTATTCGCACTAACACCTGGTCGTGAGAAATTACGGAATAAATACTGTGGCTAAAAATATCCAAGCAATTCGAGGCATGAACGACTGCCTTCCAACTCAATCACCACTGTGGCAGAAAGTAGAAAGCGCAGTTAAAAGCGTGGTGAGCGCATACGGTTACAACGAAGTACGTATGCCTATCGTTGAAGAAACAAACCTATTTAGCCGTGCAGTTGGTGAAGAGACAGACGTTGTTTCTAAAGAGATGTACACCTTTGACGACCGCAATGGCGATAGCCTAACGCTGCGTCCAGAAGGCACAGCAGGTTGTGTTCGTTCATGTATTCAAAACAGCCTTATCAACCGTGATGAACAGCGCCTATGGTACATGGGCCCTATGTTCCGTCACGAGCGTCCTCAAAAAGGTCGTTACCGTCAATTCCACCAATGTGGTGTTGAAGTGTTTGGCCTAGACGGTCCAGACGTTGACGCAGAACTTATCATGATGACAGCACGTCTATGGCGTGAGCTAGGCATCGACAAGCACGTTCGCCTAGAGCTGAACTCAATCGGTTCTCAAGAAGATCGCGTTAGCTACCGCACTGCCTTAGTGGCTTTCCTTGAGCAACACATTGATGTGCTTGACGAAGACTGCAAACGTCGCATGCACACTAACCCTCTACGTGTACTTGATACTAAGAACCCTGATGTTCAAGCTATCTTAGGTGACGCACCTCGACTATCTGAATATCTAGGTGAAGAATCGAAGCAACATTTTGCTGGTTTGTGTGAACTTCTTGACGCTGTTGGTATCGAATACCAAGTTAATGAGCGTCTAGTACGTGGCCTAGATTACTACAACCGCACCGTATTTGAGTGGATCACAGATAGCCTTGGTGCTCAAGGTACAGTATGTGGCGGCGGTCGTTACGATGGTCTTGTTGAGCAACTAGGCGGCAAAGCAACCAATGCAGTTGGCTTCGCAATGGGTCTAGAGCGTCTGGTTCTGATGATGGAAACGCTAGAGCTAACAGAAGTTCGTCGTAGCGTTGATGTATACGTAGTTGCTGCTGGCGAAGGTACTATGATCGCGGGCATGCAGTTAGCGAATCAATTACGCGACACCGTTGAAGGCGTGCGTGTAATGAACCACTTCGGTGGTGGTAACTTCAAGAAGCAATTCAAACGTGCTGACAAAGTAGGTGCTGTTGTGGCGCTGGTACTTGGTGAGAACGAAGTTGCTGACAATACAGTTGTGCTAAAAGATCTGGTTGGCGGCGAGCAAGAAACCGTGTCTCAAACGGAAGTTGCAGAGAAAGTTGCTGCGCTAATCTAATTAGCCATTGAGCAAACGCTCATAATGAATACTAACGTCAGCACTATGCTGGCGTTTAAAGAATTAAAGAGGACAGGAAGTGGAACTTTACGATAGCGAAGAGCAACAAGTTGAAGCCATTAAAGATTGGTGGAAAGAGAACGGTAAAGCCGTAATCTTTGGTGCGGTTATTGGTTTAGGTGGTCTATTTGGCTGGCGCTATTACCAAGATTCAGTAGTTGAAGCGCGTGAAGCAGCTTCAGAAAGCTACACCTCTGTAATTTCAGCTCTTGATGTTAAGGGTGTTGATGCTCAATCTGATATTCAAGTTTTCATCGACGCAAACAAAGATGCTGAGTACTCAGTACTTGCTGCTATGCAACTAGCAAAAGTACAAGTACAAGCAGGCGATCTAGCGGCGGCACTTGAACAGCTCGAGTGGGCAAAATCGGCAACTAAGGACGCGGCACTTGCGCCACTACTTACTTACCGTGTTGCACGTATTAAAGCTGAGCAAGGTGAATTTGACGCAGCACTGACTGATCTTGCTGCTATGACAGACGAATCTTGGAAAGGCCGTGTTGCTGAACTGCGTGGTGATATCTCACTTCGTAAAGGCGACACAGACGCAGCATACAGTGCTTACACAGAAGCACAGCAAGCTGTTGACGCTAGCCAAACGCTTCAAATCAAACTTGACGACCTAGCTAAATAAGGCGCTTTGAATGAAGAAGATGTTTCCAAAAGCGGCGTTGTGTGCGATTGCTCTTGGCCTACTAGCTGGCTGTGCGGGTGAAGAAGACACCGTAATCATGGCTCCAGTCCCAACGGTAAACAGCGAGTTCACTCCTAGTCAGGAATGGTCTACGTCGGTTGGTGATGGTGTTGGTCACTACTTTTCAAAACTAACGCCAGAATTGGCTTACGACAAAGTGTTTGTTGCAAGCCGTGAAGGTATGGTTAAAGCGCTTGATCCTGATACAGGTAAAGCGCTGTGGAAAGTCGATCTTGAGAAAGACGTATTGGCTCGTTTATCGGGTGGCTTAACGGCGGCTTACGGTAAAGTTTTTGTTGGTTCTGAAAATGGCGAAGTGATCGCACTGGAAGAATCGACCGGTGAAGAGCTGTGGCGTGTATCAGTCAATGGCGAGGTGCTTGCATCCCCAGCAACTGATAGCAACATGGTCATTGTTCATACCAGTCGCGGTATGTTGATCGCGTTAGATCAAGCAAGCGGTGAACAAAAATGGACCATCAGTACGGAAGTACCAAGCCTAACACTGCGTGGCGATAGCTCGCCTGTTGCAGTTTCTGGTGGTGTATTCTGGGGTACAGCAAATGGTCGTCTAGCTGCGGCTATCGTTGATCGTGGTCAGCTTATTTGGCAACAGCCAGTAGGCACACCAAAAGGTGCAACGGAAATTGATCGTTTGGTTGATGTTGATGCATCTCCAATTGTTCTTGGTGGCACCCTGTATACCGTAGGTATCAATGGTCAGCTGATTGCTATCGACCTTCGTTCTGGTAAGCCAATTTGGAAACGTAACTACTCATCAGCGATTGATTTAGCAAGTGATGGTAGCCGTTTGTTCGTTGTTACCGACAAAGACCATGTGGTTGCGGTTGATGCGCGTAGTGGTACTGAACTGTGGAGCACTCCATTGTTAGAAAACCGCTTACTGACAGCACCTGCTATTATTAATGGTTATGTAGTCGTGGGTGATACTGAAGGTTATCTGCACTGGTTGGATCGTTCATCGGGTGAGTTTGTTGCTCAACAGCTTGTCGATGATAGCGGCTTTGCGGTTGCACCAATTGAACTGCCTGAAGGCTACTTAGTGACGACTCGCAATGGCGATGTAAAGAAACTAACGATTAGCCAATAAAAGCGTGATATAATTCACAGTCGGCTCCTGGTTGGTAACAGCCAGGAGCCGTTTTGTTGTTAAAAATTAATAAACCGTGTGGTTATAGGTAAGAGTTTAAACTTGCGAACAAGTGCTTACCTATAACTACATTTAGAGAAGAAATTGTAGAGGTTGTTATGGTACCTGTTGTTGCTCTAGTAGGGCGTCCGAACGTAGGTAAATCTACGTTATTTAACCGATTGACTCGAACTCGTGATGCATTGGTTGCGGATTTCCCTGGCTTAACGCGTGACCGTAAATACGGTCATGCTCATTTTAGCGAGCATGACTTTATTGTTATTGACACTGGCGGTATCGACGGTACTGAAGAAGGTGTTGAAACTAAAATGGCTGAACAGTCGCTAGCGGCGATTGATGAAGCTGATGTCGTTCTATTTATGGTAGATGGCCGTGCGGGTCTAACACCTTCAGACGTGGCGATTGCTAAGCACCTACGTCAACTAGAAAAGCCTTCAATGCTAGTAGTAAACAAGGTTGATGGTATCGACCCTGATGCTGCAAGTGCTGACTTCTGGCAACTAGGTGTAGAAGACATGTACCAAATCGCTGCGGCGCATGGTCGTGGTGTTACTGCACTTATTGACCTTGCTCTTAACCCATTCGCAGAAGCGCTAAAAGCTGAGAATGGCGAAGTAAGCGACTTAACTGAGTTTGAAGACGAAGAAGAAGAGCAGGTTGAATTTACAGAAGAAGAAGCTGAAGCAGAATTCAAGCGTCTTCAAGATCAACCGATCAAACTAGCGATCATTGGCCGTCCTAACGTAGGTAAATCAACGCTAACGAACCGTATTCTTGGTGAAGAGCGTGTGGTTGTTTACGATATGCCAGGTACGACTCGTGACTCTATCTACATCCCAATGCAGCGTGACGAGCGTGAATACGTTCTAATCGATACTGCGGGTGTTCGTCGTCGTAAAAACATCAACGAAACGGTAGAGAAGTTCTCAGTGGTTAAAACACTGAAAGCGATTGAAGATGCTAACGTTGTATTGCTGCTTATCGATGCTCGCGAAAACATCTCTGATCAAGATCTAAGCTTGCTAGGCTTTGCGTTGAACGCTGGTCGTTCAATTGTTATTGCCGTAAACAAGTGGGATGGCCTAGATAACGACGTTAAAGAACGCGTTAAGAAAGAGCTAGACCGTCGCTTAGGCTTCGTTGATTTCGCACGTATTCACTTTATCTCTGCACTTCACGGTACAGGTGTTGGTCACTTGTTTGAGTCTGTACAAGAAGCTTACAAATCAGCGACTACTCGTGTTGGTACTTCTGTGCTAACTCGTATCATGAAGATGGCGACTGATGATCACCAACCGCCTATGGTTCGTGGCCGTCGTGTGAAACTGAAATACGCGCACGCTGGTGGCTACAACCCACCGATTATCGTTATCCACGGCAACCAAGTTCGTAACTTGCCAGATTCATACAAACGATTCTTGATGAACTACTACCGTCGTTCACTAGAAATCATGGGTACACCTATTCGCATTCAATTCCAGAACAGCGAGAACCCATTTGAAGCTAAGACAAACAAGCTGACAATTTCTCAAGAACGTAAACGTAAGCGTATGATGAGCATGGTTAAAGGTCGTAAGTAAACCTTTCCAATAGATTTGATACCCGAGCCTGTCTCGGGTATTTTTTTAAGCAAAATTCACGTTAAGCCATAACAATATGTTTTTATCATCATGGCTTAACGAATCAGACTAGATTCCAAAAGAAGAACGATATGACTACTAGCGATTTGATTACACCAGCGTCAGCAATCACACCAACCATTATTCAATTTTGTCATCAGGCTTGGCAGCTCAATGCTAAAGCGCTATACGTTGAAAGCGACGACAGCAAAACTTACCTGATTGCCGACGTAACACCTTTCCACCCAGTGAGTCATATTTGGCCCGATCACCCTGCAGACCAAGGCTTTGTGAATGTTGGTGACGTGCAATTTCCCGTTGAAGACTGCCTTGTTGGTGCTATAGAACAATCTACTGGCAAGCTTCATATCGCAGCAGATATCCCTGTTAAGCGTGATACGGAAGGGTGGGCGTTTGTTGTTGTCCACCAGCTACCTACATCTGCTTCTATGATTAAGGTTAACGACGAAGTCGTGTTGTCGGTTGATAAAGAGTACCAAGCCAGTTTGAGCCGTGGTCACAGTGCTGGTCACATCGCTTTCCTAGCCTTGAATAAAGTATTGGCTGAAAGCTACTGGCGTAAAGATGCGGACAGAAAAGATCCGCTTGGCAGTTACGACTTCAATAGCTACGCACAAGTGACGAGCTTTGTGACTCCAGAGCTGTGTACCGATAAGTATCGCTTAGGCAAAACCCTGAAGAAGCGTGGTTTGAACGTTGCAGATATGCTAGCAAGTCTTGATGACATCGAAGCTGATATCAACCAAATGATTGCGGGCTGGTTTGCAGAGCCGACGCCAGTTGCAATGCGACTGGAAGGCGAAGCATTAACAGACTCTCGCTATTGGGAATGGCAGTTGGATGCCGACACTTTAGTGTCTATTCCGTGTGGTGGTACTCACATTGAGAACACCTCAGAACTTAAGGCATTATCCGTTAAGTTAACCCAGTTAGATGACCAGCATATTGAAATGCTGACGCATGTAATTCGATGATCTAGACTACAGATCGAAATGGCTTGTGCTGTTTATTTTATTTTTACATGCCACTTTTGATATAAATGACCATTTGAAATTGAAATGCAGCATATGTAACTTATGCTTTCGGTGTGTGGTGATATAAATATTCTTTTTGGGGTAGATCGCTGATCAAAATAGATAAAGCGAAAGATCAACCTATGATCTTCGATTGTGTGTCGTACTAATTTAGTGTGCTATTATTAACCAATAACAAGCTTGCATAAGAACAAGCTGTACCCGATTACACAATTGAAAGCCTTAGTGAATGGAACAACAATTTTTATTAGAAGGTCATCGAGCCGTCAATAGTTTGCTGCGGAAGCTTGTGCTTGTGCTTGGGATGGATCGCAAAGATTTAAATCACAAGATTATTCAGCTTACCGAGCAGCGCATGGCTTCAATTTTACTGCTCAACTCAGAGTCTAAAACGTTACACCTTGAGTATGCCCCAAACCTGCCTGATTTTTACAATCAACAGATTGAAGGGATAGGAATTGGTGCGGGGATAGGCTCTTGTGGCGAGGCAGCTGCGCTTAAGAAAGCAGTGATGGTCTCCAACATAAATGCACACCCAAACTGGGCACCTTTTCTGGTCTTAACCAATCAAGCGAATTTACATGCCTGTTGGTCGGTCCCCATTATCTCGTCGCGCGGTAATGTGTTGGTTACCTTCGCTATTTATAGCCAGTACATCTCTGAACCACATGAATTTGAGCTCGAGATCTTAGAGCTACTGGCTTCCCTGTATTCGGTAGCACTAGAGAAGTTTGAGCTGGAGAACTAGCTAAACTTTTTCGCTAATCGAGATTCTTTAACCCATTGCTTGAATCGTCGCGCATTGTTTAATGAAGCGGAGAAAGTGTTGGCCAAGCGATGCTTTTCTGAAAAGGTGATGGCGTGTTTGTTTGTTGATGTCGATAAGTTCAAATCGATAAATGATACCTATGGCCACAGTTTCGGTGACGATGTGCTGTTGGCGGTTGCCGAAGTTCTTGATGAGGCAACCACAGCATGTGCCAAGATAGGCCGTTATGGTGGCGATGAGTTTGTGGTGTTCTCTTGCTTTGATGATCAAGAAAGCGTTGTTAGCTTCTACCACAGCTTAGAGAAAGCACTGCAACAAGCGCTTTATATCAATGATGTGCAGTTCTCAGTGAGTGTTGGGTTGTCTTGTGAGAAAGATCCTCAAGGATTAGACCAGTTGATCGCACAAGCTGATAAGAACATGTATCAAATCAAGCAAGCCAAGTCTCAGCAGTAGTAGATTGTAAAAATAGTAGTAAATTAGGAAATGCTAATGAGTGAAAATATCTGCCCTAAATGCCAGTCTGAGCTAGCTTGGGATGGCAAGTATCACTGTGAAAGTTGTCAGGCTCACTTTACTAAAGTTGGGTTTTGTCCTGAGTGCAGCAGCCAACTTGAGAAGCTTCAAGCCTGTGGTGCGGCGAGCTATTTTTGCAACGGTGATTGCAACGAGTTGAAATCTAAGTCGAGAGTAAAATTCGAATTTAAACCAGCGGAATAGCCTTAAACTCATGGTTTGAACGACCATCGGTGATGTTATACCAGAGACTCAATACTAAAGTGTTGGGTCTTTTTTGTATCTGAAGAACAGGAATGTGTCATCTTGGTTCATTCCCACCGTCACTGCACCAGTATGAAACATAGTTACATGATTGCTATGCACTCTATTGGTGTGAGTTTCTTTTAAATTCTATTAATACAATTACTTATAAATAACTTCGTTGGTTTATAAGTTTGGCACTCTTCTTGTAACTCTGTAATTGAATAACAAAAATACAATTATGGAGTAATATCATGAACAAGGTGTTCAATTTATCGCTAGCTGCACTGTGTACAACACTTTCATTTTCTTCTGCAACAGTGTTTGCTGCTGATGAGACCATCAAGGTCGGTGTTCTACACTCACTCTCTGGCACCATGGCGATCAGTGAGACAACGCTAAAAGATACCGTGCTAATGCTCATCGAAGAGCAGAACAAAAAGGGCGGTTTGCTTGGTAAGAAGCTAGAGCCTGTCGTGGTTGACCCTGCGTCAAACTGGCCGCTATTTGCTGAGAAAGCGCGTGAGCTTATCGAAAAAGAGAAAGTGGATGTGGTGTTCGGTGGTTGGACGTCGGTATCACGTAAATCCATGCTACCTGTCTTTGAAGAACTCAACAGCATCCTTTTCTACCCAGTACAGTATGAAGGTGAAGAGTCTTCTAAAAACGTTTTCTACACCGGTGCCGCGCCAAACCAACAAGCGATCCCAGCAGTGGATTACTTGATGGAAGAGCTTGAAGTCGAGCGCTGGGTACTTGCAGGTACCGATTACGTTTATCCACGTACAACCAATAAGATCTTAGAAGCCTACCTAAAAGATAAAGGTGTCGCAGAAGAAGACATCATGATCAACTACACGCCATTTGGTCACTCTGATTGGCAATCTATCGTTTCAGACATCAAAAAGTTCGGTGAAGCTGGCAAGAAAACCGCTGTGGTTTCTACTGTAAACGGCGATGCGAACGTACCTTTCTATAAAGAGCTAGGCGCTCAAGGCATTTCATCTGAAGACATCCCAGTTATTGCATTCTCTGTTGGTGAAGAAGAACTGTCAGGCATGGACACAGAACCATTGGTTGGTCATCTAGCGGCATGGAACTACTTCATGAGTGTTGATACTGAAGCTAATGAAGAGTTCGTTGAAACGTGGCAGTCGTTCATCAAGAGTGAAAAGCGTGTCACCAATGACCCAATGGAAGCGCACTATGTTGGCTTCAATATGTGGGCTCAAGCGGTCACTAATGCGGGCACAACCGATCCTGAATCTGTGCAAGATGCCTTGATTGGCGTGTCTGTACCTAACCTTTCTGGCGGCTACTCTACCATGCTGCCAAACCACCACATTACTAAACCAGTCCTGATCGGTGAAATCCAAGGCGATGGTCAATTCGATATCGTTTGGGAAACCACTGGACTAGTGGCGGGTGATGCTTGGTCGAGTTACTTACCTGAATCGGCAAAACTGTTCTCTAGCTGGTCGAAGCCATTCTCATGTGGTGCGTTTAACGTCGAAACGAAGAAGTGTTCTGGCGGTAACTAGATCGTCAATTCAGGAATATTGAGCCTTCCGGTTTGGGAAGAACGCGTCTGTTTAACGGGCGAAGCGAACGGAAGGCTCATCGTTTCAGGTAACAACCACTATCCACACATCCTCCAAGTAAAAATAACAATATCTAACTTGGTTGGTTAAGGAAGCAGGGATGAAAAACGTATTAAACGTATTTAAAGCGCTGTTGCTCATGGCAGTCAGTACTCAGTTGGCTTTTGCTGGAATAACGGATGAAGCTAGCTTTACCAAGGCGCTAGTTGGTAAGAAAACATCGGATAAAGAATTAGCTATCGATTGGGTGATTGAGACGCAAACGGAAGATGTGTCGAAAGCTATTTTAGATGGCTGGTTAAACGGAAACCTTTACTACTTCAATGAGAAACAGAGCGAGCAGTACAAACAGCTCTACCTCATTCAAAGTATCAAAACAGCGACGTCAGCTCAGTCAGTATGGGATGATTCAACGCTTAATATCGAGAATGCGAGACAGTTTAAAAAGGTTCGTGTGAATAACAAACTTCGCGGGATATTACGCGGGGAAATAGCCTCGATTGGACTGAACAGCGGCAACCCTGATGTGCGTTATAAGGCGGTTTTGGATTTGTTAGGAACCAAAGACGCTGACATTATCGAACGACTAACTGAACTCAGAGCCAATGAATCAGATGGCAAAGTAGCTGAGCTAATGGATTTGTCGTTAGCGATTGCCACTTCTCTTAATAACAGTGCCACCATTGAAGATCGTGTGGCTTCAATTGAACGAGTTGGCGACTTCAAACACTCGGTCGTTCTGAAAACACTGAACCAACTACTGAACAGTGAGCAAGATCCAAGCATTACCGCTGCAGCAGAACGTGCGATGGATAGCTATCAACAAAGCCAAGCACTCTATTCGGGTGTAGAAACAGTATTCTTCGGTTTGAGTTTAGGCTCGGTATTGGTACTGGCAGGCATTGGCTTAGCGATTACCTTTGGTGTGATGGGCGTTATCAACATGGCTCATGGCGAGCTGATCATGATTGGCGCTTACACCACCTACGTATTGCAGTTGTTGATGCCGAATCATATTGGCCTAGCGCTGATACTTTCCATTCCAGCGGCATTCATTGTTTCTGGCTTAGTGGGCATTGCGATTGAGCGAAGTGTGATTCGTCATCTTTATGGTCGCCCATTGGAAACCTTACTCGCGACCTTTGGTATTAGCTTAATCTTGCAGCAGGCTGTTCGTTCTATTTTCTCTCCTTTGAACCGCTCAGTGAGCACGCCTGAATGGATGTCTGGAGCACTTCAATTAAACCCAATGTTGTCCCTGACCTACAACCGCCTTTACATCATTCTCTTCTGTGGTTTGGTGTTTATGGGCTTATTAATGGTTCTGAAAAAGACACCACTAGGTTTGCAGGTTCGTGCGGTTTCTCAAAACCGTGGCATGGCTCGTGCGATGGGTATTCGTTCAGAGCGAGTTGATGCGATGACCTTCGGTTTAGGCTCTGGCGTTGCGGGTGTTGCAGGCGTGGCACTGTCTCAACTGACCAACGTTGGCCCTAATATGGGACAGGCGTACATCATCGACTCATTCATGGTGGTGGTATTCGGCGGTGTTGGCAACCTATGGGGCACGCTAGTCGCAGGCTTAAGCCTTGGTCTGTTCAATAAAATTTTAGAACCATGGGCTGGTGCGGTTCTCGCCAAGATTCTGGTACTGGTTTTCATCATTCTATTTATTCAAAAACGCCCACGCGGACTCTTCCCGCAACGTGGTCGTGCGGCTGAAGGTTAAGGACAACATCATGCAGTCAAAATCATTTGTACTTTCGGCAATGCGTGGTGACAAAGGTGGCCAACTGACCATCCTTGCCATTCTAGCGGCCGTTATTCTTATCCCACTGGCTAACACCATGTTACCAAGTGGGCACCCGCTCCATGTAGAGACTTTTACTATCTCGCTGATGGGCAAATATCTGAGCTACGCAATGTTGGCGTTGGCGCTCGATCTGGTGTGGGGCTATCTCGGAATCTTGAGCCTTGGCCACGGTGCTTTCTTTGCGCTTGGTGGTTATGCGATGGGCATGTACTTGATGCGTCAGATTGGTGACCGTGGGGTTTATGGTGATCCAGTCTTACCAGATTTCATGGTGTTCCTTGATTGGTCTGCGTTGCCGTGGTTCTGGCAGGGCTTTGACCAGTTCTGGTTTGCTTGCCTGATGGTGGTGCTAGTGCCGGGCGCATTGGCTTACTTGTTCGGTTATTTAGCTTTCCGCTCTCGTGTGTCCGGGGTGTATCTTTCTATCATGACTCAGGCATTAACTTACGCATTGATGCTGGCATTTTTCCGCAACGAAATGGGCTTTGGTGGCAACAACGGACTGACGGATTTCAAAGACATCATCGGTCTGAGTTTGCAGAGTGATGCGGTCAAGATAGGTCTGTTTGTCGCGACTGGTATTGCGCTTATTCTCAGCTACATAGCTTGTCGCATGGTGGTGACCAGTCGATTAGGTCGTGTGGCATTAGCGATTCGTGATACGGAATCACGCACTCGCTTTATGGGCTATGACGTCGATGGCATCAAGCTGTGGGTCTTCGTTCTTTCTGCGGTTATCGCCGGTATTGCCGGGGCTTTATATGTCCCTCAAGTGGGTATTATCAATCCGGGAGAATTTGCTCCTCTTAACTCGATTGAGATTGTGGTTTGGGTAGCCTTAGGCGGTCGTGCCACTCTGTTTGGTGCCATTGTCGGTGCATTGATCATCAACTACGCCAAGAGTTGGTTTACGGTTGAGTTCCCGGAGGTGTGGCTGTTTGCTCTGGGTGGACTATTCGTACTCTCAACCATGTACTTCCCACAAGGTGTGATTGGCTTTGTCAGTGAAAAGTGGCAGCAGCTGCGCAAGGCATCAAATGGGAAAAACCAAGATAAAGATAAGGATGATCAGCACAAGGCCAAGGAGGTGATCGCATGACCACATTTAATAGCGTAAAGGAATCGGTTCAGGCGTTCACTCGTCGAGACGAAGTCTTTGATTACCTCAAACCCGATATTCATCCTGCCATCGATACTCGACATAACGTGCTGTTGTATGTCGAAGGCGTCAACAAAAGCTTCGATGGTTTCCAAGCGATAAACGACCTCAACCTCTACATCAAAGAGGGAGAGCTACGCTGTATCATAGGTCCTAATGGCGCAGGTAAAACCACCATGATGGACATTATCACAGGTAAAACTAAGCCAGACACCGGCGAGGTGTGGTTGGGTTCGAACATCAACTTATTGAAGATGAACGAAGCCGAAATCGCCAATGCAGGCGTTGGGCGTAAATTCCAAAAACCGACCGTGATTGAGTGTTTAACCGTGTGGCAGAACCTTGAGTTAGCCATGGCTGGTGACCGTTCAGTGTGGGCGACTTTCACTGCTGTGATGTCTGGTGAGCAGAAAGACAAACTGACCTCGGTACTTGAGCTGATTCATTTAAAAGACGAAGCGGCGAATTTGGCAGGTAACCTGTCTCACGGTCAGAAACAGTGGTTAGAGATAGGCATGTTATTGATGCAAAACCCTAGGCTATTGCTGGTGGATGAACCCGTTGCAGGGATGACTCACCAAGAGATGGATCGTACTTCTGAGTTACTTAACTCACTGGCAGGCAAGCACTCAGTGGTCGTGGTTGAACACGATATGGATTTCGTTCGTTCTATCGCAAGCCATGTCACCGTGCTTCATCAAGGTCATGTGTTGGCTGAAGGCACTATGGATCAAGTGCAGGCTCACCCTGAAGTTAAACAAGTTTATCTCGGAGAATAGGATGCTAGAGGTTAAATCAGTTAATCAATATTACGGTGAGAGCCACACGCTGTGGGATTTGGATATGCAGATCCCTGAAGGCAAGTGCACAGTGTTAATGGGACGAAACGGTGTCGGTAAAACGACGTTGCTGCAATGCATCATGGGGCTAGTTAAGGTCGAGAGCGGTGACATTTCGTTATCGGGTGAGTCGCTTTTGAAAACCGATGCGGAAGAGCGTGCTCGCCAAGGTATCGGTTATGTGCCGCAAGGCCGTCAGATCTTTCCGATGCTTACCGTTCAAGAAAACCTAGAAGTAGGCTTGCCGATTCGAGAAAAGGGCGACCGTAAGATCCCTGAGTTCATCTTCGATATATTCCCAGTGTTAAAAGAGATGCTGCATCGTCGAGGTGGTGATTTATCTGGTGGTCAGCAACAACAACTTGCGATTGGGCGTGCGCTGGTGGTCAATCCAAAACTGTTGATCTTGGATGAACCGACCGAAGGTATTCAGCCCAATATCGTGCAAGAGATTGGTGACATCATTCGCATGCTCAACGAGAAGATGGGACTCACAGTCCTGCTTGTTGAACAGAAGCTGCCATTTGCGAGAAAGGTCGGTGACCGATTTTGCATTCTCGACCGTGGTCGTCAGGTAGCAGAAGGTGAAATGAAAGGGCTCAATGAGTCCTTGATTAAGGAGTACCTAACCGTATGAGCTCTCTATATTCTTCGAGTGAAGCAATAAACACTTCTTTAGCGGGAGTGTTGTCTTTGAATGAGACCATCGAACAAGATATTCGAGACGGTTGGCAAGCGAGCTTGAACCTCACTTTTGTCGACCGCGGTGATAAAACCGTATTAAAGAATCGTCAGCAGTCTGGTCCGCTTGCGGTGCAACGCCCCTTGTATCCTGATGGGGAAACGTGTCACACCTACTTACTTCATCCCCCCGGCGGAGTGGTAGGTGGTGACACACTCAATATTGAAGCGACCATCGAAAGCGGTGCGCATGCGTTGATCACTACACCCGGTGCGACCAAGTTTTATCGCTCAAACAACAAGTACGCCAAGCAGAAGCAGACCTTACGAGTGAAGAAAGATGCTCGCTTGGAATGGATGCCGCAAGAGAACATCTTTTTCCCGAATGCACACGTTCGTTTAGACACTGAAATTCGCCTTGAAAAGGGTGCACAATTTTGGGGTTGGGAGATGCACTGTTTTGGACGTCCTGCACAGAATGAGGGATTCGAGCACGGTCATCTCGTTGGGAAAACAGAAATCTATCTTGATAATCAAAGGCTTCTGACTGAAGGCTTTAATTTTCATGGTGGCGATAAGTTAATGATAAATATGGGGTTACTTGATTATTCAATGATGGGAACCTTTTATATCACTTCAAATGAGAAGCAAGATCTAGAGTTGGTACAGAGCTTGCTCATATCTATTACACAGCAAGCTTCACAGCAATCAGTTACATCAAAAACGTCGAGTGAACCCACATTAATATTGGGTGCTACTCAGATAGAAGGATTGATTGTGGTGCGAGCCTTGGGTAATTGGAGTGAAGATATCCTCCAAGCCTTTGGTCAGATTTGGCAAGCAACTCGCTCTCATTTATGTGGTACGACTCCTGATTTACCAAGGATTTGGGCGACTTAGCGATTAGCCCTTTTTGTACCTAGGGTGACTTCCGACCCTAGGTACATTTTTTCAAGCTTGCTGTGATTGAATCCCACTTACTGCTCATGCGTTTTTGAGCAATAAGAAAACAACACTAACAGCGGGCGGCTAAATGGAATTAACACCAAGAGAAAAAGATAAGCTACTTATCTTCTGCGCAGGAATGCTGGCACAGCAGCGCAAACAAAAAGGCTTAAAGCTCAACTACCCAGAATCTATCGCACTGATCAGCAGTGCCATTCTCGAAGGTGCCCGCGAGGGTAAAACCGTTTCAGAATTAATGGATTTTGGACGCACACTTCTTACTGTCGATGACGTTATGGAGGGGATCCCTTCCATGATCCCTGATGTACAAGTCGAAGCCACTTTTCCTGATGGCACCAAGCTGGTGACCGTTCATGAACCTATCGTGTAGGGAGAAGTAATATGGCTGGTTCCACAAAACAATACTCAGGATTCGTTCCCGGAAAAGTAGAAACCGCACCGGGTGACATCACTCTCAATGAAGGCCGAGACACAACGTCCGTTAAGGTACAAAACATTGGCGATCGTCCTGTCCAAATTGGCTCTCATTACCACTTCTATGAAGCAAATCCATCACTGATCTTTGACCGAGAAGCCACTAAAGGTTTTCGACTCAATATTCCTGCGGGTACTGCAACTCGCTTTGAGCCGGGTCAGTCGCGTAGCGTCGAGTTAGTGCGTTACGCCGGTAAGTTAGAGATCTATGGCTTCCAAGGAAAGGTGATGGGCAAGCTCTAAGCGCTCCCACGGAATAATGAAAACAACAAAGGATTGAACATGGCGACGATATCCAGACAGGCTTATGCCGAAATGTTTGGGCCAACAGTCGGTGACCGAGTGCGTCTTGCTGACACTGATTTATGGCTAGAAGTTGAAAAAGATTACACCGTATACGGCGACGAAGTGAAATTCGGCGGCGGCAAAGTTATCCGTGACGGACAAGGGCAAAGCCAACGTCCAAGTGCCGAAACGCCGGATTTGGTGATCACCAACGCGATTGTGTTGGACTACTGGGGCATCGTAAAAGCCGATGTCGCCATCAAAGATGGTCGAGTTCAGGCATTGGGTAAAGCGGGCAACCCAGATGTTCAGCCGGGCGTTGATATTGTGATTGGTCCGGGCACGGAAATTTTAGCAGGTGAAGGTTCAATCCTGACTGCTGGTGGCATTGATTCACACATCCACTTTATTTGCCCACAACAGATTGAAGAAGCACTGGCGTCGGGTGTGACAACCATGATCGGCGGTGGCACTGGACCAAACACAGGTACTAACGCGACCACATGCACACCGGGGCCTTGGAACATGCACCGCATGCTAGAGTCACTCGATCAATTCCCGATGAACTTTGGTTTGTTAGGCAAAGGCAATGCCAGTCAGCCTGAAGCACTGCGTGAGCAAGTAGCGGCAGGCGCGGTGGGTTTGAAGTTACACGAAGACTGGGGAACCACTCCCGCTTCAATCGATACCTGTTTGAGTGTGGCTGACGAGATGGACGTACAAGTTGCGATTCATACCGACACTCTGAATGAATCTGGTTTTGTTGAATCGACACTTGGCGCAATCGGCGACCGCGTGATTCATACCTATCACACCGAAGGTGCGGGCGGTGGTCATGCTCCCGATATTATTCGTGCTGCAGGTGAGCCGAACGTTTTGCCTTCCTCAACCAATCCAACACGCCCTTACACCATCAATACCGTCGATGAGCACTTAGACATGTTGATGGTCTGTCATCACTTGTCACCATCGATTGCTGAAGATGTCGCGTTCGCAGAGTCACGTATCCGCCGTGAAACCATTGCCGCAGAAGACATTCTTCATGACTTAGGTGCCTTTTCGATGATCGCTTCGGACTCACAAGCAATGGGACGTGTAGGCGAGGTGATCACTCGAACTTGGCAAACTGCGCACAAGATGAAAGTTCAGCGCGGCAGCCTAAAAGAAGATTCCGACTACAGCGATAACTTCCGCCTAAGACGCTATGTCGCTAAATACACCATTAACCCTGCGATTACGCACGGTATGGCACATGAGATCGGCTCTATCGAAGCTGGAAAGCTGGCGGATCTAGTACTGTGGAAGCCTGCCTTCTTTGGCGTGAAACCAAGCGTGATTTTGAAAGGCGGCATGATCGCCATGGCGCCGATGGGTGACCCAAACGCTTCAATCCCAACACCTCAGCCAGTTCACTATCGCTCGATGTTTGGTAGCTACGGCAAGGCGTGTCAGAACACATCAATGCTGTTTGTCTCTAAAGAAGCCAAGGCGCAGAACATCGACAAGCAATTGGGTCTGCAGAGCTTGATTGGTGTTGTGAGCAACTGCCGAAACATCAGCAAAGCCGACATGAAGCTCAATGATTGGATGCCGAAGATTGAAGTCGACTCTCAGACGTATCAAGTACGCGCCGATGGTGAATTGCTAACTTGTGAGCCTGCTGAAGAACTACCAATGGCACAACGGTATTTTCTATTTTAAGAGCTCGGCTGAAGGCTTTTATTTTAGCGCTGAGCTGAAGGCTCTTGTTCTAGCTCTTAGCTAAGGGCTTTTAGGCTGAAGGCTCCTAATTTAAACGTTATAAATCTCACAAGGAGATTGAGGTAATAGCATGATTGAACTGACTCAACTGAATACTCAAATACAAAATGCACCGGACGGCTACTTAAGCCTGCCGATCGATAGCCGCATTAAGAGCCGTCTTAAGGTGATGCTCGATGACGGGCGCAATGCCGGACTGTTTCTACCACGAGGTCATATCTTGCGTGGTGGCGAACAACTCTCAAGTAAATGCGGTTTAGTCGTAGAAGTGAAAGCGGCACCAGAAACCGTTTCGACTGTTTACTGTGAAGACTTGCTCCTGTTAACGCGAGTGGCGTATCACCTTGGTAACCGTCATGTTCCGCTGCAAGTGGAAGCGGGTTGGGTTCGTTATCAACACGACCATGTTTTAGATGAAATGGTTGAAGGCTTAGGCGCGAAAGTGACCACTGAGAAACAACCGTTTGAACCAGAAGGCGGTGCTTATGGCGGTCGCTCTGGTGGACATCATCACCATCATTAATCGAGTCATTGATGGCTCACTAGACGATTTATATAACAACGATATTAATAACAATAATACCAATCACAGTAAGTAAGTGATCAACAATAGCGCAGAAAAAAGGCTTGAGAACAAGGCATAATTTTTCGATAAGTAGTTATTCTACAATCAAAAATTATAACGCAGTTATCGAGCATTTTAGCAAGCTAGGGTGAGCAATTATTTACTACGATTGGTATAAAGCAAGGAACTCGCGATGAACTTTAAAACAGCTGCAGGCTTATGCACTTTCACAATAGCTTCTCTAACAACATCAACGATGGCTTTCGCTCACCCAGGACATGGGGCGCATTCAGTTCATGAGTCTCACTCGTTTATGTCTGGCTTAACTCACCCTGTGACTGGCATGGATCATCTGATCATGCTGATCGCTTTTGGTCTGTTAATTGGCGCACTGTCATTTTCAACCAAGATAAAAGCCGCTCTGATTGGCGGTGGATTGGTGTCTTTAGTGGTAGGGCTTATCGCAGGCCAAGCCCTAGGTTTCTCTGTGATTGTTGAGCCTGCCATTATCGCTTCTCTGTTTGTCGTCAGCTTATGTTTATGGCATGTATTCTCACCATCAACCAAGCGTGTAAACAGCGTATTAGTTGCTTCGATTGCTATGTTGTTTTTCCATGGTTACGCACACGGCGTTGAAGCCGCGAGCAACCTGACTCAGTTCGCAACAGGCATGAGTATCAGTGCTTTGGCTCTGATGGTTATCGGTACTTTTGTTGGTCGCGCGGTTTACTCTAAATGGTTGTCAGTCGGCGTGGCTTCAGCAAGCGCACTATTGTTGTTAGGCGCGTAGGCTCTCGAACTTATTTGATTCTGGAAGACTGAGGGCACGATTATGACCACAACAGAAAATGTAGCCGTCTATCGTCTGTTTCAATTGATCAGTCCATCGTTGCCGATTGGTGGGTTCACTTATTCGCAAGGCTTAGAGTTAGCGGTTGAAGCGGGGTGGGTGACCGATCGCAACAGCATGGAACAGTGGCTTAATACCATCGTCAGTTCCAGTGTCGCAACTTTGGAATTACCTATCTTAGAGCGTCTTTATCACGCGCTAGAAAAGGGTGAAATCGATGAGATTGAGCATTGGTGTAACTACTTATACTCAAGCCGTGAAACCAGTGAATTGCGAGCGGAAGAAAAGCAGCGTGGGCATGCATTGAACACCTTGTTGAAGCGCTTGGATATCGATATTTCGCTTGTGGATTCTGTTGATAGTCATCCAAACCAATTGTTGGGCATGTGTATGGCGGCTCAGCATTGGGGCATTGATTTAGAAAGCCTCAAGCAAGGTTACTTATGGAGCTGGCTTGAAAATATCGTTACCGCAGGCGTGAAACTGGTGCCTTTAGGTCAAACCGACGGGCAGTTGGCATTGATTAATATCACCAACACCTTTCCTGAGGTGATCGAAAAGGCCCACGCGATAGAAGATTGGATGGTAGGCAGTTTTTCGCCATCAATGGCATTAGCAAGCTCACTGCACGAAACACAATACACGAGACTATTTCGTTCGTAGCGGTCAGCGCGAACGAGGTAGCAAGAAAAGAATATAAGGAAGTAGACAATGGAAAGTTATAAGCAACCCCTTCGAATTGGTATTGGCGGCCCGGTAGGGTCTGGTAAAACAGCGTTGTTAGAGGTGCTGTGTAAAGCAATTCGAGACAAGCTGAATATTGCAGTCGTAACCAATGACATCTACACCCAAGAAGATGCAAAGATCCTCACTCGCGCTGAAGCTTTAGAACCTGACCGTATCATCGGTGTTGAAACGGGCGGTTGCCCGCATACTGCGATTCGTGAAGATGCGTCGATGAACCTAGCGGCCGTTGAAGAGCTGGCTAAGCTGCACAAAAACCTCGATGTGGTATTCGTCGAAAGCGGTGGTGATAACTTGAGTGCGACGTTCAGCCCTGAATTAGCCGATCTTACCATCTACGTGATTGATGTAGCGGAGGGGGAGAAGATCCCACGTAAAGGTGGTCCGGGTATTACACGATCCGATCTGTTAGTCATCAACAAGATCGATTTAGCACCGTATGTTGGCGCGTCACTTGAAGTGATGGAGCAAGACACTCAACGCATGCGACCAACTAAGCCATACGTGTTCACCAACCTCAAAGAGAGCCAAGGTTTAGATTTCATCATCAACTTTATTGTGACGGAAGGGATGCTGACCATGAAGGAGCCTTCTACGACGGAGTCGTGAGTAAGGTTTGAATCAGGTTGTTTTCTTTTACAGCCAGTAGATATACAAAAGCCCTGTCGATTATCGATAGGGCTTTCTGGTTTTAAATGATTTTCAACGTTCTAGTCGAACCTAAAGCTCACTCTTAGCGACTCTTGTTGTCACTTGCGATTCAATCACACCGTCTTCAACTTGAGTGGTGATCACTTCACCGACTTCGACATCGTTAATTGATGATACTGTCTTGCTCGATGCGGAATGAGTAATGCTGTAGCCACGCTTTAGGGTTGCCAGTGGACTAACGGTTTCTAGCTTCTCTGCAGCCATGGCTAGCTGATGGCGAGTGGTTAGCAGTGTTTTATCCATCGCATCTAATAGCTTTTGCTCTGAACGTTGCAGATGCAGTTTTTGTTCACCAAGGCGCTTCACTGGTGAGTTCAACTGAAGTTGGTGCTGTTTACGTTCAACACGCTGTGCATGTTGTTTTAGGTATTGAGTCATACCACGACGCAAACGCATGTCTAGGTCATCAAGCTGCTGACTCTGCTTTTGCAGTTGGTAGCTCGGGTGCTGTTTCTCCAAGCGGTATTTTAACGTTTGAGTGGATTGTGCTTGTTTGATTAACACATGACGAATCGCACTCACCAAGCGAGCACGTTTAGAGGCATAAGCTTGCTCTTTATGACTGTTGTCACGGCTAACCAATTCTGCAGCAGCTGACGGCGTTGGAGCACGCATATCTGCGACGAAATCGGCGATAGTGACGTCAACTTCGTGGCCAACTGCGCTGATAATCGGGATCTGGCTTGCTGCAATTGTGCGAGCAACGATCTCGTTATTGAAGCACCATAAGTCTTCTAATGAACCGCCGCCACGACCCACGATCAACACATCACACTCATTGCGTTCGTTAGCTCGTCCAATCGCTTGAGCAATCTGAATTGCCGCCTCTTCGCCTTGAACCATGGTCGGGTAAACCACAACAGGCAATGAAGGATCGCGTCTTTTCAGTACATCAAGAATATCAAACAGCGCAGCGCCCGTTTTTGAGGTGATAACGCCAACGCGCTTTGGGTGTTCAGGAAGTGGTTGCTTACTTGATTGAGCAAACAGTCCTTCTGCGGCAAGGTTCATCTTCAGCTTTTCAAATTCTTGCTGAAGTTTACCGTCACCCTCTGGCTGCATGCTTTCGATGATCAGTTGGTAGTCACCGCGTGGCTCGTAAAGAGATAGGCGAGCTTTGACTAAAACTTGATTGCCGTTCTGAGGCTTAAAGGTCACACGGCGGTTATTGCCACGAAACATGGCGCATTTAACTTGAGCGCGAGAGTCTTTTAGCGTGAGGTACCAGTGACCAGAGACAGGTGCAGAGAAGTTTGAGATTTCACCAACGAGCCAGACTATTCCCATTTCGTTTTCTAATAGGAGACGAACCTCTGAGTTGAGGCGAGAAACAGTAAAGATGTTTGGATTAGTCATAGAAGCACTATCTTTCCTTGAAGGAAGGTCTTTCTTGGAATCTCACAGGGCGTGAGTATGGAAGATAGCGGCAATATAATACATAGCAAGGGGGTAAATGCAAATTAAAAATACAAAAATGTGTAGCCAAGCGATTTCGCCGTGCGTATAATCCGTCTGCAATATCAAATCCAAATCACTTTATTATGCGAAACGATAAAGTTGGGTTTACTCCTTTTAACACCTTTGTTGTGAGATATTGCAAATGCTACGAATCGCAAAAGAAGCTTTAACTTTTGATGACGTTTTACTCGTCCCAGCACACTCAACCGTTCTTCCGAACACAGCTGATCTTCGCACTCAGTTAACGAAAAACATTTCTTTAAACATCCCAATGATCTCTGCATCGATGGATACTGTTACGGAAGCACGCCTAGCAATTGCCCTTGCGCAAGAAGGTGGTATTGGCTTTATTCATAAGAATATGTCAATCGAGCAGCAAGCTGAAATGGTTCGCCAGGTTAAAATTTACGAAGCTGGTGTGGTTTCTCACCCAGTAACTGTAAGCCCTGACGCGACAATCGCTGATGTTGTAGCCCTTACCCAAAAACACGGCTTTGCCGGTTTCCCTGTTGTTACTGAAACAAACGAACTTGTTGGTATTATTACTGGCCGTGACGTTCGCTTTGTTACTGATCTTTCTAAGAAAGTTGATGTAGTAATGACACCTAAAGCTCGCCTTGCTTCTGTTAAAGAAGGTGCAACTCGTGAAGAAGTTCAAGAGAAAATGCACGAAGCGCGTGTTGAAAAAGTTCTTGTTGTAAATGATGACTTCCAACTTACTGGAATGATCACTGCAAAAGATTTCCACAAAGCAGAACGTAAACCAAACGCTTGTAAAGATGAGCGCGGCAGCCTACGTGTAGGTGCAGCTGTTGGTGCTGGCGCTGGTAACGAAGAGCGCGTTGCTGCTCTAGTTGAAGCTGGCGTAGACGTTCTACTTATCGACTCTTCACACGGTCACTCTGAAGGCGTACTTAACCGTATCCGCGAAACTCGCGCTGCATACCCTGATCTACAAATCATCGGTGGTAACGTAGCAACTGGTGCTGGCGCACGTGCTCTTATCGAAGCGGGTGTTAGTGCAGTTAAAGTTGGTATCGGCCCAGGTTCAATCTGTACGACTCGTATCGTTACTGGTGTTGGTGTTCCTCAAGTAACAGCAATCGCAGACGCAGCGGAAGTTGCAAACGAATACGGTATTCCAGTAATCGCAGATGGCGGTATCCGCTTCTCTGGCGATATCTGTAAAGCTATCGTTGCTGGCGCATCTTGTGTGATGGTTGGTTCAATGTTCGCTGGTACTGAAGAAGCACCGGGTGAAGTTATCCTTTACAACGGTCGTTCTTACAAGTCTTACCGTGGTATGGGTTCTCTTGGCGCTATGTCTCAAGGCTCTTCTGACCGTTACTTCCAATCTGACAACGCTGCAGACAAGCTTGTTCCAGAAGGTATTGAAGGTCGTATCGCATACAAAGGTCGTCTAAAAGAGATCGTTCACCAACAGATGGGCGGTCTACGCTCAAGCATGGGCCTAACGGGTTCTGCAACTGTTGAAGACATGCGTACTAAAGCTGAGTTTGTTCGTATCTCTGGTGCGGGCATGAAAGAATCTCACGTACACGATGTTCAAATCACGAAAGAAGCACCTAACTACCGTTTAGGTTAATAATACGTCCAAACGTTTGAATAATGTGCTGATTTAGTCGGCACATTAATATACCAATCGTAGTAAATAACTGGTCATCCTAGCTTGTTAAAAACCTCGATAACTTCGTTAGAATTTTTGATTGTAGAATAACTACTTATCAGAACTCTTTGTCGAATAGAGCAGCCTTGTTCTCAGGCTTTTTTCCTACGCTATTCCTGAACACTTACTTACTTACTTACTTACTTACTTACTTACTTACTTACTTACTGTGATTGGTATTATATCTACCGCCTGTTTTGTTAAAAGTCCGATTGTCTCAAAACACGTGGTTAAAGATATCTAACGAAAACGTTTGCTTTATTTCTTGAAGAGTTAATCAGAGGTGAGTAAACTCACCTCCGTTTTATCACATAGCCAATAAGACTGCTTACAATGACTAAAAATATTCATGACCAACGTATTCTAATTCTGGACTTCGGTTCTCAATACACACAGCTAGTAGCTCGTCGTATTCGTGAGATCGGTGTTTACTGTGAACTTTGGAGCTGGGACGTAGAAGAAGCGGATATTCGTGAATTCAATCCAGACGGTATCATCCTATCTGGCGGCCCTGAAAGTGTAACGGAAGAGAACTCTCCACGTGCACCTCAGTACGTATTTGATTCAGGTGTTCCTGTATTCGGTATCTGCTACGGCATGCAAACTATGGCTGAGCAACTTGGCGGTAAAGTAGCAACGTCTACTGAACGCGAGTTCGGCTACGCTGCTGTACAAGTAACTGGTGAATCTGCACTTTTCGCTGACCTTGAGTCTACTCAAGATGTTTGGATGAGCCACGGCGACAAAGTAGTTGAGATTCCAGCTGATTTCACAAAGATCGCTGAAACAGACACTTGCCCATACGCTGCAATGGCAAACGAAGAGAAGAAGTACTTCGGTGTTCAATTCCACCCAGAAGTAACACACACTAAAAACGGCCTGAAAATGCTTGAGAACTTCGTTCTTAACGTATGTGGTTGTGAAGGTCTGTGGACTTCAGCTTCAATCATTGAAGATGCAGTTGCACGTATTAAAGAACAAGTAGGTGACGACGAAGTTATCCTTGGTCTTTCTGGTGGTGTTGATTCATCTGTAGTTGCGATGCTTGCTCACCGCGCTATCGGCGACAAACTAACATGTGTATTTGTTGATAACGGCCTTCTTCGTTTAAACGAAGGTGAGCAGGTTATGGAGATGTTCGGCAACAAGTTTGGCCTAAACATCATCAAAGTAGATGCTGAGCAACGTTTCCTTGATGCTCTTGAAGGCGAAGCTGAACCAGAAGCTAAGCGTAAGATCATTGGTCACGTATTCGTAGATATCTTCGATGAAGAGTCTAAGAAACTGAAGAATGCTAAATGGCTTGCTCAGGGTACTATCTACCCAGACGTAATCGAGTCTGCTGCATCTAAGACAGGTAAAGCACACGTAATCAAATCTCACCACAACGTTGGTGGTCTTCCTGATGATATGGAAATGGGCCTTGTTGAGCCTCTACGTGAGCTGTTTAAAGATGAAGTACGTAAGATCGGTCTAGAGCTTGGTCTTCCATACAACATGCTTTACCGCCACCCATTCCCGGGTCCAGGTCTAGGTGTTCGTGTACTTGGCGAAGTGAAGAAAGAGTACTGTGATCTACTGCGTCGCGCAGATGCTATTTTCATTGAAGAGCTTCACGCTGCTGACCTTTACCACAAAGTATCTCAAGCATTCACGGTATTCCTACCAGTACGTTCAGTTGGCGTAATGGGCGATGGCCGTAAGTACGATTGGGTTGTATCTCTACGTGCCGTAGAAACTATCGACTTCATGACTGCTCACTGGGCACACCTACCATACGACTTCCTAGGTAAGGTTTCTAACCGTATTATCAACGAAGTTAACGGCATTTCACGTGTTGTTTACGATATTTCTGGTAAGCCACCAGCAACTATCGAGTGGGAATAATCTCTTAGAGATTTAACCAGCTTTGATTAAGATCTTAAGCCTCGAACTCAGTTCGGGGCTTTTTTCGTTGTCGATTCATTATATTGATTCATTACATTAAAGGCTTATGAGCAATACCTCGAAATCAAATGAACAATACCTAGAAACCAAATGAGTTGGAAACTAGATATTAGCTCAAGAAACCATGAGACGCTTTGTTGTGCTGAGCCATGTATCAAAAAGATCACTCGCACTTTTTATAAATTCACACAGCTACAGCTAGGCCATTTAACATGTGAAGCATACTCTTTGATGGACTTATTAAGGACAGATAAGAGAATCCATCATGTTAAAAATCAAATATTTGGCGACAGTACTGGGCTGCACATTAGCAGCGCAAAGTCATGCGTCTTTGAACATTCAACCTGATCCGCAAAATCCGAATGGTTACCTTGTTGAAAAGTCGGCTCTACAAGCTGCTGAACAAGCGAAAACATCCGATCCTATGTATGCGATCTGGTCACAGGCCCTTCAAACTCGCCCGAATACAATCGTTGAAGCGATTGAACCCGGTTCCCCCTCGAATCCTGAAAACATAAAGCGTGTAGAGCGCGTGTTCCCTCAATCTGAATGGGACTTCCTCACTCAGATGGCAGCGCCAGAATACACCTACACTCGCTTCTTACGCGCGATCGGTAAATTCCCAGCGTTCTGTGGAGAGTACACCGATGGCCGTGATTCTGATGCTATCTGTAAGAAATCCATCATCACGGCCTTTGCTCACTTTTCACAAGAGACGGGTGGGCATATCGCGATAGACAACACCTCTGATAATCCATTAGCTCTAGAAGAGTGGCAGCAAGCGCTGGTGCATGTTCGCGAAATGGGTTGGTCTGAAGGCCAAGAAGGTTACACCACCGGTTGTGGTCAGAACGATTGGCAGAATGCCCGTTGGCCATGTGCTGCGGGACAGGGCTACTTCGGACGTGGTGCTAAACAGCTTTCTTACCATTTTAATTATGGCGCGTTCTCTGAAGTGATGTTTGATGGTGACGCGACGGTGCTTCTCAACAATCCGGGCTTAGTGGCGGACTCTTGGTTGAACTTAGCTTCTGCTATTTGGTTTTTCCTTACCCCTCAAGCACCTAAACCAGCTATGCTGCATGTCATCGACCGCACTTGGACGCCATCTCAACGCGAATTGGATGCGGGTATTGGTTATGGCTTTGGTACCACAATCAACGTGATCAATGGTGGTATTGAATGTGGCGAGCAGAACAAAGACAAAGGCCAACCCGTTAACCGTATTCGTTATTGGGAAGGGTTAGCAGCGCACTATGAAATTCCGGTAGAAGCGGATGAAGCCAATACTTGTTGGCAGCAAACGCCTTACGGAAGCTTAAACCTCAACGGAGCAACGGATGTGTTGTACACCAACTGGGATGGTAACTGGAAATACTACGCAGACCGCCCAGAAGGTTACTCGTTTGAGTGTGAGCTTGTTGGTTTCCAAACGGCTTATTCTGCGTTGGTGGCTGGCGATTACGAGAAGTGTGTGACCAATTTTTATGGGTCACATGCGAGTTGGCCTGAAGTGAAAGTGGTCGATAAGCTGGATCCGGTAGATCCAGGAACCAATCCCGGTGGTAATGGTTGGAGTGCGAGCAAGGTTTACAACGCGGGTGACCAAGTGACTCATAATGGCGCAACCTACGAAGCGAAATGGTGGACACAAGGGGATGACCCTGCCAATGGTGGCCCTTGGAAACTAGTAGCGGGCGAGCCAACACCACCAGTTGTGACAGATCCAACGCCTGTTGATCCTGCCCCTGTCGATCCAGAACCAGTAGACCCTGCACCCGTTGAACCACCTGTGACAGAACCGCCAGTGGTTGTCGATCCATCTGAATTTATTACGTGGCAAGCCGGTGTTAGCCAAGTGAGTAATGGCGATAAAGTGACGCATAACGGTAAGTGCTTCGTGGCTAAAAACGGCCCAGGTGTTTGGGAAAGCCCAGTTCAATCGAATTGGTTCTGGGATGAAATCAGCTGTAATTGATAGTCTGAATACTGAAGAGGTGGCCTAAGTTACGAGCTCAGTAGTACGACCATAGCGATATAAATAATCAAAAGCCGAAAGTGTCTACTTTCGGCTTTTTTCCGTTTCGAACTTGGCTATTTAAGCAGGGTGATTGGTCTATTTGGCTATGTTGGAGCGCATTTAAAGACTAATTATCCAGTTAGAGGATAAAGTTCTGTACAAATGATGCTTGTGAATTTATATTCAAATTTAATTTATATTTATTCTATTATTTTAGGGTTAAGGTGTACCTATGGAACAGACAGATATCACGTCACTCATCCCCATTGTGATTACTTTGGTGTTGTCATTGGCGACAAGGAATGTGGTGATAGGCCTTTTTGCTGGTGTGCTGAGTGGTGTTGCAATGCTGACTGGCATGTTTAGCGAACTTAACCCGCTTGATACGTTTGGTACCATGGTGAAAGGTTACCTAGTCCCTCAACTTACCGACAGCTATAACGCTGGTGTGATCATGCTGTTGGTATTCATCGGTGGCTTTGTCGCATTGATGGAAAAGTCCGGTGGTGGCGTCGCGTTTGCAAAGCGAGTGACTCAGTGGGTAAGCAATAAATGCCAAGCTCAATTGTCAGCATGGTTGGGTGGAATCGTTATATTTTTCTCTGACTTAGGTACTCCGTTGATTGTTGGTCCTGTCTTTCGCCCTCTTTTCGATAAACTGAAACTTTCTAGACAGAAGTTGGCATTCATCATCGACTCTACATCATCACCCGTCGCGATCCTTATCCCTTTTATCGGGTGGGGCGTGTATATCATGAGCCTGATTCAAAAAGAGTTTACGGCGTTGAATGTCAATATGTCTGATTGGGATGCGTTCATCGGTGCGATTCCTTTTCAGTTCTACGCATTCCTCGCGATTTTCATCGTTCCGCTCGTGTCCGTTAAAGGTTTAGATTTTGGGCCAATGGCAAAAGCTGAGCGTGATTGCCAGGCGGGAATTAACTCTGGCGTGAATAACGAATCACTAAATCCGTTCTCGCATAAAAATGCAAAGGCATCTTTTGTCTGGGCACCATTGTTAGTGATGCTGGTGGTGTTGTGTGCCATGTTGGTTCCACAAGGCTTCCCGTTCCAAAAGGTCGCAGGTTCATCATTTAGAGCGGCGTTATCATCGGCTTATTTCTTTGCGGCGATTACATTAATTTCGTTAATGGCTTACTACGGTGTAAGAAAGTTGTCTGATGGTGTTTCTGTGTACTTAAAAGGCATGGGAAACATGATGCCAGTCGCGATCATCTTGGTATTGGCTTGGGCATTAAGCACCGTTGGTAAAGAGTTGGGTGCGGCAGCTTATATTGCTGAGCAAGCACAGAGCGGCTTTCCATATTGGTTAGTACCTGCGGTCGCGTTTTTATTATCGGCTATCATTTCATTCGCAACGGGATCGTCGTGGGGAACCTTCGCGATAATGATGCCATTGGTTATTCCAACCGCGATTGCGATAGATGCTCCGCTTCTCGTCGCAATTGGCGCTGTGTTGTCTGGTGGCTTGTTTGGTGACCATTGCTCACCGATTTCTGAAACCACGATTCTTTCTTCAACCGGGGCTGGGTGTGATCAGTTTGAACACTTTAAGACGCAGCTTCCTTACGCATTGATGAACGGCTCTATTGCTCTGATTAGTTTTGTAGTCGCAGGCTTTACGGGAAGTGCATTGGTTGTGTTAGGCGCTCTTGTTGCTCAGTTGATTGTCGTGACGTTGTTAGCCAAGCGCGATGCGAGTAAAAACGCTTCTTCAGACGTTCAATCTCAAGTGTCTGAGTCTAAAGCTCAACAAGCATAATTTAAGATAACAGGTGAGTGAGTAGATACGGGATGCGAGTAAACGAGTAACGAAAAGCTCGCTCTCTTGTTCTTCATTTCACTTACTCGCATCTAAGCAAACTTCCGTCATTCCCTACAGTGAGGAACGAACGTGATAGGGAATCTCTTTAGTGCGCCAAACGTGCTTATATCGAAGAGGAGATTCCAGATATCTCGTCCCTCGATTCTAGAGTGACGTAGCACCAGGCTTTGTCTCATTGCCTCAACACTTACCTCACTCGTCATTCCTTACAGTGAGGAACGAACGTGATAGGGAATCTGTTTATTGATAGTTTCGGTGAATTGAATAGGTTCATTATGAAACCTATTTTCCATAAGATCATTTGTACAATCTTAGTTTTCGATAACTGGATTACCTAGTTGTACGGTTTATAGATTAAAATTTTCTGATAATTTTTATCGCTTTTTTTTAATCAACCACTTTAATAAGGTAAATTCGTAATGTCGACCAAACTAGCTAACCCAGCGCCACTAGGCTTAATGGGTTTCGGTATGACCACTATTCTTCTTAATATCCACAACGCAGGTTTCTTTCCAATCGATTCAATGATTCTTGCTATGGGTATTTTTTACGGTGGTTTGAGCCAAGTTATCGTGGGCACAATGTGTTTCAAACGTGGTGACACGTTCGGTACAACTGCGTTTACTTCTTACGGCCTATTCTGGTTGTCTTTGGTTGGTTTAATCGTGATGCCTTACATGGGCCTACCTGCAAGCCCTGCAGCATTCATGGGTTGGTACCTACTACTATGGGGCATCTTCACAGGCTTCATGTTCATCGGCTCTCTATGCTACCCAGTGGCGAAGCAAGTAGTATTCGGTTCACTAACTATCTTGTTCTTCCTACTTGCAGCTCGTGATTTCACTGGCAGCGAACTAATCGGTACTATCGCTGGTTTTGAAGGTATCTTCTGTGGCGCTTCAGCTATCTACTTTGCAATGGCACAAGTAATCAACAACGAATACGGCCGCACAGTACTGCCTATCGGTGAGAAGAAAGCACCTCAAATGGCAACACAAGAAATCGCTGCTTAATACTCTAACTCGGGAACAGTTAGTTTGTTATAAGCCATTTATTGGTTATGAATAAAACAAAAGGGGTTAGCCGAAATGGCTAACCCCTTTTTTATGCGTTATTAATAGCGCTATTTGTTAAAGCGATCTATTTGCTAAGGAAAGCTTAAGCTGAAGGCTGCTCTACAGGTTTAGTGTCTGCAGCTTCTGCTTCAGGAGACTTGCCTGTTTTACGCTTGTACTTCTCTTCCCAGTAAGTAGCACCTTTAATGCCTAGTTTTACAGGGTTGAATGTGTACTCAGTCACACCTTGTTTCTGTTGTTCTTCGTAGTCAGCTAGAGCTTTAAGCGCAGGCTTAGACATGAAGAAGATGATCAGAATACCCACGATGTTTAACCATGCCATCAAGCCAACACCAACATCACCCATTGCCCATGCAAGGTTCGCTGTTTTAACTGTGCCATAGAAAACTGCAGTGATAAGAACAAGCTTAAGTACGAACATCATGCCAGGGATCTTGATGGTACGACGTAGGTAAGCAATATTCGTTTCTGCGATGTAGTAGTAAGCAAGAATCGTTGTAAATGCGAAGAAGAACAGAGCAAATGCGATGAATGGCTTACCAATGCCTGGTAGTGCACTTTCAATAGCAAGCTGTGTAAATACAGGACCATTCGCACCGATGTTTGCTGCTAGGTTCTGAACAAGGAACACACCCTCAGCGCCGCCGTGAACGTTGTAAGCACCAGTGATGATGATCATGAACGCTGTAGCAGAACATACTAGAAGAGTATCGATGTAGATAGAGAATGCTTGTACCAAACCTTGCTGAGCTGGGTGATCAACACTTGCAGCCGCTGCCGCGTGAGGACCAGTACCTTGACCCGCTTCGTTTGAGTAAACACCACGTTTAACACCCCAACCAATTGCAGCACCGAAGCCTGCCATAGGTGTGAATGCATCACCAACAATCATTGCGAAAACCGTTGGCACTTGGCTGATGTTTAGCAGAATGATAACGAACGCGATGATGATGTAAGCCAATGCCATGAAAGGAACAACGATTTGTGTGAAGTTCGCAATACGTTTAACACCACCAAAGATGATGAAAGCAAGGATGATTGCAACAACAGTACCGGTGAAAATTTTAGCGAAACTGAATGTACCGACAGCTGTTTCAATCATATCACCTGATCCAAATGCAGCTTCTACAGCATTACCAATACTGTTTGACTGAACACCTGGAAGCAAAATACCACATGCAAAAATAGTCGCGATAGCGAAGATCCATGCGTACCACTTCTGACCCATTGCTTTTTCAATGTAGTAAGCCGGACCACCACGGAACTGGCCTTCGTCTTCTTCTTTGTAGATTTGCGCTAGCGTAGATTCTGCGTAAGCAGTTGCGGCGCCAAAGAAGGCTACAACCCACATCCAGAATACGGCACCTGGGCCACCGAAACCGATAGCGGCAGCAACACCAGCAATGTTACCTGTACCGACACGGCCAGATAGCGAAACGGCTAGAGCTTGGAAAGACGAGATGCCTTTTGATGAGCTTTTACCCGATAGTAGCAAGCGCCACATTTCAAAGAAGTGACGGATTTGAACAAATCGAGTCATGATGGAGTAGAACAAACCTGCACCTAAACATAGGTAGATAAGTACTGGGCTCCAGATTATTCCATTCAAAAAATCAACGAATGACTGCATGAGTATTTTCCCTGTTAGTTTTGCTTATGATTGTTTTTCGAACAACACAATACTTCACTTGTAACCCGAGTGTTAAATTATTTAACTGCGCATTAGGATTACTGTGACATAAAGCAAGTTATAGAGGGTGTTTGTTAATGCTTAGTGCTAATTCTATAATCGTTCCATTTAATCTGATATGCAACTAGTTGTTATTTGTTGTGTTTTGAAAAGTGAATAAATAGTGATTAATACAGAAAGGGGATCTTGAGGTGCGCATAAGAAACGAAATTGCGCAAAACAGCGGTTAAAGCCGATTAGCATAAACGGCTGACATATGGATGGTGGGATAAGTAGGTTGGAATATATCACCTGCATCAGGTGAGCTAGCAGGTCTATGAGACTATGGCTTTTGAAGGTTTGATAATTGAGGCCTTAATATCTACCTAGTAAAAGTTGTTAATTTGATGCCTGTTTCAAACAACTACGAACCCTCGCGCCTGTAATTCTTTAGCGAACTCAGACTGAGTATTTGGCTCGCCGTGAATCAAATGCACCTCTTTCGGTGGCGTCGCGATGCCGTCTATAAATTGGTAAAGATCCTCTTTATCAGCATGGGCAGAATAGCCAGACATGCCATGAATTTGAGCATTAACCTCAACGTCTTTGTTATCAATATAAACCTGCATTTCCCCTTGTTGCAGCTCTCGTCCGAGCGTTCCGTGCGCTTGATAGCCAGCTAAAATTACATCGGTTCGTTTATCGGGAAGCAAGGCGGATAAGTAGTTCATTATCCTGCCACCCTGACACATCCCAGAAGCTGCGACCACAATCGCAGGTTCACCTGTCGACTTGAGGCGATTCACGATTTTCTTGTGCATTCTATGTCCATCAACGGTAATGCACTGCTCAAAAGCGAGTGGGTGGCGTTTCAGTTCAAGACGCTGCTTTGCTTCTTGTCCCCACAACTCTTTAAAACGTCGGTATGAACGCGTCACTTTTTGAGCCATCGGAGAATCGAGAATAATAGGAATATCGCTACTGAGTTGATGCTCAAAGATCAGGTGTTCGATATCAAAAAGCAATTCCTGCGTTCTGCCGATACTAAATGCCGGAATTAGAATAACGCCACCGTCGAGCAGTGAACGATCAATGATTGCTTTGAGACGCTCAGCTCGCGTAGCAATATCATCATGTGTACTGGTGCCATAAGTGGATTCGATAAACAGATAATCGGCTTGCTGTGGTGGCTGAGGATCCGGCAGCAGTGGTGTGTTACTTGGGCCCAAGTCGCCAGAAAACACAACTACTTCTTGGCTGGGTAACTTAATCTCGATATAAGCAGAACCTAAGATGTGCCCACCACGCCTCCCAGAGCCCTTTAGCATGTGCTTCTGATTCACAATACC
>NZ_JBGONQ010000030.1:0-74101 GCF_041439145.1 Vibrio sp. 1F255 | reverse complement strand
AGATGATCTGATCGTAGCTTTAAGCATTAGTTCCCTGATTTAGGAAACAAAGCCCGGTAAAGGCTACCGATTTGCAGGACAAGTGACACAAGACAAAGAACGCGCGCTGCGTATAGTTCAATCGCAACCAATACAAGAAACGAAACAACCTGAAGACAACACAGCGCCAGAAAGATCACCAACCGAGACAACGGCCGCTACGAAAAAAACAAACAGTGTGTTAGCACTGGTTGCATTATTTGTAGTGGCTGCAGGTTTATCCCATTATCTGTTTTCTTATTTAGATAGAAATAGCCTAGGCGAAGATCTCGTGGGTCAACATTTTATCTCTTGTAAAATCGAATCCGACGAGTTCACTTTTAATGAGTTATTCAACGTGACGCTTTACGAATATAAGGGAAAAAAATCATCATCGATAATTCAGGAAAATCTCTGAGCTTCCCAAGTGAATTTAAAGGAGTGACTTGTGAATAAAGAAAAACAGATCTTCGTTGCAATCGCCATAATCGGTATTATGGCCGGATGGATGACAACCTTTATTCCTCAAAGTTATCTTAAAGATCATTATTTATCCAACACAGCCTCGGTGGTCAACCCACAAGAAAAAGTCATTTATAATCAAGCTGCCGTTAATATCGAGTTTAAGAAGAATAACAGCTATGAATTGTTATATGTCTCTACGAAAGAAGCTGGCTTTGCGTCGTCAGGTACTTACGTGGTAACCCAACACGACATTTCTTTAGACGAGACTCAACATGAACAAATCATACCAAATAGAGAGCTCACATTTTACGAAAAGGTGATGATCAGTGAAGGTGCAGTGCTTTCTTCAGATGCCATGGCTTATATCCCACTAAATAATGATGAATTATTATTGGTCACTCAGCGCGGAATGATTCACTTCTGTAAAAAAGTGATATGCGCCGACCTGCCCACTTACTCGAATGCAGATCCTGAATTGAACATTAACTAATCGTTTAACTATCAACTATTTCGGTCAGTAGCTGTACTTAAGCCAATACGTTAGGAGCTATGCATTTCCACATCAATTCAACTCTCGCTGAAGCCTACTTAACTTTCCATTCCCAGTAGGCATCAGTTCATAAATTAATCCGATATCATGTAAAAATACACACTTCTTTTTAGTTCTGCAGGTTAGGCTCCAAAAGTCATAGATTTATAAATCCACACCTTTGTATACAACTCCTCACTATAAAGGTGATCCAAGTTATATTCTATTGAGATAGATAATTTGTTTATTAACATCTAAACAACAGTAGTTGTTCATGATTTACAACCACAATTAACATCAAAGAAAATGTTTGTCTTAGATCATATCAACCTCAACTATGTCTCGTGCCACAGTGCAGTTTTCTGTACATTCATTGTCATATTCTGAAACACTTTCTTATATTTTTTTAAACTTTGTGGAGATTTCTATGTTAGAGCTCTTGATCGGATTAGTGATTACTATCGCTGTTGGTTACTTTATTGTGAAAGGCTATAAAGCGGCAGGTGTATTACTGACAGCTGGCCTTGCCCTACTTCTTATTACTGGCCTTATAGGTCACACAGTCTTACCCGCTAAGGTCGCTTCAACAGGTAACATGGTTACCGACTCACTAGAATTCGTTAAGTACATGCTTCAGTACCGTGGAGGCGGCCTAGGCATGCAAATCATGCTTCTTTGTGGCTTTGCTTCTTACATGACGCATATCGGCGCAAACAATGTGGTAGTAAAACAATTCTCTAAACCGCTTGCTGCTATCAAATCTCCATACGTACTTCTTGTTGCGGCTTACATCGTAGCGTGTCTAATGTCTCTAGCAGTAAGTTCTGCAACAGGCCTTGGCGTGCTATTGATGGCGACCCTATTCCCAATGATGACGGCAATGGGTATTTCTCGTCCAGCAGCGGTGGCGGTTTGTGCATCACCTGCAGCAATCATTCTTTCACCAACGTCGGGTGATGTGGTTATCGCAGCAGAAAAATCAGGTATGTCTCTTGATGTGTTTGCTGTTCAAACGGTACTGCCTGTTTCAATATGTGCAATCATTGTGATGGCGGGTGCCGCTTTCTTCTGGAACAAGTACCTAGATAAGAAAGAAAACACGCCAATGGAAAAAGTAGACGTTTCAGAAATTGAAACGAATGCGCCGGCTTTTTATGCTGCTCTTCCATTCTTACCTATTTTTGGAGTATTTCTATTCAACGGTCGTACCATTCCGGGCCTTTCACTTGATATCTACACCATCGTAGTAGGTTCAATTTTCGTGGGCGCTGTTATCGATTACGTTGTGAAGAAGTTTGACGGCGAAAAAACACTAGAAGACCTAGATTCTTGCTACCAAGGTATGGCCGAAGCATTTAAAGGCGTAGTAATGCTGTTGGTTGCGGCGGGTGTATTTGCTCAGGGCCTAATGTCTATCGGTGCAATTGATAACCTAATCGGCCTTGCTGAATCAGCTGGCGCTGGCGGTATCGCATTAATGCTTATCCTGACTGGTCTAACAGTTGCTGCGGCAATTGCGACAGGTTCAGGTAATGCACCTTTCTATGCATTCGTAGAACTGGCTCCATCATTAGCGGCGAAAATGGGCTTGAACCCAGCGTTCCTAATCATCCCAATGCTTCAAGCATCGAACCTAGGTCGTACAATTTCACCAGTATCTGGCGTAATCGTAGCGACTTCTGGTATGGGTAAAATCAGCCCATTTGAAGTCGTAAAACGTACGTCTGTACCCGTAATCTGTGGTCTTATTACGGTTATCTTCGGTACGCTTGTATTGGTTCCAATGTCGGCGTAAGCCTTAAGTTTCTAATCTCAAAGAACGAAGAACAAACGAACACCAATACTGAATATAAAATGCGTAAACAAAAAGGCGCTGAACTTAATAAGTTCAGCGCCTTTTTTAATGTCACTTTCTCACATCGTTAAAACTATCGAGACATGTACAAAATGTATAAACAGTCAGGCTTGAAATAGTGTTATCTCAAAGGAACAAGCCCTACTTCATTTCACCATAGCGTTCTAGATACAGAACCGTCGCGGCAGTACGGGAAGGCACTTGCAGCTTTTTCAGTAGACTCTTCATATGTACCTTAACTGTCGATTCAGAAATGAACAGGTGATCAGCGATCTGCTTATTGCGGTAACCTTTCGCGACTTCTTGAAGGATCTGCATTTCGCGTTCAGTCAGTTGTTCGAAGATATCATTGCGGCTTCCAGCATCATTTAGGTAACGAGCAACCACACTGCTGTAAGCCTTGTCACCGCTGTGTGCTTGCTTAAGCAGTTCAATTAACTCATCGGGTTCAGTGTCTTTCAACAAGTAGCCATCAGCGCCTGCTTTTACAATCGCTTCAATGTCTGCAGGGCTATCAGAAACCGTTAGAATAACAATGTTTGCGCTAGAACCGTCAGTGCGAAGTGCTTTCAAGGTATCTAAACCAGACATGCCCTTCATATTGAGATCCAAAAGGATCAAATCAGGTTCTTCTTCATGAGCAAGAGCAACCGCTTCAGTGCCGTTACTTGCTTCTGCAATCACTTCGAATTCGTCTTCAAAGCTCAGTAATTGGCTTATACCTCTGCGCATCAATGGATGATCATCAACCAGCATTACTTTACAAATCGTCAACTTTAACTTCCTTCAAACTTTTATATTTCAATATGACTGTACAGCCTTCACCTTGCGCCGCTTCAATCGTCAAGTCGCCATTCAGTCTTGCCGCACGCTCCTGCATAATGCTCATCCCGTAGTGGTTCACCTTGGAACTACTTGAGTCAAAGCCATCTCCATTATCTTTTATCACGACTAATACTTCACCGTCCTCATCGATACAGCATACATCTATCAAGTCGGCATTGGCGTGTTTTATTGCATTTATTGTTGCTTCACGAATCAATTGAAGCAAGTGAACCTGACTATGCGCATCAAGCTCGATCGATGAGAGATTATTAGTGAGGTTAATCTTCGCATCGGTTCTCTCGCTGAGCGCCTCAAGCATGGTACTTAAGGCGTCTCCAAAGTTGCCCTCTTTAATGGTCAACCTAAATGTGGTGAGTAGCTCTCTTAACTGGGTATAAGCGTCGGCTAAGCCGTTTCCGATCTCAGACGCGATTTGTTCAGATTGCTCTCGGTGCTGTTGCTCTGGCAGTTTGCCAATCACACGCTTTAATAGTGTAACTTGAATTTTCAAGTACGACAGTGATTGAGCCAATGAATCGTGGAGTTCACGTGCAATCGTGGCACGCTCTTCCATGATAATAAGCTGTTCAGCTTTCTTTTGAGCACGATTGTAGTAGATCGCTCTCGATAGCAGTTGAATGAAGCTTTCGATCAGAGCTTTAGTTGAGTGCCCGTGGTGATATGAACAGTATAAATAGCCGAGAATAATTTCGTTATCGTCGAGTTTCATCTCAAACTTTTCGTAGTCTAAATTCGAATCGTAACCTTCATCCATAATCAATGAACGGCCTGAGTTATCGACAATCTCGAGCCTCAGTGATCCAATCCCTTCCAAGCTCACGAGATGCTGCAAGATAGCTCGGAAGTTTTCAGGAGCAATACGCGTCACCGTGAGCTCTTGTGACGAGTTATAAAGTGCCTGCAGCGACTGGTTCGCATTTTGCAGCTCAATCGTCTTTGCATCCACCACATCTTCAAGGTTTCGATAAAGCACGCCTAAATCTTTGGCCATCGAGTTGAAGGTTTTGGTCAAAATGCCCATTTCGTTGTTACTGGTCACCTTGAGTTCTACCTCGAAGTCGCTGTTTTTGATTCTTTGGCTCGCACCGACAAGAGCATGTAGCGGTTTAACAACCTGTTTACGTACAAAGTGAACAACAAAAAGAGATATGACCAGAATCCCACCAAGGCCGATACCACCAGCCCACGCTAACTTTATTAACTTGTCTTCAGAGAACTCTTGCAGCTTATAAACGAAGCCATCGATTTCAGCCACGAAGTTTTCAACCAACACGAGATAGTGATCGCGCTCTTCGCTATTCAAGACCTGTTTTAGCTCATGCCAACGGCCGATAATTAAATAGTAATCTTCTGTGATGTCTGTCGGAACATTCCAACTGACCAAATTAGTCATGGATGGCGAGTAAAGAGAACTTTCGAATTCACGAATATGAGATTCATAATCGACAGATTCTATTTGAATATCATGGGCTAAACGGTAGCTTTGCATTCGCATTGAACCGGCCACGTTAACCGCTTCCGCATCATTCAAACTTGAAGCCAAAGTAAAGATGGCAAAGCCAGTCGTAGCAACCGACAACAGCAGTATAGAGAGCAAAGATTTTGCTATCGTACTTGTTACAGATGAAACCGGTTTTATAAGCAAAAGTGCCTTCCTATTGATAAATGACTTGCCAGCGATATCGTATTGTCACACATCAAAAATCATAGCTCCATTCAATATGTGATCACTCGCTCCGTAATTTATTGATCTAAGACAATATATGCCCCCAATTAGCCCTTAGGGGGTATTTATACAATTGTTTCTAAAACTACACTACTTGTGAGGACTCATTACAAGATATTAATAGAATAATGACCTACAATTACAACATCTTAGTAACATCTATAGGTATCTAGTGGTAGATCTATCAAAACGCCGTCTTTTTTCAAGACGAAAAGTTGACTCAAGCCAGATTCGTTTGCCATGGATTGACAGCCTAGAAAGCTTTACAGATGACTGTACTCGCTGCGGTAAATGCATCGAGAGTTGTGAGACTAAGATAATCATTGTAGGCGATGGTGGTTTTCCCACTGTAGATTTCTCTATTGATGAGTGTACGTTCTGCTATCAATGTGCAGATGTTTGTCCCGAACCCATTTTTAAGCCAAAGCAAGGAGAGCCTTGGCAAGCAAAAGCACAAATCTCTGATAAGTGTTTAGCGCAACAAAATGTTGAATGCCGAAGCTGTGGTGACATGTGTGAACCTATGGCCATTCAATTTGAACTTAGAGCAGGCAGTGTTGCTCTACCAAAAATCGAGTTAGATGAGTGTAGCGGTTGTGGGGCCTGCGTAGCAATTTGCCCTACTTCGGCTATTCTTGTGAGTAATGCATAAAACAAAAATAACGAGAGCAATTTATGGCACTAAATGAAGTGCATATATCAAGTTTAGTCGTGCATGTGAGCCCTGAGCATCTAAATGAGATCAAAGCGGAGATCGATCAATTCGATAACGCTGAAATCTACGGAGATAGCCCTGAAGGCAAAATCATCGTGGTCCTAGAAACTGAAAACCAAGGTTTTGTAACGGACACCATCGAAGCAATAAACAACATTAAGAACGTTTTGGGGACAGCTTTGGTTTATCACCAAATCGAAACTGGACTCGACGAAACGGATTTAGAAACTGGAAGTAACAATTCTCAACTTGAGGGTGAAGTATGAAAATGACAAGACGTGCGTTTGTGAAAGCAAACGCAGCTGCATCAGCGGCAGCCGTTGCAGGTGTAACTCTACCGGCAACAGCAACCAACCTGATTGCTAGCTCTGATCAAACAAAAATCACGTGGGATAAAGCGCCTTGTCGTTTTTGTGGTACGGGCTGTTCAGTACTAGTAGGTACTCAAAACGGTAAAGTGGTTGCGACTCAAGGCGATCCAGAAGCTCCTGTAAACAAAGGCCTTAACTGTATCAAAGGCTACTTCCTTTCAAAAATCATGTACGGCAAAGACCGTCTAGAACAACCTCTTCTTCGTATGAAAGATGGTGAGTTCCATAAAGATGGTGATTTCGCACCCGTATCTTGGGACAAAGCGTTCGACGTGATGGCTGAGAAATGGAAAGCTTCACTGAAGAAGAACGGTCCAACAGGTGTTGGTATGTTCGGTTCAGGCCAATGGACAGTAATGGAAGGCTACGCAGCCGTTAAGATGATGAAAGCGGGTTTCCGTTCAAACAACATAGATCCAAACGCTCGTCACTGTATGGCTTCTGCTGTAGTAGGCTTCATGCGCACTTTCGGTATTGACGAGCCAATGGGTTGTTACGATGACTTTGAACACGCAGACGCATTCGTACTGTGGGGTTCAAACATGGCAGAAATGCACCCAGTACTATGGACTCGTATTACAGACCGTCGTCTAAGCCACCCACACGTTAAAGTAAACGTACTGTCTACTTACTACCACCGTTCTTTCGAGCTTGCAGACACGGGTTACATCTTCGAACCTCAATCAGATCTAGCAATTGCTAACTTCATTGCTAACTACATCATTCAAAACGATGCCGTTAACTGGGACTTCGTGAACAAGCACACGAACTTCAAGCAAGCAACGACAGACATCGGTTACGGTCTGCGTGACGATGATCCACTACAGAAAGCAGCCGCAAACCCTAACTCAGGCGAAATGACTGCTATCTCTTTCGAAGACTACAAAGCGTCTGTTGCTGAATACACAGTTGAGAAAGCGTCTGAAATGTCAGGTGTACCTCAAGAAGACCTTATCAAGCTGGCTAAGCAATATGCCGATCCAAACATCAAAGTAATGTCACTTTGGACTATGGGTATGAACCAACATACTCGTGGCGTATGGATGAACAGCCTTGTGTACAACATCCACCTTCTTACAGGTAAGATTTCTACTCCAGGTAACAGCCCATTCTCACTAACTGGCCAACCGTCAGCGTGTGGTACAGCGCGTGAAGTTGGTACATTCGCTCACCGTTTACCTGCCGATATGGTGGTTGCTAACCCTAAACACCGTAAAATTGCAGAAGATATCTGGAAACTTCCAGAAGGCACCATTCCACCGGTACCCGGCGCTCACGCTGTTCTTCAAGACCGTATGTTGAAAGACGGTAAAATCAACGCTTACTGGGTAATGTGTAACAACAACATGCAAGCGGGTCCAAACATCAACACTGAACGTCTGCCAGGTTACCGTAACCCAGATAACTTCATTGTATGTTCTGACCCGTACCCAACGGCAACAGCTCAAGCGGCTGACCTCATCCTTCCAACAGCAATGTGGATTGAGAAAGAAGGCGCTTACGGTAACGCAGAGCGTCGTACACAAGCATGGTACCAACAAGTGAAAACTGTAGGTGAAGCTAAGTCTGACCTATGGCAAATCATGGAATTCTCTAAGCGCTTCACTATTGAAGAAGTTTGGGGTGAAGAACTGGTTGCGAAAATGCCTGAGTACCGTGGCAAAACCATGTACGACGTGCTTTACAAAAACGGCAACGTTGATGCATTCCCACTGTCTGAAGCTCAAGAGCTTAACGACGATGCACAAGCTCAAGGTTTCTACGTTCAAAAAGGTCTATTCGAAGAATACGCAGCCTTTGGTCGCGGCCACGGTCACGATTTAGCACCATACGATCGCTACCACCAAGTTCGTGGTCTACGTTGGCCTGTTGTTGACGGTAAAGAGACACTATGGCGCTTTAAAGAAGGTTCAGATCCATATGCTAAGAAAGGTTCTGATTGGGACTTCTACGGCAAACCAGATGGTAAAGCACTGATCATCAATGCACCATACGAAGCGCCACCTGAAGTACCAAACGATGAATACGATATGTGGCTATGTACAGGTCGTGTTCTTGAGCACTGGCACACAGGTACTATGACTCGTCGTGTACCAGAACTTTACAAAGCAGTACCGGATGCACTTTGTTACATCCACCCTGCTGATGCTAAAGCTCGTGGTCTTCGCCGTGGTGATGAAGTTCTTATCGAAAACAAACGTGGTGAAGTACGCGTTCGTGTTGAAACTCGTGGTCGTAACCGTCCACCACAAGGCTTGGTATTCGTACCATTCTTTGATGCAAGAATTCTGATCAACAAGTTGATCTTGGATGCAACGGATCCTCTGTCTAAACAGACGGATTACAAGAAGTGTCCAGTTAAGATCACTAAGGTCGCTTAAGGACAATATGTTCTTACCACTTAGCTCGTAGATCTGACGTTTTTAATATTGCGACTGCTTTTTTCGTTACTTTTTGAAAGAAGTAGTCCACTCAAAGAATTAGCCTTTAGGCGGAGAAATTAACCATGAAAAAACTGATTACTGCCCTACTATCAGCTGGTCTTTTGCTAGCTGGTGCAGTTCAAGCTGAAGCTGAACTGGATAACCCAGGCGGCATTGGTGGCGTAGAATCTCTACGTGGTGCAAGTGAACTTGAAGCAACTCGCGCAGCAGATGACTTCAAAAAGTTCCCTCGTGACCAAGTACTTGAGAGTGACTACGTATACCAACCACCTCTAGTGCCTCATACTATTCGTAGCTATGAAGTTTCTCTTAACGCTAACAAGTGTCTTTCTTGCCACAGCTGGAAAAACGCAAAAGAAATGGGTGCTACTAAAGTGAGTGTAACTCACTACATGAACCGTGAAGATGCGGTACTTGCAGACGTATCACCTCGTCGTTACTTCTGTCTACAGTGTCACGTACCTCAAGCTAATGCTAAGCCACTAGTTGAGAACGAGTTCAAACCTGTAGATTCACTGCGTTAATCGTAGCCGGACTGTAAGAGAGGCTATATATGATAAAATTACTTAAAGCGTTTTGGAAAAGACTTGCGACACCAAGCAAAGCAGCCGTAGGCGTTGTTTTGTTCTTGGGTTTCTCGGGTGGTCTTTTGTTCTGGGGTGCATTCAACACGGGTATGGAGGCAACCAACACGGAAGAATTCTGTTCTGGCTGTCACGCACCTATCGTTGCTGAAATCCAAGAGACAATTCACTACTCTAACCGTTCTGGTGTTCGTGCAATCTGTTCAGACTGTCACGTACCGCATGAGTGGACTGATAAAATCGTTCGTAAAGTTCAAGCATCAAAAGAGCTATACGCTCACTTTATTGCTAAGACAATTGATACGCCTGAGAAATTCAAAGAGCGTCGTCATCACTTAGCTGAGCGCGAATGGGCTCGTTTGAAGAAGAACGATTCACTTGAGTGTCGTAACTGTCACCAGTTCGATTACATGGACTTCTCAGAGCAAAGCCCTCGTAGTGCAAAACAACACTCGACTGCGCTGGCTTCTGGTGAAAAAACGTGTGTAGACTGTCACAAAGGTATTGCACACAAACTACCAGACATGCACGGCGTTGAAGGCTGGCAATAAGGAGCGATTGAATGAGTACTTTAGAAAGCGTAATTTGGCACATCCTAGGTTACAGCGCTATGCCAGTTATCATTCTTGGTGGCTTTGCAGGTGTTGCAGCCGTATCTCTTTGGATTTTATCTATGGGTAAAGACAAAGAAATCGATTAACAATCGAGATTCCATCAACTTCTACCAGATAATTCTGATATGAGTTGATACGAAAAAGCCACTGATTTCAGTGGCTTTTTTATTATCTGACGTTGTGTATCTTTATAATTGAATGTGACTTAACGCCCTAAGCTTCGTTTTCTGGCGCTTCTTTCTCTGCGGTCTCTTTATCAACCTGCTCTTGATCGACAATCGGCAGCACCTGTTTTACATAGTTGCCTGGCGCTTTGCCAATCACAGGATTAAGCTCTGAGCCTTGATTGAAAGGTTCGATTTTTTCGTCAGTTTCAAAACCTTGTAGCCACTGATTCCAGTGTGTCCACCAAGACCCCTCATTATGAGTCGCATTAGTTAGCCACTCATCCGCCGAGTCGTCTAGGTTGTCATTCAGCCAGAACCCGTACTTCTTCTTATCTGGATGGTTAACAATACCCGCGATATGACCAGATTCACCAAGCACGAACGTCTTGTTGCCACCGGTATTCAAGGCACCACGGTAAGTCCCCTGCCAAAGCGCGATATGATCTTCTTTCGCTGAAATGAAGTAGCTTGGTATTTTTATCTTATTGAGATCAATCCAGACACCGCCTACTTTCACGCCTTTGTCTTGAACAAGTTTATTCTCAAGGTAAAGCTCACGCAGCAAGAAATTATGGCATTTAGCTGCAACGTTAGTGCTGTCACTGTTCCAGTACAACAGATCAAACTCCATTGGGCTGCTGCCTTTTAGGTAGTTATCAATGTAGTAGTTCCAGTACAGGCTGTTTTCACGAAGCAAACTGAATGTCACGCTTAATGAACGACCATCCATGAATCCTTTAGCATCGTTCTGTTTCTCAATGGCGTTAATGATCGTTTCATTGATATATGCGCCAACCTCTCCCGGCTGAGAGAAGTCTAATAGAGTCGTAAAAAAGGTCGCAGTTTTAATGCGTTTCTTCATTCTTTTAGCAGCATAGTAAGCGACCGTTGAAGCGAGAACAGTACCACCAATGCAGTAACCTGCAGCATTGATTTGCTCTTTACCCGTGATATCTTCAATTGCCGTCACGGCTTTCGCTGCGCCTTCCGTGACATAGTCACCGAACTCTAAGTCTTTTTGCGCTTCACCTGGGTTGCGCCAAGACATCATGAAGACGCTGTGCCCTTGCTCAAGCAACCAACGAACCATTGAGTTCTTTTCACGAAGGTCGAGAATGTAGTACTTATTGATGAATGGAGGAACGATCAACAAAGGCGTGGCGTTCACCTGAGGTGTTTTTGGGTAGTATTGAATAAGCTCGAACAGATCATTTTGAAAAACGACATCACCTTCCGTGTTCGCAACATCAACACCTAATCGGAAGGCATTATTGTTGGTCATACGGATCTTGAGGATATCCGCGCTCGCTTCAACGTCAGCTTGTAGCTGCTCTAGCCCATCTAGCAAGTTCTCACCATTGCGCTCAAGCGTTAGCTTCATCAACTCTGGGTTAGTCGCAATGAAGTTACTAGGAGAAAGAGCATTGATAGCCTGACGTGAAAAGAACGCCACACGTTCCTTGGTTTTCTCGTCTATGCCTTCGATTGAATTAATGGTGTCTATATAGCTTTTGCTGAATAACAAATAAGACTGCTTGATAAAGCTGTAAAACGGGTCATTTTTCCACGCTTCATCAATAAAGCGTTTATCACTGCGCTCTTCAGTAATGACGCTTTCGGTATTACCCATCAGTGCGGCATTTTGCCAAATCTTAAGTTGCTGTTCCCACCACTGGGATTGTAACTGAAGGAGAACGGCGGGTTGGTTAGCGGCTTGCTCGAAGATTTTTGACGCATCATCAAAATTCAACTCTTGCATCGCTTGATTTAGGGGAGATTGCGCGGCTTCCTTGTTTTGTTCAAAGTTTTCCCACCATTGCTGGTTTGTTTGTTGAAGTTTAACAAGGTAGTCCGAAAAGAAGTGTTGAAACATAACATGACTCCAATAATCGGAAAATCGCCACCGAGCCTCACAGTAAACACTGTGCTGACTCGATGGCGATTTTATTTATGCAGGTGTAACTGTTTTCAAGTTTTCAGTTGTTAGTGTTTCAACATCTTCTTTGAACTCTTTTGCAGCAGCTTGCATTTTTGAGCTATCACTCATCATCTGTTGAGACAATTGAGTTAGCGCTGCTAGTTGCTGGCTGTTGAACGCCGTTAGGCTAGTCACGTCTTTGATTTCAGTCACTGCTTTCATTTGCGCAAGACCCATGTTCGTGTAAGTCTGCATTGCATTCATTTGCAGTTCTGTCATCGTTTGGACGTTCTTTGCAACCAACTTGTTGAACTTTAAGTACGGTTCAAATTGCTTTTCAGTTTGGTCAGTAATTGTTTTGAAAATATCCGTGTACATAAGTAACTCCTGATGAATACATAGTTTAATAAATTTGTGTCACTATCGTTTCAGCCAACGCTCATCGATTAACTCGCGATGCTTTGAAAAGCTGATCCGATATTTAAGCTTGCTACCGATATATCAGGCTCTAACCTTCAATACCTTTTAGCAAAACAGCGGTTCCCATTCCCCCACCCACACAGAGTGAAGCAACGCCATAAGTCGTTTTCTGTTCAAGCATTTCATGGATGAGTGAAACAATAATTCGATTGCCTGAAGCACCTAAAGGATGGCCAAGCGCGATTGCACCACCATTCACATTGACCTTTGGCTTGAACTCATCAAGCGGTAAGTCATGCTGCTCTGACAATTGGTACATTACGCCAAGAGCTTGTGCTGCAAACGCTTCATTCAATTCAAACAAATCTACTTCTTCTAGAGTGAGATTCGCCTTATCAAGCGTTTTAGAAACGGCTTCTACTGGGCCTAAACCCATAATCTTTGGATCTAATCCAGACTGTGCGTAGCTCGTTAGCTCTACCAGTGGTGTCAGTCCGTATTTCGCTACTGCACTCTCTGAGGCTAAGATGATTGCACTCGCGCCATCATTGATGCCCGAAGCGTTACCTGCCGTAACAGACCCTTCACGGTCAAAAGCTGGACGAAGCTTTTGCAGACCTTCGAATGTCGCGTCTGACTTCGGATACTCATCGGTATCAAAAGTGACGGTTTGTCTGCGCTGCTTAACTTCTACAGGCACGATTTGCTCGTTAAACTTACCCGCCTCAATCGCAGCAACGGCTTTTTGTTGGCTTTCTAAGGCATAGTTATCTTGAGCTAGGCGCGAAATATTCAACGTGTTCGCGATATTTTCAGCGGTCATGCCCATGTGGTAATGATTAAACGCATCGGTTAAGCCATCACCAACCAGTAAGTCTTTCATTGAGATGTCACCCATTTTGTGACCATTACGAACGCTCGCTGGTACCACAAAAGGAATTTGTGACATCACTTCAACGCCAGCAGCAATAACCACTTCAGCATCTTGTGCTTTGATGTGCGCCGCTGCGTCCATCACTGATTTCATTCCGCTGCCGCAAATCATGTTCACGCCGTATGCTGGTGTTTCCTCAGGAAGCCCTGCATAGATGGAAGCCTGACGAGCAACCCCCATGCCTTGACCTGCCGAAATCACGTTGCCGACGATTACTTCATCAATCGCATCTAACGAAAGATCGACAGACTCAAGTGCACCTTTGATCGCAACGCCAGCCAGTTCACCCGCAGATACGTTTTTTAGCGACCCGGTAAATGCACCAATAGGAGTGCGCTTAGCCGCAACAATAAATACTTTTTCCATCATTCCAACCCCTTCAGTTTCGCCAATTACTGCATGTACAAGCCGCCATTCACAGACAATGTTTCGCCTGTAATGTACGCGCCAGATTCACTCGCTAAAAAGCCCACTGCGTCTGCAATTTCAACAGGTGTTGCTAAGCGTTTCATCGGAATTTGGTTCTTGATTGAATCCAGTACTTCAGGCTTCATTTGCTCAACCATAGGAGTTGCTGTGTAGCCAGGGGCAATCACGTTCACGGTTACGCCGCTACGAGCGCCTTCTGCAGCCAAAGCTTTAGAAAAACCAATCATTCCAGCTTTCGCTGCTGAGTAGTTAGTCTGTCCAAATTGACCTTTAAGACCATTGACGGAAGAGATGTTGATGACACGGCAGTTACCTTTCTCACACATAGGAGCGAACAAAGGTTGAGTCACGTTGAACAGACTGTTTAGGTTTGTTTCAATCACGTCTTTCCACGCTTCGGCATCCATCTTTTTAAAGACGCTATCACGTGTAATACCTGCGTTATTGACTAGTACATCCACCGTGCCTTCTTCTTCTAACAACTTGCTTAAGCTCAGCGCACATTCCGCAGTATTGGTAACATCTAATTCAAACAATCTCACTTGATCTTCGGTGAATTGTTTTTCGTTAAACCAATCCAAGGCACATTGGTAATTTCCAGTAAAATAAGTCGCGATAACACGATAGCCGTCTGCAACTAATTTAGAGGAAATTGCTGAGCCGATACCGCCTTTTGACCCTGTAATTAAAGCAAGCTTTTTCATTAATGGTTCCATCCCTTACAAGCAATTAAATAACAATGATGTTAATAAGATAATGTCTTAGTTGATAATTAAACTTTACGTTTTGCTTTAATTAAACCCTACAACTCAAAATCAAAAATTATTATTACAAATATAAAATATTTTCGTATTATGATTAAAAACTAGACTTGCATCCCAAAACCAATGAAATGTTACGATTGTGTAAATCAACGCAAGACTCTGATATTAATAAGGTTTGTTTAATTTTACTTTTATCACCAAGCAGATAAGCCTTTGTAAATACGGGATAAATCTATATCTCTCAGCTTGTTTCAAGAATAATGCAATGTGGGAATTTGAAATGATTGATCACGAGAATAATAACAAAACTCTTATTAGCCATTAATAAATGGTTCCTAATTATTCTATATAACCTTCGATATAATTAACGTTCTAAATGGGAAAGATGAACATTATGGATAGACAAAAAAGCCCACTCAACCTATGAGTGGGCTTTAGTAAATAGCATTATTAAATAGAGCGTGGGATCTTACTTCGTAAATATTTCATTTGTATTTACATCAAGATAAATTTTGTTTTCAAGGGACAACCCACCACAATAAATAAAATATACATCTCGATTGCTGTACTTAACAGATTTCACCCATCCGCCTAATTCTTCAAAATCACTTGGGGCACACTCCCCCTCAGAGATCAGTTTAGCCACCGAATTACGGAATTTTTCTTGATGGATCTTGAGGTCATCAGACTTAACCAAATAGGAATCCAATATCTCTTTGCTTTCTTTTTCCGAAATAATGACTTCATCATTCGATAAGCCTGACATAGAGACCCATTCCGCCGTCTGTGGGCCGCCTTCTTTAAGGACTATATAGTCTGAGATACGTGCCCATTCGCCTTGTTTCTCGAGTACCACCACCTTTTCCCCTTTATAGAGGTAATCTGTTATCAAGCCATCAATTTCAGGTTGCTCGACCACTTCAAGCTTTCTCTCCAAAACGTAAAATTCCGTCTGCTCGGGTTCAGGCTGAAGATCCATGATGGGTACAAGGTCAGATTCAGATTGCTCGGTAGCTTCTAACGCCGGCTCTTCCGTTTTCTCTTGTGGGATTGGGTCTTTATTCATGACTAAGAAGTAGTATGCCGCTCCTCCCCCTCCGCCCAATATCAACAACACAAGTAAAGCGATCAGCGCTTTTTTCATCAAATCCACCAGCTCTTCCGTTATAGGTATGTCTCAAGTGTACATCAACTCATGCTGCTGCTCATCTATACTCTCAATAGAGCGCACGGTAAGTAGAGGAAAGTCATGATTTTTTGGGGGAAAGTTATCATTGTAAGCGCAACTTTTAGTGCCAATGTCGCTCTAGCGAATCATTGTGACCGTGAAAACTGGCAAACACTGTTGGATCGTCAGCTCTCTTTTGAAGGTCGCTATAATCAGTACACCAAAGAGTTCAACCAAGTTCTTTCAACCTATGAGTCACAGACATTGTTATCTAAACACTTTAATGAAAAGCAGATCATTGAGCTTTGGGCAAAGTATGAAGAAAGGTTTAATGTGCAGCTCAATAGTCATATGAATACCGCGTATGACGTCTCCGAGGTTTTGCTACAACAGGCGTATGTTGTGTCTAGTGAACTTGAAGGCGCTGACTCTCTAGCGTATTCATGGCAAGCCGTCGCCAAACACTGCACCAAAGCAAGACTCCCGCGCCAGGCAGAAAGCGCAAAGGTGCACGTACAAAGCTCACAATCACTCTCCCGAGATCTCCATACACTCAGTGAAAAATTCCGTCAGCTGTCTTCAAAATACCGCAGAGAAGCGACGATGATTGATGAAGCGCGCCACATAAACCAACCAGCAAACGATGCATCAAACTGAAATCACCATTAGATTCTCTCACTCGTTCGACTGGACTTTTCCGATAAATATGCTCAATCCCATTCATAATATTCTAAGAACTCGTTAATCAAAGCTTTATCAATAGGTTGTAAAAGTAATGTGCTATCTATCAACAATGAAGTTCAATTTCCGACCAATGCAAGCGAGTATGTGAGATATTCATCACAAAATAGATTTACAAACGCCAGAAAATTGTTATCATGAATCTTCATATAACTTAATAACAAGAAACATTTTGGCTAGGTAATATGCAAAAGACTATGGCTTTCAACTGCTTGAGTAACACGGAATGGACTGCAGAGATAAGAGGTAAACTTTTATCTGTAGCTAAACACATGGAAGAGTTCGGTTCAGTAAGTGAGCTAGAGCTATGTAAGATATTTGGAGAGACAATTTGGAATGACGGCGTGGATTATCATTCACATGCTTTTTCATTCAGAATTAATGCACAAACTGGGGATTGTTCAATCTCTAACTTTAAGTATCACTAAGTTTTGCACCTATCATATACGGAGTACCTTTCACGAGGTGCTCCGTTTTTTATTGCCTGAAGCCTGACACTTAATGGATGATTTTTGATATTGACCGCGCTTCTACTTCAGGAGTAAACCATTTCGTTTTCAGCTCATTCTGCCTTCGTGTTACTGCTCAGAGTTTGGCTTAATCGGTATAAATTGGCAGTGGTGCATTGCCTTTTACTTGTCTTATCGCAAGGTGGGTATGAATATCTTTCACGTTAGAGAGCCTTTGAAGTTTTCTTGTAAATGCCTCGTAGGCCATCAAGTTCGGGCTAACCACTTCTAGCAAATAGTCATAAGCCCCAGATACAACGTGGCAACTGATCACCTCTTCCATCTCTACAACAGCCGCCTCAAACTTATCTATCGACACTTCTTGGTGGTTGTTTAGGCTCACCTCAACAAACACACTCATTGCGATGCCGACTTGTTCTCGTGACAAGCTCACACGATAACCGTCAATAATGCCCTTTTCTTCTAGCCTTTTGACTCGTCTTGCACAAGGCGAAGGTGATAAACCCACTTCATCAGCAAGTTCAGCCGTGGTTAACCTGCCATCTTTTTGTAGCAGTTCGAGAAGATGCCTATCAATTCTATCCATAGTAAATGCCAAACATTAGTTAAATCCGTTAATTATTTGGTGAATATTAGCAGAAATCATCAACGATAGTTCAAGTTTAGCCAAAACTTGCCAACCTGTGGCACACCAACTGTTCCATAATGAGTCATCACCCACTCTCCTTCTATATTATGAATCTTGGCTACTTATCTATTACTGTCACCCTACTCATTTGGGCGAGCTTTTTTCTTTCTCTTAAAGGCGGCGCAAATTCAGATTTAACACCTGCCGATATCGCTCTCACAAGATTTCTCATACCGGCTTTGGTGTTATTGCCTTTGATGTGGAAAGCACGCAGCGCAATTGCCGTCGTCCCTAAACGGTATCTAACGGGTATGTTCGTAGGTAGCGGATTACCTTATCTGCTTGTTGCCGGAACGGCCATGCAGTTTGTTCCGGTATCTCATGGCAGTGCTCTTGTTCCGGGCACGCTTCCTCTGTTCGTTACAGGAATTGCGGTACTCTTTTTTAAGCAGCCACTCAGCCGACATCGTGTTGTTGGTTTAGGTTTGGTTTTGCTCGGCATACTGTTGTTTTTAGGGAGTAGCTTAAGCAGCTTCAACTTCGAATACACCAAAGGTCATTTGTTGTTTTTATGCGGAAGCTTAATGTGGGCGATGTTCACCATCTCAGCCCGTGTCGCTAATCTTAATGCGTTAGTCAGTGCCGGTTTTATTTCTCTCTGTTCTACTTTGCTTTTACTCGTCCTAATCCTGACTGGAACCCTCCCAAGCCACCTAATGGACACACCAATCGCTAATTGGCCCTTCACGGAGCTTGCCGTTCATTCAACAGTGCAAGGCGTTGGGGCGGGTTTAATCGCTGCGTTCACTTACCTTTATGCGGTGAATACCTTAGGGGCTGAACGCTCTGCCGCTTTTGGCAGTGCAACACCCGCAGTGGCGACCTTGTTGGCGATCCCACTATTCAACGAGATTCCTGATGCGATGACTTGGCTCGCCCTTGGTTCTATTTGCATCGGCAGTTTGGTCGCGAGCAACATATTCATGAGAAACGACCAGTCGATGCAGTACCAACCGCCAAGCCATAGCAAAGCCTGATACTGCGTTCAAACCTAAATACAGTTCCCCTAAGCATCGATTTTAGGGCTTGTAGTACACAGATAAGCCTGCCAACGCAGGCTTATCTAAAATCTGCTTTTTCTAAACTCGCTTCTCCATTAAACTGTCCGACCTTTTTGCAGATCCAAGAGAACACCATGCAACGCGACTACACCTTAAATTGCTTAATCACCATGCCTCGCCATGAACTAGAAGAATTTAGTTTAAGAATGATTCATCGCCTTGTACCTGAAGATGCAATGACGGAATTGTTTACGTTCGAGCAAGAAGAAGTCACCAGCGAAGAACGCATGCAATCAGCGAAATTTGACGCAATGCTTCGAATGACAGCTATCGCGCTTGGTGAAGTAAACCTAGCCTTCTCAGAGTCGGATAACTCGCAACAGAACATCGAGCGAATGACTCGCCTACTGCTTTGGCACTTCTACTCAATTTCTTTCAACCTTGAAGAAGCAATCGCAATCGAAGTGCACTGTGAGAAAGTAGAAAAGATCTTAAAGAATGCACCTAAAGATGCGTTTGGCTGGGTTAAAGAATTAACTGAGCTACTTCACTTCTACGCGAAAGTGAACGAAGGCAACGAAGACAGAAAAGACGCTTAACGTTAGTTCTACGTAAGTATACATCGAGCTAAACGAAGGCAGACAGAGCTATACCGAAGGCAAATAAAAGCTTTGCTGAAAGGAGTTCTCTGCCTTTGTTGTTTCTAGCACGCTGTGATGTAACATCAGTATCGACTGCGCGATCTTGGTTCCTATTCCCAAAGAACCATTCGGCGCTTCCAGTTCAACCTCATTATGAATCACCACCTTCACCCGTTTGGAATCCGCTTCAAAACCAACATCTAACGACACCACAGTGCCACTTGGGCTATGCCTCAATGCATTATCTAACAGATTCAAAATCAACCTCTCAAGCAGATCACTGTCACCCACAGCCTTGATTCCAATAGGCATATTAATGTTCAACTCAACATTTTTATGGCGATATTTGCTTTGTATCGTTTCTAAGCATTCGCTCATCAGCCCATTGAAATCGATTGAAGCGTATTGATGTGTGGGTACCGGGTTATCTTTCTTGGCGCTATCTAACAGCGAATGGAGCTGTTCAGATAACTTGTTGCCATTGCGATATGCCACATCTATGAGTGGATCCGAATGTGGGTTTTGAATCCTCCACGTTTCTAGATACCCCAATACACTCGACAATGGCGTTTTCAAATCATGACTGAGCTGTAATAAGCTTTGTCTTCGATGTGACGACTGATATTCAAGTTGCAAAAATTGCTGTTGAATGTGCTTCGCCATCAACTGATACGAGCGTGCAATCGGCACCAATTCTGGTACTTGATGAATGAAGTTCGGGTCCAATCGAAAATCTTGCTCTGCTTGTTGTTGCAGCTTGTTTGTAACTTCTTCGATAGGGTTTAAGAGGCTGCGCTTCACGAGCAGGTAAGCCCCAATCGCAAAACCTAAGATAGAGATCAGCATAAGTCCTGCTAGCGCCATATAAGGTGTGTCGACTTGCGAATTAGCAATCACGGTATGGCGATTACTGCCAATCAACACATACAGATAGCCAACGGTCGAACCTAGCTCTTCAATCGCTGCCACGGAAAATACCTTGCGAGCCCCCGGATTTATCGGATCTTCCCCCAGAATGGGATAAGGCTCGTCGTTTAAAAACTGTTGAATGGGTGCTAAGTCTATCTGGTTGGCTAACACAGTGCCTTCTGGCGCAGCGTGCGTCGTGATATTTCCTTGGCTGTCGAGAAAATAAATGTCGAAATCGGGACCAATCAACATCAAGGTATGAAATATGGATTTAAGGGCTTTGGGGTTGTAGTCAGTCCCTATCATCAGAGGGTTATCATCGCGCATATGAACCGCGAGCTCTTTGTGTAAGCTCTGCTTAGTTCTTTGTTCTATGGTCTCTTTTTGCCAATTATAGGTATAAGCAATCACCACACTCACGAGCAGAAACCACAAACTGGTGAACAACACTAAACGCGATTTGAAACTCATGTTCTCTCCTCGATGGCTCTTAGGTCTTACTGGCCTTTTAGTAAACTTCGGACGCGACACATAGGCCTAAGCTTTCGACTCAAACTTATAACCAACACCCCAAACGGTTTTAATGAAATCATCATCACTATTCGGCATCGCAAGCTTGGTTCTTAGACGGTTGACTGTGCTACACACGGTATGGTGATAGCCAGAGTGATGAGTATTCCAAACATGATCGAGCAGCTCGTCTTTGCTATACACACGCCCCGGGCGGGTTGCTAAGAAATGAAGTAAGGTAAACTCGGTAGCTGTCAGCGGTACGTCTTGGTTATTGAGTGACACCTGATGGCGTTCAGGTTGAATAGTGAGCACACCAAAATTCATAATCGATTCTGCTGTCACAACCTCTTGAGTCGCTGATTCGACATGGCTTAAACGGCGAAGCACGTTCCTCACTCTTGCTTGAAACTCGAGAACGCTGAAAGGTTTCGTTATGTAGTCATCAACACCGGCTTCTAAGCCTGACACCTTATCTAACTCAGCGTCTCTTGCGGTTAGCATGAGTACTGGCGTCCAATCCTCTTGCTGACGCAACATTCGACAGAAATCGAGTCCGTCACCGTCTGGTAAGCCACGATCCAGTACGATCAAATCGAAATGACCCTCTTTATAGAGCGCCTGAGCCTTTTCAATCACATTAGCTCTGATTACGTTATGCCCTTGGAACTTAAGATGCATCTGCACCAGTTCAGCCAAGTCATCATCGTCTTCAACCAACAATATGTTTGCCATCAAATTTACCGCAGCACTATTCATGATCCCTGCTCTATTCTGAGTCTGCCCACCTTTCAATTGACCGGAACAGAGCAGGAATTCTTTCATCGTACTTTGACCCTGTTACTCAGTTCGAGTAATGGTGATTCTTGCTCCGGGGTTAAGGAAACGATGATTGGCACTTAAAGTAGAAGTCGTAAGGCCGTCATCTTGGCTAATTACGCCAGAGTGGAAACTCACTACATCTGTGTCGTCTCGTGTGGTATTAAAACCTTCACCACCGCCTGCTGGTCCCGGAATGGTTGCAGCAAGCTCATCGTTCAGCTCAGTTCCCGAATCCCAAACATTCATGTTCATGGTAAAGGTATCACCCACCGCTAATGACTTGAGTGATAATCCGGATTCGCCGACAAACGCATCATTGGTGTTCACCAACATCGAAGCAACTGAGATATACCCTTCTTGATTTGGGTCGACACGAATCGACACCGTGTCTTGCTCACCTGAAAGAATCAGTCCATTGCCTGAGATGCCTTGATAAACATTGGCGTCACTGTCACTGAGCGCAAGCAATTGTGCATTACTACCCCCTTCCGCCAAGTATTCCAGATCGACAGAGGCACTTTGCCCAACTTCAAACAGATCAAAATTCGTATTGTGAGTCAACACCGCGAGTGGTGACATTGGTTGATTGGGGGTGAGGTTAGTAACACTCACATCATAGCGATAGTAATCGTCGTCATCGTCCGGACAACCCGCTAACACAGCTACTGATGCAGCGATAAATAGAATTCTAGCTTTCATACATCCCCCTTACTTCACAACAATGGTGATAGTTGCAACAGGGTTTAACCATCGATGGCTACTGCTATCGAGGTCACTGATGCCGCCCGCCGCATCACCATCACCAATGTTACCTGGATGAATATGAACCTTAGCGTTTGATACTGCCGTTTCTACACCTGTGCCACCAGCGCCAAAGGTAATGAATGGAGAGTTCGGCATACTGCCCGCCAGCTCATCATTGGCTTCTGTGCCTGCGTCATAACCATTTAGAGTCGCTTTGTAGGTGCCCGCTTGAGTTGGGATCTTCCAGCTATCTAGACCAACAAAGCCGTCGTTTGTCGGCAGCAACATTGCACCCAATGATAGGTACTCTAAATCACCAGTACTGATATCAAACGTAGTTGCGACGCCTGGATTGAGGATGCCGGCCGCTGGGTTCTCAACCACCACGCCTCCCGCGTTGGCAATGACACCAGATAAACCTGAAATATCGCCACCTTCGGCCATGGACTCTAGTTCCGAAGAAGCCGTTTCACCCGTTCTAAACATGAACAAGCTTGAGTCATGAGCCGCCGCTAAGATAGGCGTAAAGTAGATCCCTTTCGTTGCATTAGTGACAGTGACTTCAAGCTCAGCAGCCTGAACTTGAGCCGCTCCGAAGGCCAACATAGCCGAGCTGATCACTAAGCTGATTTGAGTACGTTTATTCATTTTGATTCCATCCTTTATCGAGTCCTATCGTTGCCAACAAAACGAATAACAGCGATATACCGTTACCTTTGCCAGAACGAACTGTGGTGTTGTTGACTCTAAGAATGACGATCAAATCTATCAGCAACTTCATTGAATTCTCATAAAACTCTCACAAGTTTATCCAAACTTATTACTGCAAATAAAAATAGCGATAAAGTACTAATATTTAATCGAAAAATATCAATTTATCATTTACGTCAGAAGGGATAGAAAAGAAGATAAAGAATAGAAATGGAACGAATAAAACGCAAAAAGGCCGAATCGATTTAACGATTCGGCCTTTATTCTAGCGTACTGTTGTTACTCTTTCCTAAGCCGTATTTGGCCTTTCAATCGAGCTAACAACACAACATCAAATTAGAACGCGTAGTTTGCGTCAATCAGTTCGCTAACTTCCACTTTGCTTACTTCAGCACGAGCTTCAAGCCATTGAGCAACTTGCAGTTGTTCTGCTTCTGTTACTGAACGGTAGCGCTCAATCGAGCATAAGAAACCTTCAAACAGCTCAAGGCCGCCGCCACCAAAGCACAGACCGATGCTGTCGATGAAATCAATGAACTCATCAATGAACACATCGTATTGATCAAAATCAGTAATCGATGTCTTGCAGCTTACTTCAAAACCCAGAATCGCGAATTCACCTAGGTATAGCTTTTTGCGTAGGCGACGATTTTTGTTTTCGATTTTATCTAATTTCATAACTGCCTCTCTTTTCGTTTGATAAAGCATTTATACACAGTTCCACATCAATCCCCAAGAGTTTTGTATTACACAAGGGTGTTAATGGCAAAAATCGTGCTACAGAAACAAAACCTTAATCAAATCTATAAAAATCTGTCACTTAACTGCTTCACGATTAGTCACACATTGACCCAACTTATTAACCAATTAGTTAGTAGGTGGGTAAGTCATGAATAACGCATAATAAAATCAGCCAATAGGAAGCAGTAAAGATGAGCAAGGAAACATTTGATAGCACTCGTTTTAATAAGAGCAAAAACAAACCCTTCGAAGAAGTTTTAGATGCGAACCTTTCAAGAAGAAATGTTCTCAAAGGCGGTTTAGGCATCAGTGCAATGACGGCGTTTGGTGCTTTTGGTTTAGCAGGCCACAGCACAGCGCACGCGGCGACAGCATCATCTAGCGCACCGCAAAAAAGCACTGCTACACTTGCATTCGAATCGGTTAAAGGTTCACTGACAGACAGTGTCGTTGTGCCAAAAGGCTATACAGCACAAGTATTGGTTCCTTGGGGTACTCCACTTAACAAGCAAGGCAATGCTTGGTTAAAAGATGGAACCAACAACGCACAAGATCAAGCAAACTCACTGGGCATGCACCACGACGGCATGCACTTCTTCCCGCTTAATGGCAACAGCAACGACGGTTTGTTGGTGATTAATCACGAATACATCGACCAAAAAGCACTGCACGCTAATGGTCCTACATACGATGAAGGCAACCGCCCTAGCCTTGATGAAGTACGTAAAGAGATCAACGCACACGGCGTGAGTGTGGTTCGTGTAAAACTTGAAGGCAACCAATGGGTGATGGTCGATAACGATCCACTTAACCGCCGCTACACAGGCGCGACCGTAATGGATCTGTCTGGTCCTGTTGCACACAGTGAATTTACCAAAACCAAGTTCTCACAAGACGGCAGCCAAGCTCGTGGCACGTTGAACAACTGTGGTAATGGCTACACACCATGGGGCACTTACCTAACGTGTGAAGAAAACTGGCCGGGTTATTTCGTTAACAAAGGCGAGACAACACCAGCGCAAGAACGTATTGGTATCGCTACCGACAAAACACGTTACGGTTGGGACACGCTTTCTGGTGACAAACAAGAACGCCTAGACGAATTTGCTCGCTTTGACGTAACACCAACAGGTGAGTCAGCAATGGACGATTACCGTAACGAAGCACACGGTCACGGCTACATTGTTGAAATCGACCCATACACAGCAAACTCTCGCGCTAAGAAACGTTCTGCACTGGGTTGTTTCCGTCACGAAGGCTGTACGTTTGGTAAGTTGACCGAAGGCGAGCCGATCGTATTCTACTCTGGTCACGATTCTCGCTTTGAATACCTATACAAATTCGTTTCTGAAGAGAAATGGGACCCGCGTGACGCAGAGCCGAGTAATCGCCTAAGTGCGGGTGACAAGTACATGGATAAAGGCACGCTGTATGTGGCTAAGTTCAACGATGACGGTTCAGGTACGTGGCTACCACTAACGTTGGGCAGCAAGACTACAAACGGCGGCAAGCTAGGTGATTCATTTGACTCTCAAGCAGCGCTTATCATCAATACAGCGGGCGCTGCCGACCTTGTTGGTGCAACGCCAATGGATCGCCCTGAATGGTGCTCTGTTGACCCAATGACGGGTACGGCTTACCTAACGCTGACTAATAACAACAAGCGTAAAGAAGCGAACTCTGCAAACCCTCGCGTAGACAACAAGTTCGGTCATGTTATCCGTTGGGATGAAGGCAAAACGGCAGGCGAGTTCGATTGGGATATCTTCGTATTTGGTTCACCAGCAGTGGAAGACAAGTCTATTAACCGCTCTGGTCTAACAGACATGAACCAGTTCGCGAGCCCTGACGGCTTAGCGTTTGATGCTCGTGGTATTTTATGGATTCAGACAGATAATGGCGCAGACGAAGTCACTGGCTACACCAATGACCAAATGCTGGCAGTGGTTCCATCTCAATTAACGGATGACCAAGGCAACAGCGCGGTAATTGATGCAAACAATCAAGCGCAGCTAAAGCGTTTCTTTGTGGGACCAAACGGATGTGAAGTAACAGGCTTTACCATCAGCCCAGATTTCAAGTCACTGTTTGTGAACATTCAACACCCGGCAAACTGGCCATCGTCTGAAGATGCAACCGCACAAACTCAAGGCAAAGTCCGCCCAAGAGCATCTACGGTTGTGATTCGTCGAGAAGACGGCGGTGAAATCGCGGTTTAAATATACAACGCAGGCTAATCAGAAACATTTCTGTTATCTAGTCTCTGTTCGCTAGCTAAGTAAAATCAAAAAGAGCGATAAGGCCAAATGCCCTATCGCTCTTTTTATATTCTATGCATTCTTCGGTTTAAGTAAGAATCCGAATTTTCAAAACTCACCGTAATCCTAAGTCGTCATCATCCCACGTACGCGTCACCCTCGAGAAGGAGGAACGACTGAGTCGGGGATCTCTGCTCGTTGTAGGCTAACCAGAATTAGCTCACGAACAACCAAACACCAACGCCCATCATCAACGTACCTGCAATGCGGTTCATCAACTTAACATTGTCGGCTTTGCCCAGCATATGCTTTAAGCTCTTTCCGCCTGTCGCGTATAAGGTCATGCAAACAAACTCAGAAACCAGAATGATTGACACGAGAATGAACAACTGCGGTGCTAAGTCTTTATTGCTGTTAATAAAAGGAGGCAGCAAAGAAATCATAAACGCCCAGCCTTTTGGGTTCGCAATTGCAGTGACAAAACCTTGAACCACCAAGTCCCAATCATTGCTGACTTTTGTTGTTTGGTTGTCAGTACTGATCGCCAGTTTGCCTCTCGAACGCCACATCTGAACGCCTAAATAAAACAGGTAACCCGCACCAACAAATTTAAAGCCCGTAAATAGCCATGGGTAATTCAACATGATCGAAGCGATACCCAATACCGCGGCAATAGAAACCACAGCGACACCAGCCAGTTCACCGATCATCATCCATAATGTACGCTTGTATCCAACACTCATTCCAAGTGTCAACGCCAAAGTCATACACATACCGGGCGTGATTGACACGAAGAAAAACGTGGGAATAAAAGCCCAAAGTAGTGCGCTATCCATATTATTACCTTATCGACTTATTTTTATTTAATAGTTCTTGTTTCTTGATCGGGCTTGAAATGAAGCGAGGTTGAAACGAAGCAGTAATGACAATAAACAATATTGCGATCAATACAAACAAAAAGAGCCACATAACAGTGGCTCTTTTTCATTACCAACCGTAATTTTACTTACGACGGTTTTTAATTCGCTTCATCATAGTCAAACGACGTTCAGCGCTTGCTTGATCTTGCGTCTCTTCGTTCGCGTTGTTCTTACGACCTTGGCGGTTTTTGTAAGCCGATTTAGTGTTCAGCTTCTCGATGTAAGCATCACGTTTCTTCGGTTCATAACCCGGTTGTTCAACACGACGAATGCGCTGTTGAATCAGTTTTTCAACTTGAACGACAGTCAACTCTTCTTCGCGGTTAACGAAAGAGACAGCGTGACCTTGCTTACCGGCACGACCTGTACGGCCAATACGGTGAACATAGTCTTCCGCTAGGAAAGGCATGTCGTAGTTAATTACGTGTGGTAAGTCTTCGATATCAAGACCACGAGCCGCAACGTCGGTTGCTACCATTACACGCGCTTTACCTTCTTTAAAATCGTCTAGAGCACGACGACGAGCACTTTGCGCTTTATCACCGTGACACAATACTGCTTTAATGCCGTCTAGCTTAAGCTCTTTAACTACATCGTTCGCTGTTTCTTTGTAGTTAACAAAAACAAGCACTTGGCGCCAGTTTTTACGACCAATCAGCTCAGAAAGCAGTTCTGTTTTACGCTCTTGATCCACTGGGTAAACCACGTGGCCGACAGTAGCAGCCGTTGAGTTTTCGCGCTCAACACTAATACGTTTTGGTTTACGCAGAATATCAACAGACAGTTGGTTTAACTGAGTAGAAGTCGTTGCAGAGAACATCATGATTTGCGGTGATGTTTCTACATCCAACATGATCTTACGAACGGCATTGATAAAGCCCATATCAAGGATACGGTCAGCTTCATCAAATACTAGAAATTCTAGGTTAGCAATAGACACGTTACCCGCTTCTAAGTGCTCTTCTAAACGGCCAGGTGTTGCAACCAAAATATCCACACCCAGTTCTAGTTGACGAACTTGTGAAGACATCTTGTTACCACCGTAAACCGCAGAAACACTTAGATCTGTGTATTTAACGTAGTCTTTAATGTTTTGAGCGATCTGCGCAGCAAGCTCACGAGTTGGAGCAAGAATAAGGCCGCGAGCCGTTCCTCTAGACGCCTTTTTACCGCTGTTCAAAAGGTGTTGGATAACAGGCAATGAAAATGCCGCTGTTTTACCCGTACCGGTTTGAGCAGTAGCAAAAATATCATGGCCTTTACGAGCCATTGGAATCGCTTTTTGTTGAATTGGAGTGAGTTTTTCATAACCACACTCAGTCAACGCTTTGACTAATTCAGGAGCAAAACCTTGAGAGGAAAATGACATTGTTACGGGTTCCTTAAGCAGACAGCCTACATTCTTATTTCAGCCGAGCACTATAAAGTAATTAGAGTGATTTATCTCACATTTATCGTGATATAACGCAAACTTTCTCATTTAATCTGGTGTTTATCCCGCCTTCAACGAGGTAAACACCAAGATCCTTGGTTCAAACAGCAAAAACAGGGCTATTTGATGCCACACAGCTTGAGTAGAATCTGCTCGAGATCGCCCCATGGCATGAGCTGCGAGTCGATCACTTCCAGTCGAGATTCAAAGCCATCAAGCGTAATTTCGTTCACAGACACGACTTGATTCGCCACATTGAATGCGTAGCAACCTTGGTCGGTGTTCACGACAGCTTTTACACGCTCGGCCGTTAGATCTGACAACATAGAGAATAGCGCATCGAAGTCGAACTTATGCTCTGCGCCAAACAACCAACCACAACTGAAATAGCCCTGTCCTTTATTCTCTTTACGGATGAAAGCTTCACCAGGAGGAAGTTGGAATTGAGGCTCTTGTTCAGCGTGATCGTGATGATGCGCTTCAATATGAGATGAAGCACTGCCGTATACTCTTTCAATGTCTAACACTTCCAATGGCACTTCACCATCGTGAATTAGCCTATGGAAGACTTTTGCTGGCGTTTGATCCGTCACCCAATCATTGAACACATCGATGTCTTCAGAATGAACAAGGTCAACCTTAGTACCAAGAATCACATCTGCACTATTTAGTTGATCATTAAAATTCTGATTCGAGGTGTACTTTTCATTAGACAGATTTCGTGGGTCAACCAAACCAAGCGTCGCTTTTAAATCGACATATGGCGTGTACTGATCGGAAGTCAGTGTCGCTATAACCTGTTTAGGGTGACCAAGCCCTGTCGGCTCAATCAATAAACGGTCTGGCTTTTGGCGAAGTAAGGCATTAATACCCACTGACATAGGCACGCCCGCAGTACAGCACATGCATCCACCCGGCACTTCTTTAATCAAAGCGCCTTGATCTGTCATTAATGCACCGTCAATACCGATTTCCCCGAACTCATTAACCAGAACAGCCCAGTTTTCATTCTCAGGTTTATTATTTAGCAGGTTCAAGATGGCTGTCGTTTTACCAACACCCAAGAAACCCGTAATGATGTTCGTAGGAACTTTTTTAGTCATATCAGTTCTCCTTTTTAAGGGAGTATATACTCAATCACCAAAAAGTTGACCCCAATCGATTGTTTACACTGAGATTCGTTAATAGAGGTTGGCGCGAAAATAATCAGAAGAGATAAACAGTAGAGGCAGAATGTGGAAATGGGATGCTCCAGACGAACTAAAGGCGTACTTACTCAGTACGCCTCACCCTCGTTACTCAATCGTGAGTTCGCGAATCAGGAAGCCTTAAATATCGACCTGAACATTTAACGAGGAACTAAAACTTTGTTTCTGAATCCATCCAAATTGTGTGTAAAACCTCACTTCTCCTTGCGGTTCGTTATGTTGCTTTACGATTTAACTATGGTTCATTTTTGGGGATATTCAAGCCGCCGCCAGAGAATCGATCAAAACTGTGACGGTGATTCCACTATTGACCATAGATTCCATTTATGTAACACGCACATTCCATAAATGAAATTCAACTTTTCATCTTTGTTGCTATAGGATATGCAGAGGAAGCGTATAATTTAATGCAACCCCGCCTTAACTCATTCAGGAAACTTATTTCTATGACCAGAAGAGAGAAAATTAAGCAGTCCTTACTAGCAAAAATGCCAAGGGATGCTATCAATCAATTTCTCTCAAGAGATAAGACCCCAGCCTCCGTTCTCTTTCTTTCTTGTATTGTGGGTGTACTTGCGGGCGTTGTGGGTACTTATTTCGAAGTTGCGGTTCATTTCATCACAGAAACTCGTACCGATTGGCTGAAAGATGAAATCGGTAGCCATTTACCATTGTGGCTTGCTGCTTTCCTTATTAGTGCGGCATTTGCCTTTATTGGCTATTTCCTCGTTCACCGATTTGCTCCAGAAGCTGCTGGCTCAGGTATCCCTGAAATCGAAGGTGCAATGGACGGCATGCGTCCTGTTCGATGGTGGAGAGTATTACCCGTAAAATTCTTTGGCGGCATGGGCGCGTTAGGCTCTGGTATGGTTTTAGGCCGCGAAGGGCCAACCGTTCAAATGGGCGGCAGTATCGGTCGTATGGTCACTGATATCTTTCGAGTCAAAGATGATGACACTCGCCACTCACTGTTGGCTTCAGGTGCCGCTGGTGGCTTAGCCGCCGCATTCAACGCACCACTGGCAGGCATCATGTTTGTAGTCGAGGAGATGAGACCGCAGTTTCGCTACTCACTCATATCAATCAAAGCCGTCATCATCTCAGCAGTTTCAGCCAACATTGTATTTCGTTCTATCAATGGCCAATCTGCCGTTATCACAATGCCTCAGTACCAGCCGCCTGAACTCGACGCACTTTGGTTATTCTTATTATTAGGTGTGTTGTTCGGCCTGTTTGGTGTGATTTTCAATAAACTGATTACGCTTTCCCAAGACCTGTTTGTGGCGATCCACAAGAATGACCGTAAACGCTACTTGATGACAGGCACCCTACTTGGCGGTTGCTTTGGCTTGTTGCTCCTTTATATACCTGAATTAACTGGTGGTGGTATTGGTATCATCCCGAACATCACGAATGGCAGCTACAGCGCCAATGTGTTGTTGTTGATTTTCTTAGGCCGAGTCCTCACTACCCTGCTTTGTTTCGGCTCTGGTGCGCCAGGCGGTATCTTTGCACCAATGCTTGCGCTAGGAACACTCTTTGGTTATGCGTTCGGGCTTATCGCAGCGGCATTCTTTCCCGAACTGAATATTGAACCGGGTATGTTTGCAATTGCTGGCATGGGAGCATTATTTGCCGCCACCGTGCGAGCGCCTATCACTGGCATACTGTTGGTTATCGAAATGACCAATAACTACTACCTGATCCTGCCGTTGATCATCACCTGCTTAGGTGCGGTAATCATTGCTCAAATGTTAGGTGGGCAGCCAATTTACAGTCAACTGCTTAACCGTACGCTGAAAAACGAAAAACTAAGACAACAAGATCTCCCTCAACAAGAGGAAGTACGTTAATTACAAATGACTCATGAAACAAAAGCACACATTCAACGTGCTTAATCTCCCGATTCCGTATCAAAATCAAAAAAGCAAACGTTAAACTTGGTATCATCCACTAAAAATTAGTTGAGTGCCCTCAAAATATATTGATGGAAGACCTACACACTCTAACTAAGGCAAATAGTCCAATATTCTGTAATTAACTAAGTCGGAGCAAGTCGTTGAACTGGAGAAGATTAACCCAAGTAAAAAATGTGCCGCCATCTCAGGCGTCTTTAGCACTTGGCGTTATTGGGTTAGGACAAGCTTGGGCGTTATATATCCCGGGCATTGGTGAGATAATTCGTCCCTACCTCGCTGCATTCGGCGCGCTATTATTGCTGCCTGTTTTACTGCGCTATTTAACGAGCTTTAATACCTTCCTTAATGATATTCGCCACCCGTTAAGCGGAAGCTTGATGGCACCAATGAGCATGGCTTTACTGATTCTGTGCGACTATTTAGCCGAGATATCGCCAGCTATCGCCTACCCAGTTTGGTTCTGCGCGCTATTGCTTCACTTTACCATGATGGTGTTGTTCTTCAGTTTTCAGATCATCAACTTCAAAATGTCGAACATTGTACCGAGTTGGTTTCTGTATCCGGTCGGTTTGATCAGCAGTTCCTTAGCTGGCACACAGTTCGGGCACACCGTATTTTCAGAAACACTTGCGGTCACTTGTATTGGTATCTATTTCCTTATGTTGCCAGTGGTGTTGTACCGCTTGGTGTTCGAAGGCAATCTTCCTCGCCGAGCAAGACCAACACTCGCTATCATGGCAGCTCCGGTTAACTTATCTTTAGCCGCTTACTTGGTTAACTTCGACAACCCAGACCCGATTCTAACAGGTGCATTGGCGGGCATTGCCATCACCATGACTTTGTTGATTTACTTGTGTTACATCCGCCTGATGCGTTTGAAGTTCCAACCTTCGATTGCTGCCGTCACCTTCCCATCTGTGATCAGCGCTATTGCCATGCATCGTCTAACTACATTTTTCGGCGCGGAATACCCACAATGGTATTGGCTACACAAGTTTGGTTTCTTTGAGCTAACCATCGCCACCATTCTAGTGATTTGGGTTGCCGGTGGTTACGTAAAAATGTACTGGCCTGAGTTTTTCGATTCCGACTACATGTCCAAGAAGATGAAACGTTCTTAGATAGAAGCGAAAAGATCTTAGCTGAACCATCGTGTTCTGCAGTAGTCGATGATGTCAGACAAAACCAACCAAACCCAAAAAGGCCTCACACTGTGAGGCCTTTGAATAGGCAAGGTATTAATAGTTCAGGCGAGTGTTACTAGAAATGCCGAGACCTATTAGAAGTTAGCGTGAGGGCCGAATACTTCGTAGTGAACGCGTGAACGGTCAACTTTCATTGCATCTAGCTGCTCTACGATGTTCTTCATGAAACCAACAGGACCACAGATGTAGAAATCGCTCTCTTCAAAGCCTTTAGTATCAGAGATAGACGCTAGATCCATTTGACCTTGATGCGTGTTTTCACATGCAGATTCATCTTTGTTCATGTACCACGTTTTCGCTTCCCAACCTTTGTCGGCAACAATATCTTTAACACGAGTCGTGAAAGAGTGTTGGCCTACGTTCTCACAAGCGTGAAGGTAAAGTACTGGCTCGTTTTTATCTTCCGTGTTTAGGAACTCAAGCATAGACTGCATTGGCGTTACACCAACACCTGCAGAGATAAGTGTTACTGGCTTGCTGCGCTCTTGATACATGAAGTCACCCGCTGGTGCGTATAGGCTAACCTCATCACCAACAGCAACCGTATCGTGTAGGTGGTTAGATACAACGCCTTGTGTCTCTTGGCCTTGTCCTTCACGTTTAACAGAAATACGGTATTGCTTGCCATTTGGCTTATCAGACAGTGAGTATTGACGAATCTCGCTGTATTGAGAGCCTTCTGGTTTCACTTCGATACCGATGTATTGACCTGGTGTGTAATCCAGAACTTCACCGCCGTCTTTTGGCTGAAGGATAAAGCTTGTTACTAGCGCTGACTCTTCGATTTTGTCTGCAATCACAAACGCACGCGCTGCTTCCCAACCACCAACAGCTTGCTTACGCTGTAGGTAAAGTTCAGCTTCACGATCGATGAATACTTGCGCCAAGAATAGGTAAGCGGCTGTCCATGCTTCTTCCACTTCTGGAGTAAAGGCGTCAGCAGCTAGTTCACGTAATGTCTCAATCAGGTGCAAACCAACAATTTGGTAGTGCTCTGGTTGAATGTTAAAGCTTGTGTGTTTCTGAGCAATACGTTCAACGGCAGTTGTTAACGCTGCTAGATTTTCAATGTTCTTTGCATATGCCGCGATAGCTTCAAACAGTGCTACGCCTTGGCGACCTGTTCTTTGGTGAGTCATATTGAAGATATCTTTCAACTCAGGGTTATGCGTGAACATACGTTGATAAAAATGCTGAGTTAAAGCTGGGCCTGCGCTCTCAAGTAGAGGAATAGTAGATTTGATGATTTCGATATGTGCATTGTTAAGCATGAATTTACTCCGAACACTGAGCCTTATGACCTATATGTCATTTTGACTACTAAAAATTAAGAATGACTTATCGATTTTCTGAAACCTTAGTTATTTTTAGAAACTGAGTTATTTTGACTCGTTTTCATTTCAAAAAATCGCGAAACCTGATTAATGCAACCTGATTGATTGAAATCAAGAATAGTCTGTTTAATCAGCGCTATAATTGGGCTTCTCTGTATCTTCTGCACAATCAGTGCCAACTTTATCAATCCCCGTCATTACTGGTTTTCTTCTCAAAACTCATCTTATAAAAATGTCAAAAAGACCTTTTTTTTAAGTCAATAAGACTCTATTATGTAGATAAACACACACAGTTAGAGTTTTTTATGCAAGATATCTCCGCATCTACCCTCATGGAAATGACCATTGGCCTCGCAAGTGGTGTCAACGATCAAGATCGTTTCAATCGCCTAATCGATGCCATTCGCAAAACCATAACGTGTGATTGTGTCGCGCTTTTAAGCCTTCAAGGCGACACGCTAGTACCTATCGCAATGCAAGGGCTCAGCCGAGATACGTTCGGTCGTCGCTTTATCATTTCAGAACACCCACGGTTTGAAGAGATCTGCGCGTCTCGCTCTCCTGTTCGTTTCGATGCTGACAGCTCCTTACCCGATCCTTTCGATGGTTTGCTTATTGACCATGATGGCGATTTACCAATGCATGCTTGTATGGGCTTGCCTTTGCTATTTGGCGATAAGCTCTTAGGTATTCTGACTCTAGACAGCTTGAAACCTGATGTCTTCGCGAATATTCCGGCGCGTAACCTTGAAGTACTGGCAGCTATTGCAGCCTCAACCATGCAGATGGCACTGACCTTCTCGCAACTTGAGCATCAAGCAAAACAGTCAAAGCAATTACTCGAAGAATTGAACGTAGAAGCGTGGGAACGTGACGGCGGCGAGTTGATTGGTAACAGTGACACCATGGTCGCACTTAAGAACGACATCGCTGTTGTCGCGCCGTCTGAATTCAACATCCTGATTCATGGTGACACCGGGGTTGGTAAAGAGCTCGTGGCTCGCACCCTGCACCACCAATCTCAACGTAAACGTAACCCACTCGTCTACGTAAACTGTGCTGCAATTCCTGAAAACTTAGTAGAGAGTGAACTGTTTGGTCACGTTCGTGGCGCGTTCACTGGCGCAGACAAAAACCGCTTAGGTAAGTTTGCTTTAGCCGATGGTGGCACACTGTTCCTTGATGAGATTGGTGAGTTGCCTTTGGCTGCTCAAAGTAAGCTCCTACGTGCGCTGCAAAACAACGAAATCCAACCTGTTGGCCAAGACAACATTCAAACTATTGATGTTCGAGTATTGGCAGCGACAAACCGAGATCTAAAACAAGAAGTTGAAGACGGTCGATTCAGAGCCGATTTGTACCACCGATTGAGTGTATACCCTATCGCGGTGCCAGCACTGAAAGATCGTGGTGACGACATCAGCCTATTAGCGGGTTTCTTCTTAGAACAAGCACGTCGTAAGCTTGGTATCAACCAAGTTAAGTTCCGCTCCGACGTTCTTTCTTTCCTAAACCGTTATGGTTGGCCGGGTAACGTGCGTGAACTTGAGCATGTGATCAGTCGTTCAGCATTGAAAGCGTTAGCGCGCAGCACCAATAAAAACCTGGTGACAATTACCAAGGAAGATTGTGGTCCACTCGACCAAGATCAGCCTATTGCGACGACACAGGTGAAGAACACACCGTTATCGACACCAACGATCGACCTTTCTGCAGGGCTACGTGGTGCAACGGACGATTTTCAACGCAGTATCATTACTGAGGTGTTGGAAGATGCCAACTTTAACTGGGCACAAGCAGGGCGAGTTCTGAAAACAGACCGAGCAAACCTGACTCGACTGTCTAAGCGTTTAGGGCTAAATGTGGCTAAGTCTCACACGATCGAACGGACAAAATAGATATTAGCGGTTTGTTGCGAGCATCTGACAAAACTTGTGTATATAATGCTGCAAATTGTAACGCTAATTTTAAATATGTAGAGAGAGTTATGAAGTTTATCCGTTGGTTCTTAGGTCGTGTCATCTTGTTATTGAATTTTGTTTTCAGCCCACGTGGTGTGAAGCGTTCTCAAGAAGAACAAAGCAAAGTAAATGAGCAAGCAAAAACGCACACGTTATACCAATTCGAAGCGTGCCCATTTTGTGTGAAAGTGCGCCGCGCGATGAAACGTCAGTCGGTTCAATTTGAACTTCGTGATGCAAAAAACAACGAGCAACACCGTGCTGAGCTTGAAGCTGGCGGCGGTCGTGTGAAAGTGCCTTGTCTACGTATCGAAAAAGACGGTAAAACTGAGTGGATGTACGAATCTTCAGATATCGTGACTTACTTAGAAAAGCAGTTTGCATAAGCAATAAAGCAACAAAAGTCAGATACAAAAAATCCCTCGAATGTGAGGGATTTTTTATGTCTGTTATTTGGCGTTAATCGCTTCAAATTGGGCGCGAAAGTTCAAACGACTACTTCGTGACAATCAGCATCAATTCAACACGGCGGTTACACGCCTTGCCTTGCGCAGAAGCGTTCGTACAAGCTGGAACATACTCACCGAAGCCACGAGTATAGATGGAACGACTTGATACGTAGTTACTCTCTAATCGAGCCTTCACTTCTTTTGCTCGCTGCTCTGAAAGCGGATCATTGATTCGATCTGTGCCCGTGTTATCGGTGTGCCCTTCAATCACCACATCAATATCTTGGCGTTGAGCAAGGTAGCTGCCTAGCGTATCTAGCCATTGATTATACGCTGGCTCAGGGAATGCTGAACCTGTTTTAAAGTTCACGTGCTGCTCAAGCTTTACCATCACATGGTTACCCGGCAACACTTCAAAATCGATGCGGTTTTGTCTTAAAAAGACTTCCAGTGGGTCGTTAGTCGAAACGCCACGTCCGTAGTTGGTCGTGATGGTTCTGTGTTGATGAGTGCTACTCTGGATAGAGTACCCACGATTGCTTGCTACATGAGTCGTTTGAACCACACCCCATTCAGGATGCATCAAGTCGTAATCGGTTTGTGGTGCAGTCTCTAGCATGTCACCGCCAAGTAAGTCAGTTGGTGACGTGGCTTCACACCCAGCCAAAGCTATGCTTAACATTATCGCTAAATATCTCATTACTTCACCAACCACTCATGCAGATAAACCATTCACTAATGTCTATATCGGCACCGAGGGAAAAACTTTAGACGAAAAGAAAGCAGAACCCAAAAAAGTGCTGTTGATCACAGTTAACCGTCTACTAGCTTGTGTTCAGCCGCTAGTTCGAACTGTTTGCATTTATTTACCTTATAATTGTTTTCCAATTCGTACTAAATAGTTAGAATCTCACGACTTCTCAACGCTAGAGCAAACATTATGTTTAAACCATTTACTAAATTCATCACAGCACTCGCTGCCGTACTCATTATCGCGGGTTGTAGTGAAACAGACGAGCCACAAAAAGGCGTTCAATACGAAGCGCTTCCTACTGCTCTAACAGAATTTAACTTGTCTCCGATCACTGAAATCTTCTCTCTTAACTGTGGTCACTGCCGTCAAATGGAAAGTGCCATTCCAGAGATTGAATCTCTAACAGACCAAACTATTGGCAAGATGCACGTGACGTTCAACGAAAGCGCTCAAATCAGCGCAATGATCTACTACACAGCAGTGATGCAGCTTGATGCGACGCCTGACCACGCATTCATGGACGACCTATTTGGTGCCGTTCAAATGGGTGCAGATGCAACACCTGAACAGCGTCAACAAGCACTAGAGACAGCGTTTACTTCTCGTGGTTTGGTTAGCCCATACCAGCTGAATAAAGAACAGCAAGTCGCTCTTTTCGACTACGTTAAGCAAGCAGAAGAGATCTCAGTAAAAGGTCAGATCAACTCAGTACCAACCTTTATCATCAACGGTAAATACCAAGTACTAACAGCAGGTCACCAAGACGTTGCTGGCATTGCAAAAACGATCAACTACCTTTTGACTCAACCATAATCACGGCTTTAGTCAACTGATTAACACATTTTGTATTAACTACGAAATTCAGCACTCAATATAAATAGGTTTTACTATGTCTAAATTTGTCATCCCGGTCATTGTCTTTCTTTTGGCGGGTTTCATGATTTACCGTACTTGGACGAATCATAAGTCTGGCGGAGAAAACTTCGAACAAGGCCAACAATTTCTAATTGAAAACGGCACTAAAGAAGGCGTGATTACGACTGAAAGCGGTCTTCAATACCTTGTTCTTGAAGAAGGTACAGGCACAGAGCACCCAACTAAGAACAGCAAAGTAACGGTTCACTACCACGGTACGCTAATCGACGGCACTGTTTTCGACAGCTCTGTTGAGCGCGGCGAGCCAATCTCATTTGCTCTTAAGCAAGTAATTAAAGGCTGGCAAGAAGGTTTGACTTACATGGTTGAAGGCCAAAAAGTTCGTCTATTTATTCCAAGCACTCTAGCTTACGGTAAAGGCGGTTCAGGCCCTATCCCACCATCATCGACTCTGATTTTTGATGTAGAACTCATCTCTATCAAATAATCGAAGTTACTGATTTAAGCCCCAACATACGCGCTATGTCGGGGCTTTTTTATATCTGAACATTTGAAGCCTCTTTAGATATTGAGCTATTTAGCTACTGTAACAACGACCAAATATACCCTCGAAAACCGACCACTAGACGACTGGTCTAATTTAACTTATAGTACCGCCCATGAACGAAAAAACGAATGACACACGCCTGCATGTTTTAGATGTTGGCTACCAATTAATAGTGAACAACGGCTTTAACGGCGTTGGCTTATCGCAATTGCTTAAAGAAGCGGACGTGCCGAAAGGGTCGTTTTACCACTACTTTAAATCGAAAGAGCAATTTGGCGAGGCTCTGATCCAGCACTATTTTGAGACCTACATCAGCAGAGTTGAAACTATTTTGGTTCATGGTGAAGGCAACCATTACCAGAGAATTGTCAGTTATTTCACTCGATGGTCACAGATTGAAAACGGCACCTGCAATGCTCATAAATGCTTGGTCGTTAAACTCAGCGCGGAAGTTTCTGATCTTTCTGATCCTATGCGCCAAGCGCTATTAAAGGGTGCAGAAAAAGTGACGAATACCATCGAACAGTGCATTGTCGGCGGTATTGAAGATGGCTCCATAAAGGTTGAAGAGAGCCAAGAAGCAGCTCAGAACCTATACTCAATGTGGTTAGGCGCCAGCTTATTGAGCAAGCTGAGCCAAAGCTCACATAGCTTACAGTCAGTTTTGAGCCTTACCGAACGAATTTTAAAAGGTGAAAGCTAATAACGCGCAGCGCGCTTTATTGGCTTTAACTTAAAAAAATCACCCGCCCTCTTATCAATTTGATGACGGCGGGATTTTTAGACAACAAGACTAGACGACTGGTCTAATTCTAAATGTATAAAATACACAATTAAGGACATCCAATGACTCAACAAGACAATCGCCGAATCGTATTGGCTTCTCGCCCAGTTGGCGCACCGACTCAAGACAACTTCCGTTTAGAGACAATAGCTGCGCCAAGCATCAAAGACGGCGAGATGTTACTTCGCTCAGTTTACCTTTCTCTAGACCCATACATGCGTGGTCGTATGAGCGATGCTAAATCCTACGCAGATCCCGTTGCGATTGATGAAGTGATGGTAGGCGCAACCGTATGTCAGGTTGAAGAATCAAACCACGCTGATTACGAAATTGGCGAGTGGGTACTGGCTTACACAGGTTGGCAAGATCTTGGTGTGTCTAACGGTGAAGGCCTTATCAAACTAGGTAAAGAACCAACGCACCCTTCTTACGCGCTTGGCATCATGGGTATGCCTGGTTTTACTGCTTACATGGGCTTGCTTGATATCGGCCAACCTAAAGAAGGCGACACGCTAGTCGTTGCAGCAGCAACAGGTGCTGTAGGCGCAACCGTTGGACAAATCGGCAAACTAAAAGGCTGTCGTGTTATCGGCGTTGCAGGCGGTCAAGAGAAGTGTCAGTACGCGAAAGAGATTCTTGGCTTTGATGAATGCATCGACCACAAAGCTGACGACTTCGCGGAGCAATTGGCTAAAGCGTGTGACAACGGCATCGACGTTTACTTTGAAAACGTTGGCGGCAAGGTATTCGATGCAGTAATGCCTCTGCTTAACACAGGTGCTCGTATTCCTGTGTGTGGCCTTATCTCTCAATACAATGCGACTTCACTGCCTGAAGGACCAGATCGTATGTCTAGCCTGATGGGTATGCTGCTTGTTAAAAGAATTAAGATGCAAGGTTTCATCATCTTTGATGACTACGCACACCGTTACAACGAATTTGCTGTTCAAATGACAGAATGGTTGTCTCAAGGCAAGATGCACTATCGTGAGCACCTGGTTGAAGGTCTAGAAAATGCGCCACAAGCATTCATGGGCCTATTGGAAGGTCAGAACTTCGGTAAGCTTGTTATCAAAACGAACGAAGCTAAATAAATTCAATAAACTGAACCCGTTAACTAGGTAGAATCATGATTACTTTGCATCACCTGAATAAGTCGCGCTCAAAGCGCATCATCTGGCTATTGGAAGAGCTTGGGGTAGATTACCAAATCAAACCCTACCAACGAGACAGTGTCACTTTTCTTGCACCACCAGAACTCAAATCCATTCACCCATTGGGTAAATCTCCTGTCATTGAAGACGATGGCGTCGTGATCACTGAATCTGGTGCTATCACGGAATACCTAATCGACAAATACGGTCAGGGTAAGTTCGCACCTACACGCGGCACCGCAAACTACGTTGAGTATTCGCAATGGCTTCACTTCGCTGAGAGTTCAGGTATTTTGCCAATGTTACTTAAGATCTTTGTGATGAAAGACGGCTGCGAAACTAACTTCCTAGGCGGTTATGCAGACGATGAAAACCAAAAGATCCTCACTTACGTGAATAATGCACTTGAAGGTAAAACCTACTTGGTTGCAGACACACTAACAGGTGCAGATTTTATGATGTCGTTCATCGTAGAAATCGTGGGTAACTTTGGTGCAACTGCGCTTTACCCTAACATCGCTAAATACGGTGAACTTTTAAAGAGCCACCCTGCTTACCAAAAAGCTGAGCAAGTAGAGCTAGAACACTCGAACTGATCGAGTTTCACTCAAACACGTACTTGCTAGAGTAAACACAAGAAACTAAATGAAGCCAAAGCCGATTTATCTTCTGCTTTGGCTTCTCATTTGTCTTCATTTCGACAACAATACCGAACTCTAACTGAACAGCCATAGAGTTTGATCTTAATGCCAACAAACCTCGCTCAATACACACCTCTGCACCTAGCAAACACGAATGTCGATTTAGCGCTACCGACTCGTTTTACGTTTCCGTATTACTATACCCCGCACCCTGTGTGTGAATTCGCTATGCTGCAGCTTCAGCAATCACTTGTCGACTGTGGTGTGAATGAAACCTCGCAAGGTAATCTCTACGCTGTGCTTCTTGTTCAGAATCCAACCACACAAGGGTTAGGTTACCTTTCTGCGTTTTCAGGCTTGCAGTTAGATCCGGCTTTGGTCTCTCAGTTAAACAACATTCACTTTGTTCCACCAGCCTTCGATTCAAAACAGTTTCAATCTCAAAACAGTGCGAACCTTGCTCGACAATTGCAGCTCTCGGACGACATTGAAAAGCTGCAACAGTCGCACAATCTAGACACATTATTGGCCGAGCTTGAAGGGTTAAAAAGCGAATCAGCAAAAGCTATCGAAGCCTTTCAGTTAGCAATGGCCGCAAACAAAGCTCAGCGTAACGAACTCAGAGAACAAGCCAATCAAGAAAAAGCATTAGGGAATCTAGAGTCAGCGGCGAATTTGCTCAAACAACTGGGTAATCAAAGTAGCCAAGAGAAACGTGACCTAAAAGCACTTCGTATTGAGTGGAAACAGAAGATCGCAGAGCGCCAATCACAAATTGATTTGATTGAAAGCGAACTGAAAAACCGTAAGCAAGATCACCAAGCAGTTTCACAACAGTTGGAAACTCAACGCCTCTCTCACTATCGCTTTATCAATCAAGCCAAGCAATCTAAGAATTTACTCGAGTTGCTCGATGGTAAAGACGCGCTTGAAGGCTCTGGTGACTGCTGCCTACCTAAGTTGCTTAACTTTGCGTTTGAACACGGGTTCAAGCCGTTAGCATTATCTGAGTTTTGGTGGGGATTACCGCCTACAGACATCATTCGACAACACGCAAACCTCTACCCTGTTTGTCAGAGTAAAAGCTTTGAGATCCTCGAACACCAGTTAAGTGGCATAGAGCTAGAAGATAACCCGCTTATCGTGAACCCTGCGGTTGGTAAGTCTTTTAATATTGTTTATGAAGACGATGAAATCGTAGTCGTCAATAAGCCTGAAGAGTTCTTGTCGGTTCCCGGTAAGTTCATCGAAGATTCAGTTTATACCCGCATAAAAGCGCGTTACCCGGATGCGACTGGTCCTTTGATTATCCATAGGTTGGATATGTCGACGTCAGGTTTGTTGATCTTGGCGCTCACGGCGGAATCAAACAAGCATATTCAGAAGCAGTTCATTAATAGAACCGTAGAGAAACGCTACACCGCTTTGTTAGATGGCGAGATAACGGGCGAATCTGGCAATATCAGCCTTCCTTTGCGCGGCGACATCACGGACAGACCAAGACAACTGGTTTGTCACCAACACGGCCGAAATGCAGAGACCCATTGGCAAGTGGTTAGCACTCACAATGGCAAAACCAAGGTTCACTTGTACCCTAAAACAGGGCGAACCCACCAGCTGCGAGTGCACTGTGCTCATCCATTAGGGCTTGCTATACCTATTCGTGGTGACGACTTATACGGATACAAACGCGAGCGCTTACACCTGCACGCTGGCTACTTAAAGTTGATTCACCCGACAACCGGTGAATGGATGGAGTTTGAAGTGCCTTCCGAGTTCTAAACTCTAACTTATCGAGCTAAGACTCTTATCTCACTCAATATTTGATCTCATAAAACGCATCAAGGTTCTACAACTGCTTAAGGTATAGAACCCTGATATTTAATTTTAATGTGATTATCACAGTTCATTAGCGTACTTTAGTTACTGAGTTCAATACTGCAGACGCCTAGCCCATCACATCTTTGCGCTGGTCAACACATTCGAAAGAGCCCATTTCGAACTCGCGACAGATCCATGGTCGGTTTTCGTAGATAGTACACATCAGTGTTTCTCTATCTACCGCAGAACACCAGCCGTCGTCTAAGCGCTTCATGGTTTCACCGCCCCATTCATCATAAGCGATGTGCTCTTCAGGTACGCCCGTATCTGTGATGATCATAACCTCTAAACGACAACAGCATGCCTGACAATTTGCACAGGTTACTTCGGGTTCGGTTACGTTCTTTATATCTATCGTCATAAGTGACTACACTGCTAAATTTTGCGTATAGTAATCGAAACCGCCCGCTACGGCTAATAAAGATAGTGCGGCGCGGCGTTTTCATTGATGTAGAAATAACAAAGGGCGCTGTGATTCACTCACAACACCCATAATATTTCGACTTTTCAGCGCGGCTTATCGCCACAGGCTCTATTTAGAACAGGCTCGCGAAGAACAGCTTAACGTAGTCTATTAAACGTTTGAACAAACCGCCCTGTTCAACCGCTTCAAGCGCGATCAAAGGCTGAGTTTGAACATCTTCGCCATCAACGGTGTAATGAACCACACCTAGAGTTTGACCTTCTGCAATTGGCGCTTTCAGTTCAGAGTTAAGCTCGATAGATGCAGTCAGCTTTTTACTGTCTGACTTAGGCAACGTAATGAACGTGTCTTCTGCCACACCTAATTTCAATGTGTCTTGCTCACCAAACCATACCTTCTCTTCAGCCACTTGATCGCCGCCTTTATGCGGGTTTAGTGTATCGAAGAAACGGAAACCGTAGCTCAACAGCTGTTTGCTGTCTGATTCACGGCTCTTAACGCTTGATGCGCCCATCACAACCGCGATAAGTCTCATCTCACCTTGTGTCGCTGAACTCGCCAAACTGTAGCCAGCACCAGAGGTGTAGCCCGTTTTCATGCCATCAACGGTTAAGCTTCTATCACGCAACAAGCCATTACGGTTATGTTGAGTGATGCCGTTGTAACTGAAAGAGCGTTCGCTGTATAAGCCATACACATCCGGTAAATCACGAATAATGGCACGACCGAGTAACGCGATATCGTAAGGAGTCGAATAGAGGTCGTCTGCATCCAAACCATGTGCATTGGCAAAATGGGTGTTTTCTAGCTTCAGAGAGGTAGCCCAAGAGTTCATCAGGTCAACGAATGCATCTTGTGAGCCTGCAACATGCTCTGCAATCGCAACGCTAGCATCATTACCGGATTGAATAATCAAGCCACGATAAAGATCCATCATTGCTACATCGGTGTTTACTTCGATGAACATTTTTGAAGAGTCTGGGAAGTTCTTCGCCCACGCGTTCTCACTGATTCGTACCTGATCATCAGCAGAGATGTTGCCTCGCTTCATCTCTTGACCTGCCACATAGCTGGTCATCAGTTTGGTCAAGCTTGCTGGGTTTAACTTCGTATGTGCGTTTTTTTCTACCAGCACATCACCAGAATTAAAATCAATTAACACATACCCTTTTGCGCCTAGGCTAGGTGGGCTTGGTACTATAGAAGGTGCTGCGATAGCTGCATTACTTACCATCGCGGCGTTACTTACAATGAATATACTTAATAGAGGGAGAGAGTATTTGGAAAACAGTTTCATTGAATCAAACCTAAGTTAACGTTTTGAGCAGTATAGACAAATGCTAGCAAAAGAAGCGCGAACTTTACGTTGCTTTACGTATTTGTACCATTCGTTACAAATAAAAAAGTATAATCTGCGATCTGACCATATTTTCCACAACTAATATTTACTCCACGAATGCATTCAACGCCTAATGCTATCGCTCAGGCATGCGTCTAAATAACATTTCAACAAAGCCAGTAATACGCTGTTTGCTCTCGCTTGGCTCTAAATCAGGTTGGATGCCAGACTGTGCTAATGCTTGCCATTGTACGACCTCTGAGTTAGGTACGAAAAACGCAATGTACAACGACCCTTTCTCCGCGACTTTACCTTCACCATCGTAAAATGGCACACCAGTAGATAGCTTAATCGCATCGAAGATAGACTCATCGTTCAGTTCCGATTCTTCCGCTAATCCAAAGCCTACAACAACATCACCGACACCATCCTGCTTTAACTGATAACCTTTACTTGAGAGCTGTTCTTGAATCGAATCACGCACTAAATCGGTTACCACGGTTTCATCGTATTTTTGAGAAAGGTAAACCTTTTCTGACTCAGGGTGCCAGGAGTACGTCATCACGCCGTGTTTCATGAAACCAAAGTCACCGCTAGTGACCACACCATAATTGTGTGTGGGTGGTATTTCTTGCGTAGAGCATGCGGTCAGCCCAATAGCCATCAAAGCCAATAGTGCTGCTTTTTTTATGCTTTTTGTTGCACAAATGGATCGTTTTATCATTCGAGGCTTCCTTACCTATATAAGAATAACTATCAATTCAACCTCCAACATAAATAGTAATTATGTTAATAGAAAGGTCATTAAACGTTTGCGTAATCGCTAACCTTCACCTCTGTCTGTTTTGGGGGTTTAATCACAAAAACAGAGTTGGTATAGTTCTCCCCGTTAAACAAAACCAGACCATTCGAGGCACGGAGCTTCCTCAATCATCTCATGAAGAGAAGAATTGGTACCGACAAAGTATCGGCAAATTTAAGAGGGTCAAACAATGGAATTCAATATGGTTGAAATTTTAGGTTACGCTGCGTCTATTATGGTCGCAATTTCATTAACAATGAAAGATATCGTTCGTCTGCGTGTCCTTAACTTTATTGGCTGTGCACTCTTCACAGCATACGGCATCATGATTGACGCATGGCCAGTTGCAGCCACCAACGGCTTTATCGCTTGTGTAAACATCTACTTCCTTGCAAAAATGCAAAAGGAAAAAAAAACGGAAGCGATGAAAGCAGCGAAAGCTTAAATTAACGATTAGCCTTTCAAATAATTCTGAAAAAGCCCAAATAGAGCGATCTATTTGGGCTTTTTTGTGTTTGTCGTTCTCAAGAGCTCGATTTGTGTGAACAAAACTTTTCAATTCAATGAGGCTTTCAACCGATCACATGTAAGCAACGTGATATTCGTTCTCTCGATACGCTTGAGTGTTGTTACGTCCACTCTCTTTTGCTTGATAAAGCGCTTTGTCGGCTTTATCGATAGCGGTTTCAATGTCAGTCAGTGCTTGAGCATGGCAACAACCAGCGCTGATTGTTACTGGCGACACTAAGCCTTGAAGTTGCTCAACACATAACCGTAACGCCTCTGATAATTCGAATAACTCATGTTCATCACAATCAAACGTCACCAAAATAAACTCTTCACCGCCATAGCGTGCAATCAAACGACGACGGTTAACAAATCTCTTCAGTGATTTTGCGACCTCACAGATAACCCTATCGCCTTGAGCATGACCATATTGATCGTTCACCCGCTTGAAATGGTCAATATCCAGCAAAATGACACCGACATTTGTTAGCGGATAAGGCGACCTTTGAGTAATTTTCAGTTTTAGCTGCTCGATAAAACTCCGTCGGCTAGGAAGGCCTGTGAGGTAATCGAGGCTCGCAACATCCAATATTTTGAGATGACGATGCCGCAGGTAAAGCACCAGAACAACAATGATACTCAGTAGACTAACAACCAACGTCATCAAACTTGCCAACAATAAGCTGTGGTTCTTGTTGAGCTCTTGTTCTAAGACACCAGCAGAAATAACCCAATTAAGATACGGATAAAACTTGTAGAAGATGTTTTTACTCGTCGTGCCATCTGCCGTAGAGATAGAGTAACTAAAGTGACCTTCAGGTTCATCGACGACTTTATCGATAAGCAACTCTGAAGAGTCATCAATCAAGGTTTTTAAGTGCTCGTGTTCAAAGTTAGGTTGAAGGACTAACGTGCCTTGTAAATCAACGATATATACATAGCCACTATCGCCATACGAGTACTTTCTCAATTTGTCTTTAAGTGCTTCGAGATCAACCAGGTACATCAGTTCATCTTTATAGGTGGTCGCCACCAATGTATTGCCACTCGGTAGCCTCACTGAATATGCGACCTTCGCACGCTTGCCAACTTCATTTGGATTGGCGTGCGAGTATTGGGTCATTCCAGACTGTAAGCTCAGTTGTTGTTGAATATGGGTTAAATGCGCGCGATTTTTCCCTTGTAAAAACGGGTGATATAGATGAATACCTTGTGGTGACATCAGGTAGATATAACCAGACTCTCCAATCACCAATTCGTTGGCAATTCGAATGACTTCTTCAACTTCTTGTTCTGGAGAGACACGCAGTGCGTGAGAGGCGACGGTATCAGTCACACCTTTAAGATATGTCTTTATCGCCTCATTAACTGTGGTGTCGACAATATCGTAACTCGCGTTCACAATAGTACGAAAAAACAGTTGGTTAGATTCCAACAATGACCTTTCAGTTCGATTAAATTGAAAGGCAGAAAGAATCATCGACACGACGGCGAGCGCAATTGAAAAATTAAGAATGTATTTACGTCTGACTTTCAAGATTACCCCGTAGATTTATAATTTCAGGTAACGCTGTGACTTCTCTTATATACAGACTGTTTTATATCATGTTTTTATTTTTTACTGAACGAGTGTCGATATTTTTAAGGGTTTCTATACGTAATCTGTGACTTATAACAAAAACGCCGAACTGGATTCAGTTCGGCTTTTTGATTTTACGTCTAGATTGATTACTTAATTGATACTAATTCCTGATAAATAGACTTAAAAGCATTTGTGTTTATTACCTATTACTACACTCTATTGTCTATAAATAGTTTGCTTAGAATTAAATTAAGAACAAACTTGAGTCCAGCTACCATCGCTACCCGGTTCAGAACTTGTCCACCAGTTTGCTTGGTAAATACTGCCGTTGTGAACCACTTGGTCACCTGTGTTTGCATGGCTTGGATTACCCGCCCAATCTTTCTGAGGTAAGTCTGGGTAAACCGCTAAACCAGCTGTATCACATGTACCTGGGTTTGTGCCACCATCGCCAGGGTTACCGCCACCCGAACTGATATCACCTAATGGTAGGTCTGGTTGCTCAAAGCTAAAGGCATAATCGACACCATTCACGCTTACTGCATAGTTAGCAGGGCCCGAGATTGGCAAGTAATACACCATATCTAGCTCATACACACCACCAGCTGGAAGCTCTTCCCATGTCGGCAACGTAAACGCCACTCGGTGCATGGTTCCATCTAGTCCACCGATGTTATCCGCGCGAGTATGACCTGAAGCAATCACGGTCAAACCACCACCCGATTGATCTTTCGCGTTATCAGGTGCAGATACTGGGATATCGAATTGGAACTCAGTTCCACCCGGAAGAGCTTGCCCTGTGTTGTTCGTGAACGTGATCTTAGGGTTGATTGGGTAGTTTTGGTCACCGACTTTGAAGCCACCAACCGATACCGCGATATCTAGCGCTTCTGTTGGAATAGCACCCGTCGCTACTTTGTTTCCATATGGTGTTGCAGACTTAAACTTATCGTAGATAGCTTTCGTCATGGTGTTACCCATGTGGAACTCACCGTTACCGCTGTTACACGCTTGCTCAGTCGTATCGATAGAGCTTCGGTTGCCATTCGCATCGAGAACATAACAGTTATAATCCCCTGCTAGTTCCCAGAACATAATGCCGCCGATCTCTTTGTCGATAACGTAGTCCGCTTTCACGTCGATAGACTGTTTATCTTCTGTTGAAAGGAATACGCCCTTCTCTGCGTTCCACAACCAAGGGGCAACCGCCACACTGTCGTAGTTTCTCGTGTAAGTGCCCGTTAGAACATCTGAAGGATCATTCACAGGATCAAGCTTGTAAGCTTCAGCGTAAGAGCCCCAAATACCCTTCTCTAGGTTCTTCGCGTGCCACATAGGGTTAGAACCCGCGCCCATTTCGTTACCTTTTGGATCGGTATCGTGCCACATGTTGTCGATACCAATAGCGCCATGGCCACAGTTGTTTTTCTCGCCTTCACCCGTACCCGCTGAACATTCAGATTGGTTTGGCAGTGCTGCTCGGCCCCAAAGACCATTCTCACCACCCGTTACGCCTTGCCAACCACGAGTGTAGTAAGGCACACCGATGTTAATACGGCCTGCTGGCATAGAACCACGGAAGTAATGGTAAGCCCAATCCGTGTTCAGATAACCAATACCACCGTAAGCCGCCGTGTCGTATACGTTCCACTGCGCTAGCTCTGAATCTTTACCCGTATCAAACAAGGCTGCGTTATGACCTACGTGATCGTTCCACGCACCGTGAAGGTCGTAAGACATGATGTTTACGTAATCGAGGTACTTGGTTACATCGAATGTTTCCATACCGCGTAATAGGTAACCAGAAGAAGGCGCTGCGATCGTTAACATGTAGTGATTGCCATCTTGCGCAGACGCCGCATCGAGCTTCTCACGTAGCACTTTCATCAACACTTGGTACGACGCCCACAGGTATTGACGACGCGGCTCCATGAAGTCTTTGTCGTATGGGTTACCTGCGCCAGCCATAGAAGTTGGGTATTCGTAATCGATATCTAGACCATCGAACTGGTACTTACGCAGCATTTCGACCGCTGAAGTCGCGAATGTTTCGATACCTTGATGGTTGATAGAACCATCAGCATTGGTCGTCATGGTGTAGAAACCACCATCAGCCACGCGGCTGCCATCAGTCGCGAAGTGACCACCTGTTTCAGCCCAACCACCGATTGAGATTAACGTTTTCACGCCGTGTTTTTTCTTCGCTGTCGCTAATGCACCGAAGTGACCTTTGAAGCCTAATGCCGGATCAACTTCCACACCCGGCCACTCTTTACCAACCGCTGCGTTATTTGGATCGTTTACATCACCGACGTTTACTTTGCCATCTGAACCGATGCTCACGAAAGCGTAGTTAATGTGTGTGAGTTGTTCCCAAGGAATATCATTTACTAGGTAAGCAGCTTGTGGGTCATCCCCTGCACGCCAACTTGTGAAGTAACCAATGACACGACGGGGATGGTCTGCGCCCATTTTCTCACGGCCTTCATCATCGTAAATTGTACAGTAAGGAACATCGACACCTTGAGTTTGATATAAGCCATCAGGGCGACATGTGCTCACTGTTGGAGCGCCGTTCACGGTCAAAGATGCCAACGCAGAATCTGCAGTCGCACCTTGGTCGTCTGTTGCTTTCGCGTAAACCGCTAAAGAACCCGCTTGAGTTGTTGTGTAATCTAACGTGTAAGGGCTCGTTGCAGCAGTGCCCACAAGAGCACCCGCTACGTAGAAATCAACCTTATCAACCGTGCCATCGCTATCTGCTGCCGTTGCTGTCAGTGTGACTACACCACCAACATCAACAGATGTCACTGAAAGTGCAACTGAAACTGTCGGTGCTTCATTCCCTGGTTGTGCTGAATCAACAGAAACAGAAACCGCACTTGCAACACTTGCTGCGCCTTCATTATCCGTTGCAACAACAGAAACCTGATGATTACCCGACGTTGCAGCCCAAGTCGCTTCGAAAGGTGCCGCTGTGACTACCGCAACAGATGCGCCATCAACAAAGAACTCAACCGAAGCCACACTGCCATCAGAATCTAGTGCTGTTGCACTCAATACAACATTATCGCCTTCAGTAATCACGTCAGAAGCAGAGGGTGCCGTTAATGAAGCCGTTGGTACTTCATTTGGCGTACCGCCACCTCCGCCACCACTACACACATCAATCTTTTTCCATTGTGCATAGTCACCCTCAAATTGGCTCGGGTTGTTATTTTGATTCCAGTAATTCGCTGAGTACGCGCTGCCGTCATGTGAAACCTGATCACCACCGGTGTACACCGTGGCGGAATCCCACGCTTCTAACGTTGAACAATCCACAGCCGCGTAGCTGTTGAACGCCATTAAGCATGACGCGGTGAGAGTACTGAGTGTAAAAACTTTCTTGGCCACTCTTCCTTGGTTTAGGTGCATGTTAGCTGTCCCTTAAGTTATTGTTTCAAGATGCTTAATTTAAGTGTCATATTTCTCATCACTTAAATCTCTTCGCAAAACAACTGTAGGTAACAGTGCCAATTTAACACCTAAAATATTCGATATTTATAAAATGACTCGCATTAATTTGTTTATAGCATGCAATGAGTCGACACTTATTTTGCACGAACAACTAATATTAAATTTATTTCGGTACGCTAAAAAATATCGCCTAATTCGTATCCTTAATTACAAAACTCTATTCATATCTGCTTTATTTGTTCGTTCTGAAATTTCGTTTTAAAACTAACCAAAAGGGATTGATTTCGCCGTAGAACTGATTTCTTTTCTAAATTTGCCCACTTTTTCTTAACAATTGTGGTAGTATCGCGGATTTTTTTGACGAACCTCACATTTCCAATGCAAGTGTGGGAGAAATACATAGGCTCGAAAGAGCCAAATATAGCGAAGAAATAATGTCCAACTTGACGCAAGTCGCCAACGAAAACATCAACGCAGAATCTACTTCTATCGATTTCAATAAAGCTCAATCTTTGGGTGAAAAACTGGAACTCGGAAACCCAGTCTTTTGGCTTAGTGGCAGTTTTTTAACCCTCTTTGTCATCCTAGCCTTCACCAACACCTCCGTGTTGTCCGAACTTGTAAACATCGGCTTTAGTTATTCAACTAAGTGGTTCGGTGCTTTCTGGCAAGTCCTACTACTTCTCAACTTCATTATCGGTTTAGTGCTTGCACTAGGTCGCACCGGCCACGTTCGCTTAGGAACGCTTGCCCTACCTGAAATGACCACCTTTAAATGGATGTCTATCGTCCTATGTACGCTGCTAGCCGGCGGTGGTGTGTTCTGGGCAGCCGCAGAGCCTATCGCTCACTTTGTTTCAGCTCCGCCACTGTATGGCAACGCAGATCCTCAAGCGATGGCGTTCAATGCTCTATCACAATCTTTCATGCACTGGGGTTTCCTTGCATGGGCAATCTTAGGCGGTTTGTCTTCCATCGTGTTAATGCACTTGCATTACGACAAAGGCCTTCCTCTTAAGCCTCGCACTCTGCTTTACCCAGTACTTGGCGACAAAGCGATTAACAGTTGGGTTGGTAACGTTGTCGACGCATGCAGCATCGTGGCTGTAGCCGCAGGTACTATCGGCCCTATCGGCTTCCTTGGCCTACAAATCAGCTACGCACTGAGCGAACTGTTTGGCATTTCAGACAGCTTTGCAACTCAAAGTGTTGTTATTATCTTTGCTATCGCAATGTACACGCTTTCTGCTTTGAGCGGCGTGAACAAAGGTATCCAACTGGTAAGCCGTTACAACATCATCTTGTCTGTGTGTCTAATCGGCTACATCCTTCTTGTTGGCCCAACGAGCTTCATCGTTGATGGCTACCTGCAAGGTATGGGCGAAATGGTTGATAACTTCATCCCAATGGCGCTATACCGCCAAGATACAGCGTGGCTAGGTGGTTGGACGGTATTCTTCTGGGGTTGGTTCTTAGGTTATGGCCCAATGATGGCTATCTTCATTGCTCGCATCTCACGTGGCCGTACTATTCGCCAAATGATCGTTTCTATCAGCATCGTTGCACCGCTTGTAACGTGTTTCTGGTTTAGCATCGTTGGTGGTAGTGGTCTAGCGTTTGAATTAGAGAACCCAGGTGTGATTTCTAGTGCGTTCGAAGGCTTCAACCTTCCGGCGGTTCTTCTAGCAATTACCGCGCAACTGCCGTTCCCAACTCTGATTGCAATTCTGTTCCTGATCCTGACGACCACGTTCATCGTGACAACAGGTGACTCAATGACTTACACCATCAGTGTGGTAATGACGGGTACGACAGAGCCAAACGCAGCGGTACGTACTTTCTGGGGTATCATCATGGGTGCGGTAGCGATCGCACTTATCTCAATGGGTTCAGGCGGCATCTCCGCTCTACAGTCGTTCATTGTAATCACAGCGGTTCCGGTATCGTTTATCTTGCTCCCGTGTCTATGGCACGCGCCGAAGATCGCGAAGCAGATGGCAAGAGATCAAGGTATCGCTTAATACCTGACCCGATTTAGTTTCGGGTAGCGTAGAACACTAAAAAGCCACTCAAGTGATTCACCTGAGTGGCTTTGTTTTATCTGTTCGTTACTTCTATCTACGAAGCTTATTTCAATCGATAGTTCGGCTTATTGAAACTTTTCACCCGCAGCAACCATAAACGACATCTCAACCAGTAGCTCAGGATTAGCAAGTTCTGCTTTCACGCATGCACGGCTTGGCGCGCAGCCTTCAGGGAACCACGCTTCCCAAACTTCATTGAGTGCATCAAAGTTAGCGAAATCCGTGAGATAAATAGTCACTGACAATACGCGAGATTTGTCGCTGTCTACCAAACTCATCATTTCTTCGGCTTGTTCGAAGATTTGCTGAACCTGACTCTTAATTCCTGCTGTTGTATCCGTCTCTGCCACTTCCACAAAGCTTGCAATACCGTTAAAAACAGTTACATCAGACCAACGTTTGGTCGGGTTAATTCTATGAATTTTCACTGGTTATACTCTTCTTATAATTAGGGTGAACATCAGCGTAATCTAATCCAAATCGCGAATATTGAAAACAAAAATTGGAAAACTCGCGGTACCTTTTGAACAGCACTATCGCTTCCCCATTGCTTTGGTTCTCAACATCACTAGCCTTTAAGCCCCTATCGAGACAATAAGTCGCCACGTGTCAAATCTCTAGATAAATATATTAATTATTATTCTCAATGCGAAATTTAATCTGAGCTATTGCGGTCATATTCAGGGAGTTTATTAAATTGAGTACTTTTATGCATGTTCAAACCTATGATTTAAAACAGAGTAATGTGGGATATAACCTAGGCGTGATTGGCGTAGCGTTGGTGTTAGCTTGGATTGGTATTTACAAGTTTACGCCAACCGAAGCAATGCTTATCGAGCCTTTAATCGCAAACCATCCTGCAATGAACTGGCTTTACAATCTGTTCTCAGTACAAGCTGTGTCTAACATGGTGGGTGGCGCGGAGATCATCGTCGCGATTGGATTGATCGTTGGATTTAAGAAGCCGACAGTAGCTTTCTACTCAGGCATTGCTGCATCGGCTATCTTTGTTGTGACACTTAGCTTCCTGGTTACAACGCCAAACGCTTGGAAAGTATCGGATGGCATCTTAGTCACTAACTTCTTCCTAGTGAAAGATATCCTGTTTTTGGCTATCGCGATTAGCGTAATCGAACATAACAAACCTCAGAAGTAACCGTAAATCTAGAAGTGGCCAAACCTAGAAGTAACCTTAAACCTTTAAATAAAAAGACTCGAAGCTGGCTAGAAGGACGCTGCCAGCTTCTAATGTATAAGGCACTGATAGTCACCTAGTCAGCTAAAACCTTACGATAAAAATTAGCATCTTGATGTTCTCCTTTAAACACCGCGTAGCTCTCAACATACTCGACCAATTCAAAACCGGTATTGGATAAGATTTTGTTGGAACCGATATTGCCCACTAACGCATAGGCATCAACATATTTAAGGTTGGTCTGTTCCTCCAAATAGAGTAGAAACTGCTTTACTGCGTTAGACGCAATGCCTTTTGAAGCAAAGGAACGACCTACTCGATACCCTAGCTCTCCACTATGGGCGATCTGGTCGATATCGCGGATGTTGATTCTTCCACAGACAGTGCCATTGGCATCTTTGATCAACATAGGAATCATCTCACCATTCTCGTATTCAGTTAGAAAGCTGGTGATTTGCTCGGTCACACCTGCATTTGAATAGAAGCTATCACCCCTAACTGGAATAAATTGCTCAAACCACTTTCGATTTTCGACCTCAAAATCCAAAAGCGCACTCGCGTCATTCGGTTGAAGTAAGTGTAAAAATACATCCATGACAAATACTCTAATGTTTCCCTAAAAAGCCGCACCTTATGATTCATGAACCACGGCTTATTAATACGGTTACGGTAAACCTCTCAATTTCTTGGCTGGGTTACCTGCGTAGATACCTTTTTCGGTGATGTCTTTCGTTACCACACTGCCCGCGCCGATTACTGCACCTTCGCAAATGCTGACAGACAGAACCGTAGCGTTAGAACCGATCGTGACGTTGTCAGCTATCAAGGTACGCCCCCAACTTTCAGGATTAGGATCTGGCTTGCCCTCTTTGAATAAGTCGTTGGCAAACATGACTCCGTGACCAACAAAGCAGTCACTTCCAATGGTCACATACTCACAGATAAAGGTGTGAGATTGAATCTTGCTTCTCGCACCTATCACGGTGTTCTTTTGAATCTCAACAAAGGGGCCAACGAACACATCATCTTTAAGCTCACAGCCATAAACGTTACTTGGCTCGATGATAGTGACATTCTCGCCACAGGTAATATCAGTAATCTGTGACTTTAATACTCTTGGACTTGCCATACTTCACTTCCTCTCGACATTAGCGTCACAATTCAACCTAAGAGATTGTGCCGTAGCCATTAAAGTGCAGCAAATAGATATGTTGAGAGTTGGCAATGGATCAGAAATTCTGCATAAATTAAAACAGTCCTACCAGCACAACTGACAACAGCACCCCACCGATAAAACTTGGGGCGTGGAATGGCTGAGCTTTAGATCTAACGTACTCTTTTTGAAGGTCTTCTTGGTAAGTTTTAACGGCGAGTTCTTTTACGTAGTTATTTTGCATAATAAGCTCCTTCTTAATCAGTAAGAGAAGCTTAAGACTTGAAGTTAGGTTGAGGTAAAGCAAAAAATCAGATTAATTGAACACTTTATTTTTGTTACTCGAGGATTACCCTGAACACATCGTTATTCACGCCGCCAACATCTACTAACTCTCCCGGTTTCATTAGAAGCGAGGTGTTAAGCTGTCGTGTTGAACGTGGCTCTTTTGTTTCTCGAATCACTAACATATCGACAAAATAGCCAGAGTCTTTCTTTGATATTGAGCCCGAAAACGTAACGCTTTCAACCCTATCGGTAAGGACTGAATTGAATGTTTTATCCTCTAAAACACCTGCGGCGATGGATGTATCACCATAAAATAGCGTGATGGTTGTTGGGTCGGGTACCAACTCTTGATTGGACGAACACCCTATTAGGGTAAGGCATAGCAGTAAAATGGCTCGAAATTGCATAAACTGGTTTTCTTTATTACGTTAAGCGTCCGTTTTTCATATTAAAACACTTCAACCTTATAAATACCATGTTTACGGGATAAGCTTAGGTGTGTCGCTTCGATGGACTTGAGTAATGAAGTGAACGGATCAGATCTCGGCCTGTTGAGTTTGCTCCCTATTTGGAAGCTAAACCGAGATCTGATCGATATTATCGAGAAGGGTTCAATTGATTTATGCAACAACGTCTTGTGGAGGTGTCCCTTCACAGTTAGAAACGACAGCATCAATTTGTACTAAAGCATTCATTGGGATTTCTGAAACCCCGACTACCGTTCTTGCAGGCAGCTCAGCATTAAAGAATGTGGTGTAGACTTCGTTTACCACATCAATATCTGAAATATCCTTAAGTTGAATATTAATTTTCACCGTATCGTCCATGCTATGGTCAACGCTTTCAATTATCGCCTTAATATTGTTTAAACATTGTTCCGCTTGTTCTTTTACCCCGCCAGCAACGATTTCATTTGTTTTCGGATCTAAAGGTAATTGGGCTGAAATATGATTGTAGTGAGAGAAAGCAACAGTATGCGAATAGGGCATGAATGGTGCAGCAACAGTATTATTAGCTTCAATAACCAGTAAGCGAGTGTCTTCTGGTAATTGCGGCGGTGTACCGTCACCATGTGAAACGGATGTATCAATTTGAATTAAAGCGCCCATTGGTAGTTCAGCGGCGTTAACAACGGTACGAGCAGGAACGTAGCTTGGGAAGAATTTAGCACATACTTCATTTACCACTTCCGCATCTGCGATATTTTTCACGTAGATAGTCGTTTTAACCACATCATTCATGACATGACCGATACTCTCTAGAACCGCTTTAATGTTTGATAGACATTGTGCTGTTTGCGCTTCGATACCACCATCAACCAACTCACCTGTATTTACATCGATAGGCAATTGAGCCGAAAGGTTGTTGTAGTGAGAAAAAGCCGCAGTCTGCGTCGATACAGTACTTTGAGGCGCGTTATCTGTATTTCTTGATACCTTAACTAGCGCGCAAGGTGCTTGTGGTTTAGTGCCTTCACCGTTAGAAATGAGAGCATCCATTTGAACCAGCGCATCGCTGCTTGGCAGTGCAGTGACACCCACGACAGTGCGTGTTGGAAGGCTGTTGTGGAAGAAGTTTTTGTAAACTTCATCAATAGCATCGATATCAGAAATATTCTTAACGAAAACATTAATCTTCACGACATCATCCATAACATGGTCGATGCTTTCAACAATCGCTTTAATATTATTCAAACATTGTGCTGCTTGATCTTTAATATCACCGATGACTATTTCACCCGTTTTAGGGTCAATCGGAAGTTGAGCAGAAAAGTTATTATAATGAGAAAAAGCGACCGTTTGTGTAGATACAGAATTAATTGGTGCGTTTTCAGTGTTTCTTGAAATTTTAATGATATCGCTACTCATCGGTATTATCCTTTTAATAAAATAGGTATACGTATTTATATTTAACAATCGTATTTGGAAGAATGATTAAAGTAGCGCCATGTTAAGTGAATTATTTTAGGGTAAACGTGATACCCGTCAGACTCTAAGGTGACTATAAATCAGCAAGTTACAGAATAATTAGTCATCACACGACTAAATATCCGTCACATTTGGCTTTATCAACTGCTAAATTCTCTTTAATTTTTAAACTATTCAATAATCCTGAATACTCTCTCAAGTAGTGTGATAAGTAATTTACGAAATTTAGATGCAGTTTGATAGGTTGTTCACAATAAAATCCCCTTAACCAGTGAGTTTCTAACTTACCGACTTATATCAATGCATAAATTTTTAAGCTAGTTAACTAATTATTTTTGATGAGTGGCTTTATAAAACACACGTTAATAATATGTTTAATGAAAAACACCAATAAGTTAGTAACACTTAAAATTATATACATTTCCTCACATAATCAAACAACTGTGAGACTCGATACAACAGCGTGAGGAAGGTGGTTTGATATTAAGAAGCTAGGCTTTTGGGTATGAAGATGACGTCAACGTTTGACTATTGACTATTGACTATTGACGCCATACTCATGAGTTATTTTTAATTTGAATAACAAGATTTAATAGATGATAAAAGCAAAAACAGTTTGAGGCAGTCTGTTTGGGTATACGGTGTCTCCCTACGACCGTGAACTGATACATGCCGATTTAACAAGGTATCGCATTCATTACTATCAAAATTCACCTTAGAAAACAGAGCTTCCGTAACGTTTGCAATATCGTTTAGCTTATATCTTAGGGAGTAATGGCACTGCTCTGAATTAACTCTGTTCCTTATCCCTGTTACGTAGCGAAGACTTTTGTAGTCACCTCTATTGGCAAGATACATAAGGGATGCTTCAATAATGCTAAACAAACTAGGTATACAAACGTTATAAAAACCTAACTCAAAAGCCTTAATACATTCTTTCAACATATCGCTGTGAGGTGAAATTATTAACTCAGTTTCTCTTTCCAGTTCCAACAAAATTAGAGTATCGAACCTTTGTTTTAAAAGTATTTCTATCGCCTCAAGATCAGTTAATCCACTTTCGCGTACGAACATGAATAGCTCATCTTCTATAAGGTCTGAAGTAATACACCAACCATGATTTTTTAGATTTTCGCTGCCCAACCATAGAGCGCGCTCTATGATATTCTGAACAAGTTCAAGTCTATCTTTATCCATATTAATTCCGTCGTTTCCAACTAAATATTTAACAACCTATCAGACAGAGAGCACTTTTCAGCCATTCGTATAAAGGAACACTAAACAGCTCTTGGGGTGGTATTGAAGTGGCGCTTAAATTCGCGGCTAAATTGAGATGGGCTGGAGTAACCGACTCGACGTGCAGCATCACTAATACGAAGGCCTTCTAGTTGAATCAGCTCTTTGGCTTTATTAAGTCTAACCTTTTTCAAGTATTGAAGAGGTGATTCAAAGGTGACATTACGGAATGCATTGTGGAAGGCAGACACGCTCATGTTGGCTTCGTCAGCAAGCGATTGAACGGTGATGGTTTGGTCGTACTCTTCATGCACTTTAGACAGCGCTTTGGCAACACGTGCGTAATGGCCATCATGATGAGCTAAATCAAACAGCACACGCCCTTCTGAACCGGTTAATGCGCGGTAGACAATCTCCGTTACCATGGCATCGCCCAATATGTTGGCCTCAATGTCGCAATGCAGCGTTTTCACCAATCGGGTAAAGCTCTCTAGCATTTGCTCTTCCATTGGCGTCGATTCTAAGCCACTCGAGTTCTGTTTGTGCTTGTTGCAGTAGCTCTCTAAGAAGCCTTGATCTTCGAGCTTTTTGACTAAGCTATGCAAGCGTTGAGAATCAATGCTAATCGACAAGCCAAGCAATGGTTCACCATTAACAGGCAAGGCTTCGCACTCTAACGGCATTGGCACACCCACCACAAGATAATCACCTGCAGCGTAAGTCACTGGCCTTTCGCCAATGTAGATGTTCTTTTTACCCTGTCCGAGCATGATAATGCCAGACTGGTAAGTAAATGGCTGACGCTGATTCCCTCCACTGCTTCTATACAACCACACACCGCTAATTTCAGTTTCTCTGATCCCTTCAAGGTCATCCCAACCTTTGTGTTCTACATAAGACTGTAACAACTGCGCGAGTGTTTTCATAAGTGGCGACTTTCCATTCCAAGTGCTAAGAGTAAGTAAGCTAAAGCAGAGAAAGAATATCAATTTTGTAGAAATAGGCAATTTATTTGGAGGATCAGCTCTTCATCACCCTAGATTACTGTACTAATATGCAAATATAGAAATTGAGCAATCAAATAAAATAACAAATTGAGCTTTACACAAGGAATCTCTAATGCAATTCACTTACGTTAACCCTACAGTTATCCACTTCGGCCAAGGCCAAATCAACGCTATCAGCCAAGCGGTTGATACTTCGAAGAAAGTACTAGTCATCTACGGTGGCGGTTCAATCAAAAGCAACGGTGTTTACGACCAAGTTGTCGCTTCTCTCAAGGATCACGCTTGGATCGAGTTCGCTGGTGTTGAAGCTAACCCAACGAAAGAGACGCTAGATAAAGCCGTCGCTCTTGTTAAAGAAGAAAACGTAGAATTCATTATCGCCGTTGGCGGTGGTTCAGTAATCGACGGTTCTAAATACGTTGCTGCAGCGGCTAAATACGACGGCGACGGTTGGGATATCCTAGCGGGCAAACACCAAGTTACTGAAGCAACTCCTATTGGTGCGGTACTGACACTTCCTGCGACAGGTTCTGAATCTAACATGGGTGCTGTAATCACTCGTAAAGAGACTCAAGAGAAACTGGCGTTCATGAACCCTGCAGTACAACCTAAGTTCGCGGTTATGGATCCAGATGTAATGAAGTCTCTACCTGAACGCCAGCTGATCAACGGATTAGTTGATGCGTGGGTTCACGTATGTGAGCAATACATCACGATGCCAACAGACGCAATGGTTCAAGACGGTTACGCAGAAACACTGCTTAAGAACCTACTTGTACTGGGTAAGCAATACGACGAGCGTGACAACGATGCATGGCGTGCAAACCTAATGTGGACAGCAAACCAAGCGCTTAACGGCCTGATTGGTACAGGTGTTCCTCAAGATTGGGCAACTCACATGATTGGCCACGAATTCACTGCACTATGGCACGTAGACCACGCACGTTCGCTTGCGATTGTTCAACCTTCACTACTTCGTAACCAAATCGAAGCGAAACGTGGCAAGCTAGAGCAAATGGGTCGTAACGTATTTGGCTTAGAAGCGGGTGCTGATTTAGCAGAACGCACAATCGCTGCAATCGAAGCGTTCTACCACAGCCTAGACGTAGCAACCATGTTCGACGGCTACGAAACAAACAAAGCAACGGCGATTGACAATGTTGTTGCTCAACTTGAATCACACGGCTACCTACAACTTGGTGAGAACCAAGCAATCACGCCAGAGAAAACACGTGAGATTCTAGAGTCTGCGATTCACTAAGAATCGGGAAAATAGAGAGAAAGTAAAGATATTGGTCATACAACGATGAATTTTCACATCTGACTGAACCCATTACTTTTTTCTTTCGTACAACAGAAGCAGCGTTCATTTTGGGCGCTGCTTTTTAATTTGCCCTACAAGATGCTATTAAATTCTCATAAGTCCCTAATTTTATGTGCAATCATATTTCTATATTGTTAAGGTAAACCTGTCTCTTTACTAGGTATGAACAACGATTTGAACAATCTCAAGGAAATGGTTAAGTTTAAGTCACTTAACAAGTGGTATGGTGATTTTCATGCCCTAAAGGATATCGATTTAAATATTGAACAAGGAGAGATAGTGGTGATTTGCGGGCCGTCTGGTTCGGGTAAATCAACCTTGATCCGTTGTATCAATCAGCTAGAACCTTTCGAAAGTGGCGAACTTTCCGTGCTAGAAAAAGTACTCCCGGGTAAGTTCAACACACCGGGCCAAGTCGGAATGGTGTTTCAGCACTTTCATTTATTCCCCCATCTTACCGTGCTTGAGAACCTTACTCTTTCTCCAATTCGTACGCTTAAAAAAAGCAAACAAGAAGCCGAAAAGATAGCAATGCACTATCTCGAGCGTGTGCACATTGCAGAACAAGCCAACAAATACCCAGTGCAACTTTCTGGCGGCCAGCAACAACGTGTGGCTATCGCCCGTTCTCTGTGTATGAAGCCGGAATTACTCTTGTTCGATGAACCCACTTCAGCGCTTGATCCGGAGATGATCAACGAAGTACTCGATGTGATGGTTGAACTGGCGAGCGAAGGCATCACCATGGTGTGTGTCACCCACGAAATGGGCTTTGCAAAACAAGTGGCCGACCGCGTTATCTTCATGGATGAAGGACAAATTGTGGAATCGAATACCCCACAAGCGCTCTTTGAAAACCCTCAACATGAACGTACTCAAGCGTTCCTAAATCAGATCCTGACTTATTGATGTTGATTCGAATTATTAAACCAGCCCTTTCCGCTCTAATACAAATTGTTGTACTAGTGGCCGCTGTTGTCTGGATTCTCGATTCTGGTGCACAAACCATGGGATACAGCTGGCAATGGGAGCGCGTGCCGGACTATATTGCTTTCTATGAAGATGGCGAATGGTGGCCTGCAGAGTTAGTTGAAGGGCTACTGGTTACCATCAATATCTCTCTGATTTCTTTGGTCGCGACACTGATCATCGGCTTAACGACGGCGCTATTGAGAAACTCAAATTCTGTGGTTGGACGCACCTTGGCCACCAGCTATGTTGAGTTGATTCGTAACACGCCGTTATTAGTACAAATTTATTTGCTCTATTTTGTGTTTGGCCCCGTGTTAGGGCTGGATCGTTTTAGCACTGCCGTTTTGGCCTTGGCACTTTTCCAAGGTGCTTACACCGCCGAAATCTTCCGTGCTGGTTTAAATGGTATTGCGAGAGGACAATTTGAAGCAGCTCAATCTTTGGGTTTATCAAAGACCTATACTTACTGGGATGTGATTCTTCCTCAGGTGGTGCAACGCACCTTGCCACCTTTGACTAATGAAGTGATCTCTCTTATCAAAAACTCTTCGATTGTGAGTGTCATGGCTATCTTTGACCTAACAACCGAAGCCAGAAACATAGTTTCTGAAACCGCGATGCCATTTGAGATTTGGTTCTCTGTGGCGATCATTTACCTTGCACTTACACTTTCACTTTCTGCCGTTGCAGCTTGGCTTGAGCATAAGCTCGGAGCTAACTGGCGAACACAATAAGGATTTATCAGCATGAAGCTATTTAAAACCGCAATTACAGCCCTACTTGCGCTTGCCGTCAGTTTGCCTGCACTTGCTTCTGAAACGCCTAACCTAGACAAAATAAACGAACGTGGCTCTCTACGCGTTGGTATGTCGACATTTGTTCCTTGGGCGATGCGTAACAAACAAGGCGATCTTGTTGGCTTTGAAATCGATGTAGCAAAACGTCTTGCTGAAGATTCTGGCTGGAAAGTTGAATTCGTACCGACGGCATGGGATGGCATTATTCCTTCTCTACTTTCGAACAAGTTTGATGTAATCATTGGCGGTATGTCTATCACTGAAGCTCGCGCTAAAAGCGTATTGTTCACTGAACCTTACTCGCACTCTGGCGTTCAACTGGCAGCGAATAAAGAGCTAGCAGAAGGTTTTACACAAATCTCTGATTTTGATTCTCGCCGTGTAAAAATTGCAGCGCGTCGTGGTGCATTCACAGTGCAAGTAGCTCGTGAAACCTTCCCTAAAGCGAAAGTTCTACAGTTCGATGACGATGCTCAAGCATTCCAAGAAGTATTAAACGGCAACGCACACGCGGTTATCGCGTCTAGCCCGAAACCAGAACACGAAGCGATTAAAAACGCAGACACGCTATTTATTCCATTCGAAGAACGCCTATCAAAAGGTAATGAAGCATTTGCAGTTCGCCTAGGTGAAACTGACAAGACAGAATTCTTCAACGAGTGGATCAAAGCACGTACTGAAGACGGTTGGTTGAAAGAGCGTTACGAGTACTGGTTCTCTACTCTAGATTGGCAAGACCAGATTGCTCAAGGTCAGTAATCAGAACTTTTGCTAGTGAATCGAGGCAGTGCATTGTTTGCGCTGCCTTGTTAAAAACAACGAGATAGCTATGACCTCATAGCCACCTCTCACAACACATCAATTATTATCGTTTAAACAGGAATGACGTGAGTAGTACTAGCGCATTAACAACACCTAAGCCCAACGTTCATATGAAGCCTTGGTATCAACGCCTTAACCTTTTAGATGGCGTGTTACTAGCTGTCATTTGTGTGTTTGCAGGCTGGCTTTATTATCGTTCCGCTGTTGGTATTAACTACCAGTGGCGCTGGGAAGATGCGTTTACCCTGATTTTCATTCCGCCTTCTCAAGGCAATATTCCTTACTTTTTCCAAGGCTTGATCGCGACACTGCGCTTGAGTGTTTGGAGTATGGTGTTAGCACTCTCTTTTGGTACATTACTTGGCGTTGCAAGGCACTCTAAAATCACTTTCTTTCGTACCCCTGCACTGATTTTTATCCAGTTGGTTCGAAATATTCCGCCGCTGGTGTTTGTCTTCATATTCTATTTTTTCGTTTCAAACCAACTGATTCCATTACTTGGTTTAGAAAGTATCTTGCGTGAACACAACGGCGATATTAACGCTGTTCAAGCCTTTCTGTTTGGTCCTGCTAACCTTTGGGAAAACTTGGCGTCTGGTGTTATCTGTATCGGTTTGCTCTCTTCGGCTTACATCGCAGAAGTGATTCGAGCTGGCTTAGAAAGTATTCCAAAAGGCCAATGGGAAGCGGCCGATTCACTCGGCTTATCGGCATTGTCTAAGTATCGATTTGTGGTTGGCCCGCAAGTATTAACGGCCATCACACCGCCATTGGCTGGCCAAGCAATCTCTTTGGTTAAAGACACGTCGATTGTGTCTCTGATTTCTATCCAAGAGATGACTTTCGTTGGTACTGAAATGGCAAACTCGTCAGGTTTGATCTTCGAGATCTGGCTGATTGTAGGCTTCGTATATTTTGCTTTATGCTTTGTGCTTTCGCGTCTGTTCAAAGTGATTGAGCAACGTTCTAGTGCTTACCTTAACCATCAGTAACGTCATTAATAAGAAGTACCGACTCGCCCAGCTATTCATCACCCTTACCCATTTCACCTGATTGATTTAAGTTATTGATCAGTCGGGATTTATTCCTTCATATTTCTTCTTAGAAACACAGCAAAATGCTCGGCTAATCACTATACTTAACGTATCGAACTACGTTGATTCATCTCAAGGACATCGCTCAACATGGACAATCATAAAGAAAGAGCTTTTTACGCCGTTGTCGGCGCATTAGTTGGAGACGCTGCTTCAATGGGGCTGCACTGGCTATATGACCAAGAGAGGATCTTACACGTAGCAGGTTTTGAGCCAGAATTTCGCTCACCGAATCAGTTCGATTATCAAGACAAGGGCTACTTTGCTCACCAAGGAAAAACCGCAGGTGAACAATCACAGTATGGTGCTCAGCTATTGGCGATGGTCGACAGTTTAGTCGACAACCAACAGTACGATGAAGCGAGCTACATCAAGCACTTCCGATTCTGGTTTGATTTTGGTGGTAGTTGGCGAGGCTATATTGATAAAGCGACTCGTATGAGCTTGCTGAACATACATAAACTAGAGCTAACAGAAGCTCCAATCACAGCCTGTGGCGCTGATGACACCCAGCTCCCCGCAGTCTCAAAGATCATTCCATTAGTGGCGTGTACTTACACCTCTCACACCTTACCTGCAATGGTAGAGAGTGCGGTACGAGTCACTAATAATAATGATAAAGCGGTAGAGTGGGCACAAGCCATCACCCTACTGATTCAAGCCGCGATACAAGGCAATTCACCATTACAATCAGTAGAGATGGTACGACAAACCTGCAGCAAGTTTATACACGATCAAATCGATGAAGCCCTCTCAGCGCCTGAGCTTTCAATAACAGATGCCGCGAAAAAGTTCGGGTTGCATTGCGAATTGAGTGCCGCGTTCCCGCTGCTGATTCGCATCATTGCTGGCGCTCAGAGCTTTAAACAAGGTATCCGCGACAACATTTTATGTGGGGGCGATAGCTGCGGGCGTGCGATCGTGATTGGCGCGGTATTAGCGGCTTGCTTCTATGAAGAAGCCGGAGCGATTCCAACAGAATGGTTAAACCAAGTCGAACTCAATGGCGGCGTGCTGTCTTTACCTATTGAGTGATTTCCACAATAACGAACTAGAGTCTGACATAAGACAAGTAAACTTCTAGGTCGAAGACTGTCATTCCTTTAAGGTTGGAACACACTGCGATAACTCATTTTTCAGCCAAACCACAAACGGGCTTTCTGGCTCATCGCGCTTGTTATCTTGTGTGAGCAATATGTACTGATGACCGGAAGGCACAAAGCCGAACGGTGCGATTAAGTTGCCTCTATTCAAATCATCAACCACCAATGGATAAGAACCAAGAGCCGCTCCTAGCCCATCAACAGCCGCTTGAAAGCAGAAATAGAAGTGTGCAAAGGTCTGGTTTGATATAGTTTGTGACACCAATCGGCGATCAAATTCACTATCTTTGGTGATGGATGCCCAGTGGCTCCAAGCGTTTGGTCGCGTGCTGCTGTGCAGTAATTTTACATCGGCTAGCTTGTCTTTGACCTGTTGCCAGTAATCAGGCGAGAACACAGGGCCAACCCACTCTTCAACTAACGGTATCTGTTTGTAATGCTCGGTTACGTTGAAGTCGTCTCGGCGAATCGCCATATCTAATCCAGTTGCGCCTAATGTCACAGGCCCACCTGCGGTAGACAATCGAACATCAATTCCGGATTCGTTATAGAAATCACCGAGTCGAGGCATTAACCAACGCATGGTCAATGTGGGTTCGCATGAAACTTCCAACGCTTGATGATTCAGCTGATTAAGCTTATGGACTCCAGTGTCCAAGGCTTGGAACGCTTGCTCTGTGTAACCTTTGAGTAATTCCCCTTCTTTGGTGAGACACACATTCCTGCCCTGTTTGTAGAACAAAACTTGGGATAAGTGATTTTCCAATACCTTGATCTGCTTACTCACCGCGCCATGTGTGATATTGAGTTTATCCGCCGCTTCACTGTAACTACTCGAATGCGCTGCTACGTGGAAAATATGAAATGCTTTCAAATGTCTCATGTGTGATTTTTTCTCACAGATAGGTAGAATTCATTTCGATTATAGGCAGCAATAAAAAACCATACAATGCTGGCTCATCAAATATAAAGAGTTGGAGTCATTATGGAGTGGTTAAGCCTAGCAGTATTGGGACTATTGATTGTTATCAGCCCAGGCGCTGATTTCGTTTTAGTTTTGAAAAACAGTGTCAACCAAGGAAGACAAGCAGGGATTTGGACTGCAATCGGTGTGAGTTTAGCGATTTGTGCTCACATCAGTTATTCAATGCTTGGGATCAGTTACTTAATCTCACAGAATGAGCAGCTGTTTGACATGATTAGATACGCAGGTGCAACCTACCTTATTTATCTAGGGCTAAAAGGTATCTTGAGTGCAGACAACAAGCTTGCACCGATGGAAGATGCAAAGCAAAGCACCAGTGTTTGGCGCTATTTAGCCCAAGGCTTCTTATGTAACGTGCTCAACCCAAAAACCATGTTGTTCTTTTTGAGCATCTTCAGCCAAGTCATCTCACCTGATGCAGAAAACCAGCATGTCGCGCTCGGCTATGGGCTTTACATGATCGTTCTTCACGGTTTATGGTTTGGCGTTGTCGCTATGCTGTTTACTTCGAATACATTGCAAAAGCATCTATTGAGAGCAAAGAAAAGGCTTAATCAAGCATGTGGATTTGGCTTAGTGACGTTCGGAGCACTGTTGGCGATTAAATCGTAAACAAGCGAGTCACAAATAGAGAGCGATTCAAACGACTGAATCGCATCTAACTGGGTCTTGGTAAAACTCTAAACAAGATTCATCGGTCTAATATCGGCACTATCAGGGAAGATAGCGTTGAGTTGTTTCACTTCTATCGATAAATGTCGGTTGAGCACACCCTTGATAACCGAACGCATATCAGTCGTTGGACTAAGGTCTCGGCCTTCATATAGCTGGCTTTGGCTCAAGCCCGGCCAATTGGTAATAACCTTACCACCCGCTCCTTTCAACGATGGCAGCGCACCACCCGCAACAAACATGACGTTGCCGGTGCCATGGTCGGTTCCTTTAGTGCCATTTTCTTTTGCTGTTCGACCAAATTCACTGGCCGCGATGATCACTGTCTTCTGCCAACGCTCACCTAGTGAAGCTTTGAGAGCCGCTAACCCAACATCCAAAGTTTTAAGCTGATTACTCAACCGTCCATTTACGTTGCCTTGATTGGCGTGAGTGTCCCACCCACCGAGTTCTAACGCTGCGATGTTTGGTCCGTTATCAGCCGACAATATGTCGCCTGTTTTACCCATCAATGATTTAAACTGTTTGCCGACACCTTGGTCTCCCACCAGTTGATCTATCTTCATGACACTTTCAAAGTTTGAAGACAGCATTTGGTCACTTTGAAACAACTCTTCCAGCAATTCCGTTTGTTTATCGCGTGTTTTTAAGCGGTTTGGGTACCAACTTGCCACGGTCGATTCGCCCTGCATGATGAGTGGTAAGCCCGAATCAATCGCAATTCCATCGTATTTTTCTGAGCTCAACGTGAGTAAACGGTTAATCCACCCTACGGTGTTAAACGGGTCGGAAGTACCATTCTCTAATATCTTCTGTCCATCAAAATGTGAACGCTCACGATAAGCGGTTGAACAAGCGTGTACAAAGCTGAGTTCGTTACTCTCATACCATTGATGGCACTGCTTTAGAGATGGATGAAGCCCAAAGAAATCATCCAACTTCACTAGCTGTTCAGGTTTTAATCCGATGTTGGGTCTCAAATTAGAGTAATCCGGATCGGCATGCGGCACTACAACATTTAAACCATCCATCGCGCCACGCAGTGATACCCAAATGAAGATATTGTCTGAACCTGTTTTGGCAAAGCTTGGAGATGGCAGCATCGCACTGACGCCAACAGCCGCCGCAATACCCATGAACTGGCGGCGGTTAATACTATGTGGCGCTTTATTCTGAGAACAATTTGACTTTTTCATACCCACTCCTAACGATATTGAAACTGCGGACTTAGCCACAACAGGGAAAGTTGCATTGCAGCGCTGTCGGCTTTGTTCAATACAATTTGGGTGTGTTCATCAATAGCATCGCCATATAAACCCGCGATCACTTTATCCACTACCGCTTTCGGCTTAACTCCTGACGCTTTAGCCGATTTTATTGCAGCAGACGCAAGCCTATTCGCAACTTGCATACGTTGAGTCAACGCCGAAGGGCTATTGTAGTCTCTGTCTTGATCCGACCAGCCTGCAGGTGAACCCGGTTTAAAAGGAGGCTGCCCTAAATTGTTGAGTGCATTGAATGCCTGTTTCTCGTTTAAAGAAATATCGGCACTACGAAGAACGGCAAACAGCCACTCCTTCGGCGGTCTAAAACGATTAGGGTTAGGTTTACTCGCCTCAGCACTGTTCAATAACAAGCGATAAACAGGCAGTAAATTCCCCTCGCCTCTCAGATATTCAGCAACCATTTGCTCTGAGAGTTCTTTAGGTATGTCGCCAATGAAATGCTGGCACAGCTTACCAACCAAGTACGCAGCAGTGTCTTTGTGGGTCGCTAAGGTTTTTAAACACGACTCTCCTTGCGAGACGCCGGATTGAGAATAAGCCTTTCCAAGCAGTGTGATACTTCCTGGCTCATGCAGGTTATTAGCAAATCGAAACCCAGCATCAGGAGATTTGAATTTAATGCCCCAGCCTGAAATCGCTTTTGCTAAGGCAATGACGTCTTGCTGAGTGTAAGAACCGTCAACGCCAAGAGTGTGGAGTTCTAAGATCTCACGAGCGAGGTTCTCATTGAGCCCCTTATTACGGCGCTTTCCGACTTTTGAATTGGGACCAATCGAGAGTTGATTGTCGAGATACAGAAGCATCGCAGGATGTTTAGAAGAAGCCATCAGCATCTCGCCAAAGTTACCATTCCAATGCTGGCGAACCACATCGTTTTCAATGCTGGCGGCCAAGGGCATCAGTTTTCGATTATCGACCGAGATGGCGAAGTGATTGCTCCAAAACTGAATGATGCGCTCTTGAAAACCATAAGGAGTTTCAACACTTTGTAGGTGGCGAGCTTGAGCTTGTTGTCGATACTGCGTTCGAAGAAAAGACTGCGCTTCTTTCTTCGTGGCTTGCATCTGTTGTTCGTCACCCTTGGCCTTCATTCGTTGTACACGATTCTCTCCTACTTTAATCAGAGTAGATTCAGTACTCGGTAAGTCTTGTATAGCTTGGTGAACGAATGGCTTTTTATCCAACTGTTCTACAGGAGAATAATAGGTTGTTTGACCTAGTTTTGGCCCAAAGCCAAACCTTTGTTCACCCACGATTTTTGAAGTCGGGTAATAATTCATTGCACACTCCCTTACGCTCGATCTTTTCTAAGTGTAATCGCTTAGTCATCAAGCATAGGGAGCTTTACAAGGTTTTACGTTAGATAAGTGTCAGGTGCCTATCAAGTTACCGACACGGTGTGATCATTTTGAATGAGTGTCTATTTACGCCACATATAGACAAACTGCTCGTTTTGCGAGGTGATTTCAAAGCCAAACCTCAAGTACAACTCCCCAACTCGATTACCTTGCAGGTAACAAAGTTCGACGGGTTTATTGAGGCTGTCAGCCTTAGTAAGCAATCTTTCAGTACTTGGCTGCCGATGCCCTTTCCATGATACTCAGGCAATAAGAAGAATCGGCAAAAATAGAAGTACTCGCCTTTGTCTTGCAACAACACACTGCCAATCGCTTGACCTTGATATTCAATGATTTCAGGCCGTTCTTCTGCCCACTCTTCAGCGTGTATATCTCGTTGAACCTGCTCATCCCAGCCAAATACGGCCTTGATAGGTTCGAACTCAGCGGCCCTCTTGAGCTCAAACAGAAATTCATAATCTGATGACTGAGCCGGTCTTGTTGAATACTTCAAAATACCTCCAACAATAATTGGCTATGGTTTCATTTTCGTTTAAGCCGGAATTCAGAGCCCCAGACACAACCAAAAATGCCACGCTTAAATGTTCATTTTGGTTCTAGTTGGTAACGTAAGACTTCGTGTTTATCTTGCTCTGAATAAAAGGTATTCAGGAATTGTCCACCGCACTTCTCTATCACCTTTTGCGAAGCAATATTGCCCCTCTCACACGTAATAATAGCGCTTTCGGTCAATACGTGTCGTTGAACCCAAGACAACATATGACTTGCGATACCCCGCCCTCTGGCTTGTGGCAGCGTCTCATATCCGATATGTCCAATAACATCGTGAATGTGCGGACTGGTACCATGACGAACTCTTATGACACCAAGGATTTGACCAGAGTCGATACAAAAATACGTAGAAGCAGGCGTCCACCCTTCTGGCAAACCCTCGCCTTTTGAATAAGCAATTCGTCTTTCTAAATAGGCATCACTGCCATCGGAAATCCCCGTGTAAATATCTACCCCATCCTCAGCGCAAGCGTTCACATAGTAATGAAAGGCCGTTGAATGTGAAAGAGCAGCTTTAACCATGTCCATATGATGTTGATTCTCCAACGGCTTCTACGCTATTTAGTTCAGGAGCGACTCGCAATTTTGACCTATTATCGACTACTGCTTCTTAACGTACTTCGCCGTAACCAGCATTTCACCGCCACCATCCAGCTTGCAATCTAGTTGGTGATCTTTGCCTTCATTGATGCGTCGAATCACAGCTTTAGTACCAATTTTCAATACGCTAGAACTGCCTTTAATTTTTAGATCTTTAATGAAGGTAACTTTATCGCCACTTTCCAATACAACGCCATTCACGTCCTTAACACGCGCGGCTTCTCTTTCTAAACGCTCTTCTTCTGGGTTCCATTCGTAGGCGCACTCAGGGCAGATTAGGTTGTTTTGGTCTGGGTAAACATATTCAGATTGGCATTGCGGGCAAGGAGGTAGAGACATACGTTAATACTTAATTTAAATAGAATTTGTTCCATTTTAATGGCTCTTGTCAGGCTTAGCGAGCATAAATCTAACAAGTTTTACGGAGAGCTAATTGTCTTCAAAAAGAGCAGCACCTAAAACGAACAAACACAGCCGCTAAGCTGTGTTTGTTTAAAGGTTTGAAAAGCGGAACGGCTTAACGTTCGACTTTTGGTGAGTAAATCGAGTAAGCGGTAATTTGCCCTGCCACGATTGCCGAGAACATGAATAACGCCGATAAACCAATACTCGGGATAGGCAAAATCGATTGTTCAAACACCGACTGGCTGGCACTCACTAATACTCGGCTACCCGGAACCAAGATGATGATCCCTTGCACGATATAAATAGAACCCGTGAGCTCCATCTTCTTGGCAATCCAAGTTCCGTACAAAGTAATAAGAACCGTCGTCACCCAAGTGCCGACAACCCAACCACTATCAAAACCTAGATAGAATGGGCCCCACATACCGAGAACGGCAACTGGCAAACCAAGTAAGATGTCTTTAGGGCGAGCATTGAACATCACACCGATAGACACAGAGATCAGCACCAAGCCAGATATGTGCATCCACATCGGTACCGCGTTGGTATAGTCGATGGAGACCGCTTGTCCCCATATCGCTTCACCGATGTTGAGCCCCATGATAATCCCGACAAACAGCTTAATCAGGGTTAAGGCGCTCTGCCCTAGCAAGCTGGTACCAGAAACCAAGTCATTAAACGCCAAACATTCTAATGCGTTAGCTATGGATAACCCGGGGACAAACAAGACAATCGAGGCGATACACAACGCCCACACCGGAATCGGCAACCCTGTGCTCGCCAGAAACGCCACGAAGATACCAGTTAGCAGTGCCGAGATGAACTCAACCGCGATAGCACGACGTGAATGAAGAACTTGCTGACATACCCACACCATCAAACCCAATAACGCAGAAAAGCCCACCGCTTCCAACGTACTGCCCACCAGCATCAAATACGCTGGCGGAATTCCCATATTGGCAAGTGCAGTCACAAATTTTGAGTAACCGACAGGTTCTGGTACAGGCTCACTGCTTGGCTGGTTAATACGAATGATCGTATTGGCCAACAAACTCAGGTTAATTGACGCAGGCTTTAGACGCTTAAGAATAACGGCGTTGTTATCGTCTGGAAATTGATAGTTAATCGCAGTTGGCGTTGCTTGGATCATCACATCCACACCATGCTTTTTTGCATAGAATTGAGTGTATTTCTCTAGCTTGTAAGGAGCACAGCCACTGCGGTGAAGAGTGTCACCAATTTCAACAATTTTGTTAATTCGGAACTGAGAAGGCATGGGAATTTTAGGGGAGACAAAATGTGCGGCAAATGTACCAAACGATAGACGGAATGACGAGACTTTTGCGTGAATTATCAACTGAACTCGTTACTTTTTTCTGCAAAGGCTTAGAAGTGCCTATAACTCTACTCATTTGGGATTAGTTTACTGAATGTTTTGACTGGCTGATAAGTTAAATTTATGCATTCTGATTGTTATTAACGGACGCCAAAACACGATTAAAAATCAGTTTATATTAACACTCAAAGTTCCTTAATTTACATGGATTTTATGACAAGCTAACACCAACAAACTGGTTTATAAATCAAACCAAATTTGTCACAGAAATAGCGGGGGATTTTCCATTGTTTCTCGCCCTCCGTTTAGCGAGAGTTTAGTCACATTTTATTCACTGTGAAAACGCCGAACATGATTGAAAAACTAGCGGTGTGGTGGTTATGCGAGCACTTAGAATAAAAATGAAAGAAAAAGGTTTCGTTTTCAGTTAGATGTGGCATTATCACTCTCGTTAAGACGATGTGCGTACATCGTATAATGGCTATTACCTCAGCCTTCCAAGCTGATGATGCGGGTTCGATTC
>NZ_JBGONQ010000029.1:0-78386 GCF_041439145.1 Vibrio sp. 1F255 | reverse complement strand
GAAGTTTTTCTTACTTTTTTGATTGTTCGAGCATTTTTTGTTCAAAACACCCCATTTTCACTAGTATTCCTCTTAATTAAGGGCTTAAGGTGCCTATATAAAGGAGGATTTATGAGTTCAATACGCAGTTATAAAGGAATATCCCCTCAGATTGGGCAAGGTGTCTATATAGATACCAGTTCAGTACTGGTTGGTGATATCAAAATCGGTAACGACTCTAGCGTGTGGCCTTTGGTTGCAGCTCGAGGGGATGTGAACCACATTCATATTGGAGAGAGAACGAATATCCAAGATGGTAGTGTCTTGCACGTCACCCATAAGAATGCTGAAAACCCTGACGGTTATCCTCTCTTAATAGGTAATGATGTCACTATCGGGCATAAAGTAATGCTGCATGGCTGCACTATTGAGGATCGTGTACTTGTTGGTATGGGAGCGATCGTGTTGGATGGCGTGATTATCCAAAAAGAAGTGATGATTGGTGCTGGTAGCTTAGTGCCACCAAACAAGGTACTTGAAAGCGGTTACCTCTATGTAGGAAGCCCAGTAAAACAAGCTCGCCCATTAAATGATAAAGAGCGTGCCTTTCTACAGAAGTCTGCAGACAACTACGTTCAGAATAAAAATGACTATCTAGACTCTGTAATTTCAGTCTAAAGCACTTTGATCTGAATCCGATTAGAGGAGTCATACTCCTCTTCTTCTATTAACTCTTCCGCTAGCTCTTCAATATCGAAACGTAACTCTGAAAAGATAACTAAAGCTTGATCGCCTTCTTCTATATCTTTACCTGCCAATCGTGATAATTCCTCAATAGACATGACACATTCAATCAATGCGCCCGACTGTTGTGCTGGGAACGTGATTGTTCGGCTCTCTTCATCCCAATCTTGGATATCAGGAAATAGAATTGATTGATTCATTTTTTATAAACACCCCATTACATCTCTAGATTTTTACGTAATTCTCTTAAAATCTGTTTTGTTCCCGGACGAAGACCACGCCAAAGCATAAAGCTTTCTGCTGCCTGCCCCACTAGCATACCCAAACCATCATAAGCAGCATGAACACCATTATCTAATGCCCATTGATTGAATACCGTCGTTCCAGATCCATAAACCATGTCATAAACGGCGCTAGTAGAATTGAAAATCACCTCAGACACTTCAGGAAGCTGCCCGCTTAGACCAGATGAGGTAGAGTTAATAATGACATCAAAGCCTTCATTAACATCACTTAGCCCCATCCCCTTGATGTTGCCATGCGACCAAAACATCTCAGCCAGAAGTTCAGCCTTGGAGCTGGTTCGATTAGCGACCACCAGCTGTTGTGGCTTTTGGTCGAGAAGAGGTTGAATCACTCCTCTCGCAGCACCACCAGCGCCAAGAAGAAGAACACGTGCTCCTTTTAGCGTGACTTGATGTTGAAGCAGGTCTTGAACTAAGCCCTCACCATCGGTGTTATCACCAATGATCTCTCCATCATCTAACTTCTTAAGGGTATTTACGGCACCAGCTAGTTCAGCTCTCTCAGTTAGGCGATTGGCAAACTGATACGCATCTTCTTTAAAAGGTGCTGTGACGTTACATCCTCGACCACCTTCACTGAAAAATGTTTTGGCCGCAGTGATAAATTCACCATGCTCTGGCTGTAATGCTGTATAGGTAAGTTGTTGTCTGGTTTGGCGAGCAAATAATGTGTGAATGAATGGCGATTTGCTTTGCCCAATAGGGTTACCGAAAACGGCATAACGATCTACTTGCTGTGTCATATCCTTACCTAACAGAAATAAAAAAGGGTCATCTATATAGATGACCCTATCACTATCCCTATAAGGAAGGAAGAACTACCAAACTCGAGGCTTTAGGTAGTCGCTATAAAGCAGAGCTTCCGGTGAACCCGCTTGTGGTTCGTAGCGGTATTCCCAGCGAGCCAATGGCGGCATCGACATTAATATAGACTCTGTACGACCGCCGCTTTGTAAACCAAATAGAGTGCCACGGTCATAGACTAAGTTAAATTCAACATAGCGACCACGACGATAAAGTTGGAAATCACGCTCGCGCTCACCATAAGGCGTCTGTTTGCGTCGTTCTACAATTGGTAAGTATGCGGCTGCAAAACCTTCACCGACCGCCTGCATATAAGCAAAGCTCTTTTCAAAGCCCCACTCGTTAAGATCATCAAAGAACAACCCACCAACACCACGTGTTTCGTCTCGGTGAGGAAGATAGAAGTACTTATCACACCACTCTTTGTGCTCTTGATAAACATAATCTCCAAATGGCGCACAAAGATCTTTGGCTGTTTGGTGCCAAGATTGGCAATCTTCATCGACAGGATAAAATGGCGTTAAGTCAAAACCACCACCAAACCACCAAATCGGGTCTTCCCCTTCTTTTTCCGCAATGAAGAATCGAACGTTCGCGTGTGAGGTTGGAATATATGGGTTTTTAGGGTGGATAACTAATGAAACCCCCATCGCCTCAAACTTACGTCCGGCTAATTCAGGTCGATGAGCTGTAGCTGAGGCAGGCATAGCCTTACCCGCTACGTGAGAGAAGTTAACCCCACCTTGCTCAAATACCGCACCGTTGGTCATCACACGAGTTCGACCACCGCCACCAAGGCGCTCGCCAGGCTCACGCTGCCATGCATCTTCTTCAAACAGTGCAGTACCATCAGCTTGCTCAAGCTGCTGGCAAATCGAATCTTGTAGACTCAGTAAAAACTGTTTTACTGCTTCTTTATCAATTGCTGACATCTTACTTCCTTTGCAGGGTTTAGCCCTGTCTTAATATTTTCGACGTTTTTGCATCTCTAATTTCGCTTGGCTTCTCACGACCACCCGTTTGACCTTCTAAAATAGCCACCAAATGTTGGCCAAGTTGCTGCTTAACTTCTTCAGTCGTCATACAAGGCGGCTCGCCGGTCAGGTTAGCACTGGTAGAGGTTAACGGCTTACCAAACTCATTACACATTCTTTGAACTAAAGGGTGATCCGTCACTCGTACCGCGATGGAATCAAACTGGCCGCTGACCCAGTCAGTAACTTTGCTGCTGGTTGGCATAATCCAAGTGACCGGACCTGGCCATGTCGCTTTCACTGTTACCAACTGTTCTTCCGTCAACTGGCTTTCATCAATATAAGGAAGCAGCTGCTCGTAACTTGCAGCAATCAAGATCAAGCCCTTTTCAACTGGACGCTGTTTTAACTCGAGTAATTTCTTGATGGCATGTGGATTATCAGGATCACAACCAACCCCAAAAACGCCTTCGGTCGGGTAAGCAATGACTTCACCTTGTTGTAATGCCTGCAATGTATGTTGAAAGTTATCCACGGGTTGCCTCATTAAGTCAGTTATCGAACTCGCTAAGTGTACAAATTATCATTCACTGTGACTAAAGCTATTTGTTTATAAAATGTATCAATTAACAACTTAGACTGACGCAAACGTTTTCCTTAAGTAATTTTACCCGTATAATGCGCGCAAAATATCTAATCACTAATTAAATCGTACCTGAAGGAGTTTGAGATGACTGTCGGTATTATCATGGGTTCTAAATCTGATTGGCCAACAATGAAGCTAGCTGCAGAAATGTTGGATCAGTTTGGCGTGGCGTACGAAACAAAAGTGGTTTCTGCTCACCGCACACCTCAGTTGCTTGCAGACTACGCAACCAGTGCGAAAGAGCGCGGTATTAAAGTAATTATTGCTGGTGCTGGCGGTGCAGCGCACCTTCCGGGCATGGCTGCTGCTTTCACAAGCGTACCAGTTCTGGGTGTTCCAGTTCAGTCTAAAGCACTGAAAGGCATGGACTCTCTGCTTTCTATCGTGCAGATGCCAAAAGGTATCGCGGTAGGTACTTTGGCTATCGGTGAAGCTGGCGCTGCCAATGCAGGCATCCTAGCGGCTCAAATCATTGGTACACACAATGAAGAAGTAATGGCAAAAGTAGAAGCATTCCGTTCTGAGCAAACAGAAACGGTTTTGGCTAATCCAAACCCTGCAGAGGACTAATTTCCATGCATGTTCTTGTGTTAGGCGCGGGCCAACTTGCTCGCATGATGTCCCTAGCTGGGGCACCGCTGAATATTGAAATTTCTGCTTTTGATGTTGGCAGCAAAAATATTGTTCACCCATTAACGCAAGCGATTCTAGGTAACGGCTTAGAAAATGCGATTGAGCGTGCGGACGTCATTACTGCTGAATTCGAACATATTCCTCACGATGTACTTGAGGTGTGTGAGCGCAGCGGTAAGTTCTTACCGACAACAGAAGCAATCAAAGCTGGCGGTGACCGTCGTCTTGAAAAAGCCCTGTTAGACGAAGCGAACGTGAAGAATGCTAAGTACTACGTGGTTAACTCTCGCGAAGACTTTGACGCTGCAATTGCTCACGTTGGCTTACCAATGGTGTTGAAGAGCACACTTGGCGGCTACGACGGCAAGGGCCAATGGCGCTTAAAGACATTAGACAATGTTGACGCGACTTGGGCAGAAATGGCTGAGTGCATTGCCGCGACCGACAACCAAGCGATTGTGGCTGAAGAGTTTGTTCCGTTTGACCGCGAAGTATCACTGGTTGGTGCTCGTGATACCAATGGCGAGGTTCAAGTGTATCCACTGGCTGAGAATGTTCACACCGACGGCGTGTTGAGCTTATCGACAGCGATTGATGACATTGAACTGCAAGAGCAAGCTAAAGCCATGTTCACTGCCATTGCTGAGCGTTTAGATTACGTTGGCGTGCTAGCACTTGAGTTCTTTGATGTTCAAGGTTCACTGCTTGTTAATGAGATTGCACCACGTGTTCATAACTCGGGCCACTGGACGCAACAAGGCGCAGAGACTTGTCAGTTTGAAAACCACCTACGTGCCGTATGTGGCATGCCACTAGGTAGCACTAAACTGATTCGTCCAACCGCAATGATCAACATTCTTGGCGAAGATACTCTTCCTGAGGCTATTCTTGCTCAAGGTGGTTGTCATGTTCATTGGTATGGCAAAGAAAAGCGTGCAGGTCGCAAGATGGGTCACATTAACGTGAGCGCTGACTACAACGCAGAATTACAAAGAGCTTTGTGCTCATTGGCTGAGATTCTTGATAAGCAAGCCTACCCTGCTGTGCATGAGTTTGCTGAGCAGATGAAGTAAGCCTACATTGGCTTATTGATATAAAAAGTTTATTGGATACAAAAACGGCGCTCACTGAGCGCCGTTTTTTTGTGTCTATAATATCGAGTTATTGAGATTGAATGTGGTGACACTTGCGATCAGCGCATTGCTTCTTGGTACCACTGGCTGTTTTCTTCTCAAGTAACAACGGGAACTGGCACTGTTCACAACGACCTATAACAGGTGGCTGATTAACGGCGAACTTACACTTAGGGTAGTTATCACACGCATAGAAGGTTTTGCCATAGCGAGATTTACGCTCAACCAAGTGGCCTCGACCACACTCAGGGCAGGCAACAAGTGGCTGCTCTTCAGGTTGTTCTTTCGGTTGGTCCAAAGATTCGATGTGATTACACTCTGGATAACTGCTACAGCCAATGAACATCCCAAAGCGACCTTGCCTTAATACCAATTCGTTTTGGCATTTAGGACACGGAACGCCCAGCTCTTTCACCACATGACCATCATTTTGATGAAGAGGCTTGATGTAATCACAGCTCGGATACTGCTTACAGCCTAAAAATGGGCCGTGCTTACCATGGCGAAGCTGAAGCTCCCCACCACACTGTGGACATGGTTCATGCTCTAACGCATGTTCATGTGCTGAAAAAAGCTGATTATCAATCTTACTACTCATGATAAGCCTGTATTAATGCAAGATACCTTGCTCTTTGGTGTACAACAGCTCTTCCATTTGCGTGTAAGCACTTTCATTACCCGGTACATTGAACAGTACCATTAAGATAATCCACTTCAGATCATCCAACTCAAATTCATTGGTCTCTAACCCCATGACACGATCAATCACCATTTCACGAATCTCTGTCGTGAGGACGTTGATCTGCTCAAGGAACAACAAGAAACCACGACACTCCATATTAATACGTGATATCTCTTTACTTGTGTAAACACGCATCGAGGTATTAGAGCACATAGTAATCGCCGCTTGGTTATCGGTATCTTGCAGTGCAGCAAGGTCTTCTAACCAATGGAGAGCCTTATAAATATCATCTTGGTGAAACCCCGCTCGAAGAAGTTCATCTTCAAGTTCGTCTTGATCCACCTGCAATTCAGAATCGCTATGGATGTAGGTTTCAAACAAGTACATCAGTATGTCCATCATCATAGCTTAGCCTCTCCCCTTTCGAATATAGCCACCGGAAACTGCAACAACATGCCCTGAGAGCTCAAGCTCTAAAAGCTGCATCATGACTTCATGCACAGGTATATGGGTTCTCTGTGCCAAAATATCAACGGGTGTCGCCTCTAATCCTACGTTAGCTAACAGCTGTGGAAATGGCAATTGTTCATTTTCACCCTCATTCGGCGTAGGTTCGAATAAGCTCGGCTGCTGATCTATAGACCAGTTTAACAGACTCTTTATTTCAATCAGAACATCTTGAGCATTTTGCACTAAACATGCTCCAGCTTTGATGAGACTGTTACCTCCGCGACTGGTTGGGCTATGAATAGAACCGGGCAGCGCAAACACTTCTCGACCTTGCTCCATGGCATAGCGAGCGGTAATTAAAGAGCCACTCTTCTCAGCCGCTTCAACCACCAAGGTTCCGAGCGATAACCCACTTATAATACGGTTACGACGAGGGAAATGTTCAGGTCGTGGTTTGGCACTTGGGCGAAACTCTGAAATCAACGCACCATTTTCACAGATCCTATCGGCTAAATTTCTGTGTCGCGCAGGATAAATGGAATCCAAGCCAGAACCCAATACAGCAAAAGTTTCCCCTCCTTTATCTAGAGCACCATCATGAGCATAGCCATCGATACCGAGCGCTAAGCCACTGGTGACAATTAAACCGTTTTGGACAAACTCTTTGGCGAAGGACTTGGCGGTCTGCAGTCCTTCAATACTGGCATTGCGGCTGCCGACCATCGCGATTTGAGGCTCGATCAGTTTTTCAACGTGACCTTTAACGAAAAGAACACTGGGCGCAGAGGCAATCTCATTAAGCAGTTTGGGATAATGTGGGCAATTAGGGGTAATGATGTGATGGTTAGGCTGTTTTGCTTGCCATGATAAGCAAGCCTCCACTTCTCTTGGGGCTTGCTCTCTTAGATAAGAAATTTGTTTGCCTGATAAACCCATCACTTGCAGCTGCTGGCTTGAGTAGCCAACAATGTTCGAAGGGGAATCGATACTCAGCAGGCGAGAAAGGCGTTTGCCACCCAATTGAGGAACAAAACTTAGAGTTAGCCAAGCACTCAGTTGTTGCTCATTCACTCGGTGCCCTTAACCTCTTCTGTCAAAGCAAGATCCAAAGGCGATACTGCCAGAATGCCCTTGCTAACAGGCTTAGAGCTCTGAGTGATCAACGCGAGGCTAAAATACTCATAAGGACGAATGACCATCAAGCTACCCAGCGAGGTACTTGGCAATTGCACCTTATCGCTCGCCGCAGACTCTTTATAACTGTATTCACCTTGCTTACCAAACACCACCGCACCGCTTTCGCTGAGGGTAAACATAGAACCTTGGCGAAGGTTATCCTGTGAACCTTTGTTGATCACTACCACCTGATTCTTCGCGCTGTATTGGCTGCCATCTAATGAGCCCAAGATATTAGCAAATTGACCCGCCGCACTAGGTGCAGGATAAAACGTGGTAGAGAGCTTCACCTGATCAACACCAAGTTCTGGTAGCACAAGGTCGTTCAGCAATACCTCTTGCAGCTGAGTGTCTATCTGCAAGCTGCTGAACTCAGCATCCACTTCTTTTAAGCGCGCCGTGGCGACCAAACGCAAAGAGGTCATACTTGCTTGGGGTTGCTGCCGTTGGTAGGTTTCAACTGCGCGGTAGATACCCCACTTTTGATGTTGTTGGTTACCTGAGATAAACAACCGGTCTGCACCCGATAAGAAACGTTTACCATCACTGGTTCCTAATACTCGTTGTGCCGATTCGATATCTTGCTGCTCTACCAAGCGATCAGACTGTAAATAAGGTAGAACCAGTCCCTCGTTGACGGTAGGTACTGCTTTCTTCTCAGAGACACGAATCTTAGGGCTAAGCTTGATAACAGGCTTGAGGCTCAATACAGGCTCGCCATTAATCCAAACCAAAGACAGTTTATCTCCGGGATAAATAAGGTGAGGGTTTTCTATCTCTGGATTGACCTGCCATAACCTTGGCCACAACCATGGACTATCGAGATACATCGCAGAGATATCCCACAAAGTATCGCCCTTAACCACCACATACGCCTCAGGTGCGCCCTGTTTAATGGTTAAAGGTTGCTCACTATTTTCAGCCGTAGCGGCGAACGAAATCGAGGCACAAATAAGAGATAAAGCAGGCAATAAATGACGCATGACCTAGGTTCCTTGGTCTGAATATATGACATCTGATTGGAGAATTACCTTCAGGATGCTGTCATTTGACCTCTAAAATGTCTAGAATTGAGCCAACAAGGTTTAAGCTGTTTCGGCACAGTTCAATATTTCGAGTGTATATGTCTGTATTACAAGTATTAACATTACCAGATGATCGTCTACGTACCGTGGCGAAACCGGTAAAAGAAGTTACCCCAGAGATTCAAAAGTTCGTTGATGACATGATTGAAACCATGTACGACGAAGAAGGTATCGGCCTTGCGGCAACGCAAGTAGATTTCCACCAACGCATCGTTGTTATCGATATTTCAGAAACACGTGATGAGCCAATGGTGCTTATCAACCCTGAAATTACTGAGAAGCGCGGCGAAGATGGAATCGAAGAAGGCTGCCTATCTGTACCAGGCGCTCGAGCTCTAGTACCTCGCGCTGCAGAAGTAACGGTTAAAGCACTAGACCGTGACGGCAACGAATTCACATTCGACGCTGACGACCTTCTGGCTATCTGTGTTCAGCACGAACTTGACCACCTAGAAGGCAAGTTGTTTGTTGATTACCTATCGCCACTAAAGCGTAAACGTATCCAAGATAAGCTAGCGAAGATTAAACGTTTCAACGAGAAACAAGGTTAATAACCGCTGCTATTACTAAATTAGAAGGAAGCCTACCTTGAGTCAGTCTTTAAGAATTGTCTTTGCAGGTACTCCGGATTTCGCCGCCCGTCACTTGGCGGCGTTGTTGTCTTCGGAGCATGAAGTTGTTGCTGTTTACACACAGCCAGATCGCCCAGCAGGCCGCGGTAAAAAACTCACTGCGAGCCCAGTAAAAAACATCGCACTTGAAAACAATATTCCGGTTTACCAACCAGAAAACTTCAAGTCAGATGAGGCTAAGCAAGAGCTAGCTGAATTGAACGCTGACATCATGGTTGTTGTCGCTTACGGCTTATTGCTTCCGCAGGTTGTATTAGATACGCCTCGCTTAGGTTGTATCAACGTACATGGCTCTATCCTACCGCGCTGGCGTGGTGCTGCTCCGATTCAACGCTCTATTTGGGCGGGTGATAAAGAGACAGGCGTGACGATCATGCAGATGGATATCGGCCTAGATACTGGCGACATGCTAAGTATCGCGACGCTGCCTATCGAAGCGACAGATACTAGCGCATCTATGTACGAGAAATTAGCGGGCCTTGGCCCTGATGCGCTTGTTGAATGTCTAGCGGACATCGCTTCTGGCAAAGCAGTTGCAGAAAAGCAAGACGATGAGCTTGCGAACTACGCGAAGAAGCTAAGCAAAGAAGAAGCGCGTATCAACTGGAGTGATGAAGCTGCGCATATTGAGCGCTGCGTTCGTGCCTTCAACCCATGGCCAATGAGTCACTTTGAAGCTGCTGAGAACAGCATTAAAGTATGGCAAAGCCGTGTGGCAGAGCAAACTTCTGATAAGCCTGCAGGTACCATTCTGCAAGCGGATAAAACTGGTATCTATGTTGCGACAGGGCAAGGCGTACTTGTTCTTGAACAACTGCAAATTCCAGGTAAAAAAGCCATGTCAGTTCAGGATATCTTGAACTCACGTGCAAGCTGGTTTGAAGTTGGTACACAACTTTCTTAATCCGCTTTTAAAGCTGCTAATTACGCAGCTTAGAAAACCTTTACGAGGGCAGAGATGCCCTCATGTATTCAAATAAATATTCGGTACCCCTCATGAATGTTCGCGCTGCTGCTGCAAATGTCCTATTCCAAGTTGTCGATAAAGGCCACTCTCTTTCACACGCTCTCCCTGCGGCTCAAAAAACGATCCGTCCGCGAGACCATGCTCTACTGCAAGAGATTTGCTACGGCGCACTTCGTTACCTGCCTCGTTTAGAGTCAATCGCTAACGAACTGATGGAAAACCCACTTAAAGGTAAAAAGCGTGTATTCCACCACCTAATCTTGGTGGGCATTTACCAACTAAGCTTTATGCGTATCCCTTCGCATGCTGCGGTTGCTGAAACGGTTGAGGGTACTAAAACACTGCGTGGTCCAAGCCTGAGTGGTTTGATCAACGCTGTACTACGTAGCTACCTACGTGACCAAGAAGAACTAGACGAGAAAGCCGTTAGCCACAATGCAGGCAAATACGGCCACCCAAGCTGGATTCTAAAAATGCTTCAAGAGAGCTACCCAGATCAATGGGAGCAACTGGTTGAAGCAAACAACAGCAAGGCACCAATGTGGCTGCGCGTTAACCGCCAACACCACACTCGTGACGAGTATGTTGAACTGCTTAAAAACGAAAACATTGAATACACATTGCACCCTGAAGCTGCTGATGCCATAAAATTAGCTGCACCTTGTGATGTTACTTTGCTTCCTGGCTTCGACAGAGGTTGGGTATCTGTGCAAGACGCTGCTGCTCAGCTTTCGGTTGATTACCTAACACCAAAAGATGGTGAGCTGATCCTAGATTGCTGTGCTGCGCCAGGTGGTAAAACGGCACACATTCTTGAGCATACCAACGATACTGAAGTGGTTGCGATTGACTGCGACATCAAACGTCTAGACCGCGTTTACGATAACCTTGAGCGCCTGCAACTGCGTGCCGACGTAATTTGTGGTGATGCTCGCTACCCTGAAGAGTGGTGGATGGGTGATAAGTTCGACCGTATTCTGCTTGATGCACCTTGTTCAGCGACTGGCGTTATTCGCCGTCACCCTGACATCAAGTGGCTACGTCGTGCGTCTGACATTGATGCGCTGGCTGAACTGCAAAGCGAGATTATGGATGCAATGTGGCGTCAGCTGAAAGAAGGCGGCACCATGGTTTATGCGACATGTTCTATCACGCCGCAAGAAAACGTGCTGCAAGTGAAAGCATTCCTAGCACGTACAGAGAACGCAACGCTGGTTGGGTCTGATATCGAAAATCCGGGTCGTCAAATACTACCTGGAGAAGAAGATATGGATGGCTTCTACTACGCAGTTCTAGTAAAACAGGCATAACAACTAACAGCGGCTAAGAATTTATTTCTTAGCCGCTGTTTCTTTCTAGTGCATTATCAAAACAAAGTTAGATAACTAGAATTACCACGGTAAAGAAAAGAGAAAGGCTATGAAGATCATTATCCTAGGTGCTGGACAAGTTGGCGGTACCCTTGCTGAAAACCTGGTTGGTGAAAACAACGACATCACCATTGTCGACCGTAATGCTGACCGACTTCGTGAACTTCAGGATAAGTACGACCTTAGGGTTGTAAACGGTTATGCCAGCCACCCAAACACACTACGTGAAGCGGGTGCGCAAGATGCCGACATGTTAGTTGCCGTAACTAACATGGATGAAACCAACATGGCTGCGTGTCAGGTTGCTTTCTCTCTTTTCAATACGCCGAACCGAATTGCTCGTATTCGTTCTCCTCAATACCTAGAAGAGAAAGAAGCGCTATTCAAATCAGGTGCCATCCCAGTCGATCACCTGATCGCACCCGAAGAACTAGTGACCAGCTACATCGAGCGCCTGATTCAATACCCAGGCGCACTGCAGGTTGTGAGCTTTGCTGAACAGAAGGTTAGCCTAGTAGCAGTAAAAGCCTACTACGGTGGTCCACTGGTGGGTAACGCACTGTCTGCTTTGCGTGAGCACATGCCGCACATTGATACCCGTGTTGCCGCTATTTTCCGTCAAGGTCGCCCTATTCGCCCACAAGGCACCACCATCATTGAAGCCGATGATGAGGTTTTCTTTGTGGCAGCGAGTAACCATATCCGCTCAGTAATGAGTGAGCTACAACGCCTAGAGAAACCGTACCGCCGCATCATGATTGTCGGTGGTGGTAACATTGGTGCAAGCTTGGCAAAACGCCTTGAGCAGAGCTACAGCATCAAGCTTATCGAGCGCAGCTACACTCGTGCCGAAAAGCTGTCTGAAGAATTAGAAAACACCATCGTCTTCTGTGGCGATGCGGCAGACCAAGAGCTGCTGACCGAAGAGAACATCGATCAAGTGGACGTGTTCATTGCCCTAACCAATGAAGATGAAACCAACATCATGTCAGCCATGCTGGCTAAGCGAATGGGTGCCAAGAAGGTAATGGTACTGATTCAGCGTGGTGCTTACGTCGACCTTGTTCAGGGTGGTGTGATTGATATTGCTATCTCTCCACAACAAGCGACCATTTCTGCGCTACTCACTCACGTTCGTCGTGCTGATATTGTAAACGTATCATCTCTGCGTCGCGGCGCTGCTGAAGCGATCGAAGCGATTGCTCACGGTGACGAAACCACATCTAAAGTGGTTGGCCGAGCTATTGGCGACATCAAACTACCACCGGGTACCACTATTGGTGCGATTGTTCGCGGAGAAGAGGTGCTTATCGCGCACGATAGAACCGTTATCGAACAAGATGACCACGTAGTTATGTTCCTAGTGGACAAGAAATACGTACCTGATGTTGAGTCTCTATTCCAACCGAGCCCGTTCTTCTTATAGCCTTGTTCTCGTAAGCTTGTTCTCGCAACTTTCTTTTTGTGAGAACGACGCTCCGGCACAAAGCTGTAATCAATTAAAGCTATGGTCTATTAAGCTATGGTCAACTTTCGTCCGATATTATTAGTGATAGGGTTAGTGTTATCAAAACTCGCCCTTTTCATGTACATCCCTACATTGGTTGCCTTTTTTACAGGCACCGGTGGCTTCCTCGAGTTTGGTCAGTCGGTAGTGATCACGCACATAGTGGCGTTCATCTGCTTGAGTTTAGGCCGTTCAGCTAAGTTCCGACTTGGGGTACGAGACATGTTCCTGATCACCTCTCTGGTATGGACGATTGCCAGTGCCTTTGCTGCACTGCCGTTTGTCTTCATCAACCACATCAGCTTCACCGACGCCTATTTTGAAACCATGTCTGGTATCACCACGACTGGCTCAACTGTATTGAGCGGCTTAGACAGCATGGCACCAAGCATTCTGTTGTGGCGCTCTATACTGCAATGGTTAGGCGGCATCGGCTTCATCGTTATGGCGGTAGCGGTTCTACCAATGCTCAACGTCGGTGGTATGCGCCTGTTCCAAACCGAATCATCAGATTGGTCAGATAAAAGCAGCCCACGAGCAAAAACGGTCGCGAAGAACATCGTGGCGGTTTATCTGGTTCTGACTGGCTTGTGCATCATTAGCTATCTGTTTGCAGGCATGGGCATCTTTGATGCGATCAATCACGCCTTCACAACACTGTCGACGGGTGGTTACTCAACATCAGATGGCTCAATGAACCACTTCTCTAACAGTGCTCACTGGGTGGGAACCCTGTTCATGTTCCTTGGCGGTCTGCCGTTCTTACTGTTTGTTAGCGCACTGCGTGGTAGAAAACTCTCAATCCTCTACAAAGACGCTCAAGTGAGAGGCTTCACGTATCTATTCTTGGTCACCAGTGCCGTAATATCGACATGGCTGGTGGTTAGGGATGACTACACCATCATGGATGCAATGCGTGTTTCGATGTTCAACATAGTGTCAGTCGTCACCACAACCGGTTTTGGCTTAGAAGACTTCACCGCGTGGGGTGCACTACCGACTACCTTGTTTGCGTTTTTAATGATGGCGGGCGCGTGCTCGGGTTCAACCTCTGGCGGTATCAAAATCTTCCGCTTCCAGATCGCGATGACCATGCTTCATAAACAAATGATGAAGCTGATCCACCCATCGGGTGTCTTTGTTCAGCGCTATAACCAACGCCCAGTGAATGACGACATTGTGCGTTCACTGGTCGCATTTGGTTTGATGTTCTTTATTACGATTATCTTAATTGCTGGTGGCTTGAGTGCGATGGGACTTGATCCTGTGACCAGTATATCTGGCGCTATCACAGCCGTTGCCAACGTTGGTCCAGGCATGGGCAATGTGATCGGTCCAACTGGGAACTTTGCGCCGCTGCCAGACGCTGCAAAGTGGCTATTAAGCCTTGGTATGTTGATGGGAAGACTCGAGATACTGACGCTGATCGTTCTATTCTTCCCAGCCTTTTGGCGACGCTAACCAAGCACAAAATCAAGGAAACACAGATGAAATCATACGTACTTCTCGCTGGCGCATTGCTCGCAAACTCAGTATTCGTAAGTTCTGCCTTTGCTGATCAAATGGTCACATTGCCTGATGGCAAACAAGTGTTACTCAAAGATGATTTTACTTGGCAATACGTGGCACCGAAGCAAACGGAAGCAGCAGCGACAACATCAGAGACTGCAGTGCCTGTCGTAGCCGTACCTGTCGCAACGAACACGCGTGGCACTACGATTGTGGTTAATAGTAAAAAGCCAAGCTTACAGCTGTCTCAGTCAGGAGTGGATGTTGTACTGGGTGCAAGTCGCTATGAAGACGGTGAGCTTATCATTCCGACAGCCATCACTAACCAAGGCACTCAAGCGGTCATTTTGGTATCACTTAACATCAGCGTATTTACTGCAGAAGGTGAGTTGTTGGCAGAAGAAGAAGTTGCTGTGTGGAAATCAATCAAACGAATGGCCGACACATACCTACGACCAAAGACGGGTGAAGAAGGCAAGCTCATCAAGCTCGACCTAGAACAACACCCTGAATATCAGATTAAAGCTGAGATTACTGAGGTGCTGACTCGTTAAACCGGAGTCACGTACAGATAGATAGCGAAGAAATGGCAAGCGCAGCCCGCCAACACAAACAAATGCCAGATAGCATGATTGTAAGGGATGCGTTTTGCCACATAGAAAATCACACCCAACGAGTAAATCACGCCACCGAGTGCTAGTAGCACCAAACCACCTATCTCGATATTCATCGCCAGTTGATAAACCACAATCAGCGATAACCAACCCATCGCCAAGTAAGTCACCAATGACAAACGCTTAAATCGGTAGACGAAGGCAATCTTCATAATGATTCCGACTAGCGCGATACCCCAAATCACTGCCATCAAACCCATCGCCAATGGTGTTCTTAAACTCACCAATAAAAATGGCGTGTAACTGCCCGCGATCAATAAGTAGATCGCACAGTGATCGAGAGTTTTCAGTAATCGCTTGGTCTTTTCTGTGGTGATCGAGTGATAAAGCGTGGAAGCGAGAAAGAGTAGGATAATACTGCTGCCATATACCGCCATACTCGCAATAGTCAGTATGTCGGCTTGATGGTCAAACGCACGAATCAGCAGCAGGATTAAACCAACCACGCCAAGCACAACACCCAAGCCATGGGTTATCGCATTGGCGCGTTCTTCGATGTCACTGTATTCGCTCGCCGATGATGCAGACATGATTATCCTACTAGAGTAAATGTTCGATTTGCCTAGTATTGCACATTAAGCTTACACGTGTAAGCTTAAATTTTTATGACATCTTTTATGACATTAATAACGCCTAAACGGTGTGATGAAGCTAAGGTCTCTAAAGCTACAGAACCAAAGAGCTAACTAAGATGCGTTGTCTAGATACTCAAGTACCATCTTGCCCGCATCTTGTGGTGACGTATCCAATGGCACACTCAATTGACGCTGCAGTTGGCCAATGCCTAACAAGCTCGCCAACATGCCTTTTGCACCATCGCGATTACGGTCTATCTCAAACCACAACTTAAGCTCGGTTTCATCACGATGAGCAACCACTTCCAGTTCACGCCAGCGGCCATGATATGGACCAGTGGTAGGGACAAACTCAAACTCTTGAACAAATGGCAGTTCAAAGCCCTCTACTGCTTCGCACTCAACTTGGCGAATGCGCAGCCCTTGAGCTTCAAGTTCATTAAAAATACCATCGAGGAGTGCATCAGGACGAACCGTTAAGATGTCTTTATCCGATGGATCAATCGCCATCGCAATATCAAGCCCGGTTTCAAGCCATACTTTTGAGTCACCAATCGTGACCGGAGTGTTCAGCGGGACATCAAATTCACATTCAAAATCACGGGTTTCACCCGGCTGAATAACAAAGGCATACGGCAGGCTCCATTTGGCCAACGAGTATGTCTGGTGCATTCGACGTGTTTGACCGCCCTCTTGCCTTTGCGAGTTCATGGTAACTTCTTTGACGTAACGACAGCACAAGTTGAGATCGATGTTGTCGATCTCTTGTGGCTGAGCGCCACCATAGACATGCACAATAATGCTCGCCTTCTTGCCTGGATAAAGCACTTCCTGTTGCAATACAGAATCCACCTTGGCAGATCCAATTCCAAAACTTGCTAACGTTTTCTTTAAGAACGACATATGCACCTCCTTTAAAGCATCATCTTAAGCCTGAAAGAGGTTCAAACTCAAATATACTGCTCACACTATTTTAGCTCTAATATCGTTTAATTATCACTCAGGCGTCGATCGATAACTTAGATAGTGATAATCTAAGCCTTGATATGCATGCATATCATTATCCTGATTTATTTTTCGGATTGGCGAAAGCCAGACGAGTGACTATTCAAGTAATTGAAGCGAAGCTCATGATAAGTCAGGCCATTAGATTGGCAATGGATATGCCTGACCGTTAGGTAAATTAATGCGCCCAACAGCTGTCAGGTTCTCGCACACCAACCGTAGTGCGATGCGTCGTCGTAGTGGCTTTGTTGCTGCTCCAACGGCTAAGAAATTGGCTCCTACAATGACTCTCGTTCAGAAGACTGCTTTATTAGCACCGACTGCAACAAAAGTAATTAAAGCCGCTTAACGAAAAGCGCAGTTTTTACTGCGCTTTTTTCTTGCCCGGTCCCATCTTGAAATGTCTTTACACATTGGTATTCCCTACCCGATTTGATACCTTAACCACAAATCATTATAAAATTTGTGGAGAAGTAAAGTATGAAGTGTCACCGCATTGAGGAACTGCTTGAACTGATGGAGCCTGAGTGGCAGAAAGATCAAGAGCTTAACCTATTAGAGTTCATCATTAAGCTTTCAAACGAAGCAGGCTACCAAGGCAAGCTTGAAGAACTGACTGACGATGTTCTTATCTACCATCTAAAAATGCGTAACAGCGAAAAAGATGAAATGATCCCAGGTCTTAAAAAAGACCAAGAAGATGATTTCAAAACGGCAATTCTAAAAGCGCGTGGCCTTCTTTAATCGCCTATTTGGTTAGAACTCAATTGCCGTATAAATAAAACAATCAATTTCGAAAAGCGACCACTCGGTCGCTTTTTTGTTTCTGTTCGCTATTTTTTCGTCACAACTGTTATGACTTTTGTTGTTAAAGGTTGATAGCGTTAAAGAAATGAGAACAAGATTGTCGCTATAATCGCCATCCATAAGAATCTTCTAAAATAATAAGAGTGAGTGCGATAACAACAAATGCACCAAGCTCAATTTCAACGGGTTCTCTAAACCATACTTTCAAGTAATGTCGTCATGCCCGACTTAACCGGGCAAACAAGCCACAAAAAGGATAGTCCATGAGTCAGGATAAAATCGACATCAAAGATGTGACTCCTAAAACCTTTAACCCAAAAACACATAAAGGTAATGGAGATCGATTTAACCCAAGTAACCGAATCTATGTTCGAGAAAGCAAAGGTAAATTCCAACAACTTCGTCGTTACGGCGGTTGGTTCTTACTTTTACTTTTTGCGCTTATCCCATGGATTCCATTTGGTGAACGACAAGCGATCTTGCTCGATATCGGTAGCCAGCAGTTCAACTTCTTTGGCACCACGTTGTACCCACAAGATCTGACCCTACTCGCCATCCTATTTATGATTGCTGCGTTTGGCTTATTCTTCATAACCACCTTCTTAGGGCGAGTCTGGTGTGGTTATTTATGCCCGCAAACCGTCTGGACCTTCATGTACATCTGGTTCGAAGAGAAACTGGAAGGTGCTGCCAATAAGCGAAGAAAACAAGACTCGGGCAAACTGACGAGCAATTTAATTCTCAGAAAAACCATCAAACACATCGCGTGGTGGGCGATTGCGATTGCGACGGGCTTAACCTTTGTCGGTTATTTCATCCCAATCAAAGAGCTGGTGGTTGGCTTCTTTACCTTTAACTCGTCTTTCTGGCCGGTGTTTTGGGTACTGTTCTTTGCTGGATGTACTTATGCCAATGCGGGTTGGATGCGTTCAATTGTTTGTCTGCACATGTGTCCTTACGCGCGTTTCCAGTCGGCAATGTTCGATAAAGACACCTTCATCGTTGGTTACAACACAGAACGTGGTGAAAGCCGTGGCCCTCGCTCTCGTAAAGCCGATCCAAAAGAGCTTGGTCTAGGCGACTGTATTGACTGTAATCTGTGTGTACAAGTGTGCCCTACGGGTATCGATATCCGTGACGGCCTGCAATACGAGTGTATTAACTGCGGCGCGTGTATTGATGCCTGTGACAACACGATGGAGCGTATGGGCTATGAGAAAGGCCTGATCAATTACACCACCGAGCACAGACTTGAAGGTCACTCGACCAAGGTAATGCGTCCCAAGCTGTTGGGCTATGGCGCTATCTTGATCGTGATGCTGGGCTTGTTCTTCGCCCAAATCGCGAGCGTTGATCCTGCCGGCCTAAGTGTTCTGCGTGACCGAAACCAACTGTTTAGAGTCAATAACCAAGGGTTGGTTGAAAACACCTACACCTTGAAAGTGATCAACAAGACTCAACAAGAGCAAGAGTACAAACTCGATGTTAGCGGACTGCCCGATTCTATCTGGTATGGTAAACAGACGATTACTGTCGATCCAGGCGAGGTTTTGAACCTACCTATCAGTTTGGGCGCCGACCCAGAAAAACTGAGCTCACCAGTTTCGACAATTCAGTTTATACTCTCGGATAATGAAGAGTTTACGATGGAAGTCGAAAGCCGCTTTATCAAGAAGCTCTGATACCCGCACCGTAGTGCTTGGTATAACAACCCAATAAATGGAAAAAGGCTCAGTAATGAGCCTTTTTTATTCTATGACGATGCAAGCCTTTAACTTTGATAACCTGACTCCTGACTTCATGTGGTACGCACTGGAGAGCATCGGAGTTCGCGCTGAATCCGGGCTTCTCGCTCTCAACAGTTACGAAAACCGTGTCTATCAGTTCACCGATGAAGACCGTAAGCGCTACGTCGTTAAGTTTTACCGTCCACAACGCTGGAACAAGGCACAGATCCAAGAAGAGCATGACTTCGCACTCGAGCTTATCGAACAAGAGATGCCGGTTGCGCCTCCAATGCGAATCAACGGTGCAACCTTACATGAATACCAAGGCTACCTATTTGCACTATTTGAAAGTGTTGGCGGCAGACAGTATGAAGTTGACAATCTAGATCAATTGGAAGGCGTAGGACGCTTTCTTGGTCGTATTCATAAAGCCAGCGCGGGAAGAACATTCCAGCATCGCCCGACCATCAGCTTAGATGAATACCTTTATCAGCCACGTAAGATTCTAGAGAACTCTCAGTTTATCCCGACGCACCTAGAAAATGCCTTCTTCAATGACGTTGACCTTCTGATCAAAGAGCTAGAGAGCCAGTGGCCGAGCAACATTGAGAATATCCGCCTGCACGGTGACTGCCACCCTGGCAATATTTTGTGGCGCGATGGGCCAATGTTCGTCGATCTTGATGACGCACGTAACGGCCCTGCGATACAAGATCTGTGGATGCTGCTCAATGGCGAGCGCCAAGATAAGCTGATGCAACTGGATATTTTGCTAGAGAGTTACCAAGAGTTTTGCGATTTTAATACCGCACAACTGAAACTAATCGAACCACTACGCGGTCTACGTATGGTGCATTACATGGCATGGTTGGCGAAACGATGGCACGATCCTGCGTTTCCTCTGGCCTTCCCGTGGTTTAATGATCCGAAATATTGGGAGCAACAAGTACTTGCTTGTAAAGAGCAAATTGCTACCCTGCAAGAGCCACCACTTTCGTTAATGCCTCAGTGGTAACAGCAATCGCAACATACAACTAGATAAAAATTCAAACATAATGGAGATTGGATAAATGAAAAAGCTATTCGCATTTTTCTCATTGATCATGTTGAGCCTTACCGCTCACGCTGCGAAATTTAACGAAGGTGAACACTACAAAGTTCTCGACCTAGAAGCATCAAAAAAACCAATGGTGACAGAGTTCTTCTCTTTTTACTGCCCACACTGTAATAGCTTTGAGCCAATCATCCAGCAGCTAAAACAACAGCTACCTAAAGACGCTAAGCTACAGAAGAACCATGTTTCATTCATGGGTGGCAACATGGGTCTGCCAATGAGCAAAGCTTACGCGACAATGATTGCACTGAAAGTTGAAGATAAAATGGTGCCAGTGATGTTTAACCGCATCCACACAATGAACAAGCCACCACGTGATGAAGAAGAACTGCGTCAAATCTTCCTAGACGAAGGCGTTGATGCGAAGAAATTCGATGCTGCGTATAACGGCTTTGCTGTAGATTCTATGGTTCGTCGCTTCGACAAAGCATTCAAAGACAGCGGCCTTTCAGGTGTACCCGCTGTTGTGGTTAACAACCGCTACCTAGTAGAAGCTCAAGGTATCAACTCTCTTGATGAGTACTTCGAGCTCGTGAACTTCTTATTAAAGAAGTAAGCCATTGATGAAAGGAAGCTTCGGCTTCCTTTTTTTTTGCTAGTTCAAAAATCATTATTGATAAATAATTAACCTGGAAGTTTAAAGCTTTACTGCTATTAATAACCCGTCCTAAGAACCGGTGGGCAAGGAGCCCTTGAATGAAAATAAAAATAACTCTCTTGGCATTGAGCGTTGCGGCTTCTCCCGCTTTTGCCAAGCTTGCAGACCAACAAGGTTTCAGTGGTGAAATCTCTCTCAATACCGGGGTTACCTCTTCCACCTCGAACTTTAATACCGATGCTGATAGCAATCTTTCATCCACAGATCAGAAGGCTTCTTCGGAAAGCTCTTTTCTGGTTGCTCCTTTAGGTAGTGTTGCTTATACCTTTGGTGAAAAGCTAAACCATCAGGTATACACAGGTACCGCGCGAGATGATGTAGCAACAGGTACTGTAGTTCTCGAAGTCGGTTACAAATACCAACTTGAGTCAGGCATGGTGATCGACGCTTCACTGCTGCCAACCATTATGTCTGGTGAAACTTGGGCTGATCCATACAACACCACATCAGCTCGCACCAAGACCGATGAAACTGGCAATGCGTTTCGTTTGAAGCTAAGCAACATTGCGGGCTCAGCTTTCTCGCTAGACATGGCCTATGCGACCAAAGATGTCGACAAGGATGATATTCAAGATCAAGAGCTCAAACGAGATGCCAATACTCTCTACTTGAAAGGTCAATATCGCCTGCCACTTAGTCGTACCATGATGCTTATTCCATCCGTCATCTATCAAACACGTGATGCTGATGGTAAAGCTGAATCTTACGACCAATTCGGTGGTGAGGTAAGCTTGTTTGGTGGCATGGGGCGTCACAAGTACGCACTAACAGCGGGTTACAACCAACGCTCTTACGATGCGAGCAACCCGATCTACGACAAGAAACGCAGCGACGACAATATCAACCTATTCGCCGCCTATGAGTATGATCAATTCATGGATTGGGAAAACTGGTCGTTTATTTCACTGGCAGGCTACGGCACCAGCGACTCGAACATTACCTTCTACGACGAGTCTCAATATATAGTTTCAGTTGGCTTGAACTACAAGTTCTAACCTTAGCGAGTATGAACTGCAATCCAACGAAAGCCTGCATCTAAGCAGGCTTTTTCTGCTTGCTAGACAGCTTGAGCCGTGAGTTGTTTCAGCAAGCGATCCATCGCGCGATAGCCTAGCGCTTCTGATAGATGTTTCTTTTCGATCTGCTCGTTACCGTCAAGGTCGGCAATGGTTCGTGCCACCTTAATAATTCGATGATAAGCACGAATCGATAAACCCAAGCGATGTAGTGCTGTCTCAAGAAACTCTGCATCTTCGCGTCGCAGTGGGCAATACTTCTCAATTTCTCGGCTACCTAACAGTGCATTCGATTTATGGTTGCGAGATAGCATTAACTCTCGCGCCTGCCTAACCCTTTGCTTAACTACTTGAGTGGTTTCACCGCGATCACCGCCTTCGGCCAACATTCCTTTTGGCAACAGAGGTATCTCCAATGACATATCGAACCTATCCAGCAAGGGCCCAGATAAGCGATTGAGGTAACGCAGGATGATCTGTGGGTTGGCGCGCGCCTGGTTACCTTCGTAATAACCCGTTGGACTTGGGTTAAGTGCACCGACCAATTGAAAACGCGCAGGAAAACGAGTCTTGCCCGCAGCACGGGAGATAATGATCTCGCCCGACTCTAGTGGCTCTCGTAATGAATCAAGCACCTTGCGCTCAAACTCCGGCATCTCATCTAAGAACAATAAGCCGTTATGCGCTAAAGAGATTTCTCCGGGGCGAGGCACCGAACCACCACCCACTAATGCCGCCATTGAACTGGAATGGTGAGGAGAGCGAAAAGGTCGTTGCTTCCAGTTGTATTGATTGATTTCTTGTTGCGTTAACGAGGCCACCGACGCGGTTTCCATCGCTTCGTCATCACTCATTTCAGGTAATAGGTCACGCAGTCGAGAAGCGAGCATAGTTTTTCCGGTTCCGGGTGGGCCAAGAAACAATAAGTTATGATTCCCAGCAGCGGCTATCTCTAGAGCTCGCTTGCCTTGTTGTTGGCCGATAATATCTTGTAGGTCGCGAAGCACTGAAACATCAGCCTGATGATGTTCCGTTCTATATAGCCCAAGCTGAGCCTGTCCACACATGTCAGCACAAACCTCCAACAAGGTTTGTGCAGATTTATGCGCTCCCTTGCCCACCAGCGCAGCCTGATCACCGTTATGATGTGGGACAACTAAGCATCGCTCTACACTGTCGGCGGCTAACGTCGCAGGCAAAACGCCCTTTACCGAGCGAAGTTCTCCTGACAATGCCAACTCACCGATAAATTCATGTTGAGCTATTTTTGATGTCGGAAGCTGATCTGACGCCACCAAAATCCCAAGCGCGATGGGCAGGTCAAAACGGCCACCTTCTTTGGGCAAATCGGCTGGGGCGAGATTAACCGTGATTCTTTTCGATGGAAACTCAAAGCGAGAATTGATGATCGCGCTTCTCACTCGGTCTTTAGATTCCTTGACCGTTGTTTCAGGTAGACCCACCAGCGTGAAGCCAGGCATTCCGTTGCTTATATGCACCTCAACGGTCACTTCTGGCGCCTCTACACCCACACTAGCTCGGCTATGAATTATCGCGAGTCCCATAACTTTCCTTTGTCTTTGATTTAAAAGTATTCGCTCTGGATATTCGTTGCTCACCAAAGCGATAAGGTTGTTATATAGCTTGGTGGAATGGTATTTTAATGTGAAAAAAGAATGACATTTCCCTTGTCATGCGGCAGATTTGTGTGATAACACTAGAGATGTAGACATTTACTGAAGACAATAAACGAGAAAACTCGAATATTATGATTTTTAACGCTCGCATTTACGCACTGATTAACCTGATTATCGTAGTCATTATTAAGACTGCGCGGGGGCGAGTGGGAAGAAAGTAACCACGAATTAGAAAAAACCCCCGCACTGACAAGTCCGGGGGTTTTTTCTAATTTAAACATTCGATTTTTATATTTTTGAGCATTTTCGGCTTTGCCGATTTACAGGAAGAATGGGAGCACAAGATGTGCAGAGACAAAGGAAACAGTTACCAAAATAAAGGTAATACGGGAGAATTCCGATGAAAGGCGCAGAACTAGTCGTATCCGCACTCAAGCAACAAGGAATTGAGACCGTATTTGGTTACCCCGGTGGTGCCATCATGCCAATCTACGATGCACTCTATGACGGCGGGGTTGAACATATCCTATGTCGCCATGAGCAAGGCGCCGCTATGGCCGCGATCGGCATGGCTAGAGCAACACAAGATGTCGCTGTTTGTATGGCAACCTCGGGACCAGGTGCAACCAACCTAGTCACTGGCCTTGCTGATGCCTTTATGGATTCAATCCCATTGGTTGCTATCACAGGTCAGGTTGCAAGTTCCCACATTGGTACCGATGCATTCCAAGAAATGGATGTGATTGGTATGTCTCTGTCATGTACTAAACACAGCTACCTAGTAACTGATATTGAAGAGCTAGCTCCAACCCTCGCTGAAGCGTTTGTGGTAGCAAAGTCTGGCCGCCCTGGCCCGGTTATCGTCGATATCGCTAAAGACGTTCAACTAGCAGAAGCACCTGTTAACGCTCTTCCTGAATTTACTCCACCCGCAATTCCTGTTGCGACAACTGATGCCATTGAACAGGCACAGTACTTTTTGTCTCAAGCGACCCGTCCTGTTTTATACGTAGGTGGTGGTGTTCAACTTGCTAAAGCAACCGATGCGGTTCGTGAGTTTTTACGCCTAAACCCAATGCCAGCAGTAAGCACACTGAAAGGCTTGGGCACTATCGAACGTGACGACCCACACTACCTTGGCATGCTGGGTATGCACGGCACTAAAGCCGCTAACCTTGTGGTTCAAGAGAGTGACCTGTTGATTGTTGTCGGTGCTCGTTTTGATGACCGAGTAACTGGCAAACTCGATACCTTTGCGCCGCATGCTAAGGTTATCCATATCGATATCGATGCCGCTGAGTTCAGCAAACTGCGTCTTGCCAATGCGCCAATTCGCGGTGACATCAACAAGATCATGCCTCAACTAGAGCTAAGCCAAGACATCTCCTCTTGGGTTCATCACTCTGAAGGTCTTCGTAGCTCATTCAAATGGCGTTACGACCACCCTGGTGATCTGATTTTTGCTCCACTGCTGTTGAAGCAACTGTCAGACATGATGCCAGCAAGCTCTATCGTATCGACTGATGTGGGCCAACACCAAATGTGGGCAGCTCAGCACATTCAGCCTCGCGATCCACAGAACTTCATTACCTCTGCCGGTTTAGGCACCATGGGCTTTGGCTTGCCAGCTGCAATGGGTGCATCGGTTGGGCGTCCTGACGACCAATCTATACTTATCTCTGGTGACGGCTCGTTCATGATGAACATTCAAGAGCTTGGCACATTGAAGCGTCGTCAGATCCCAGTGAAGATGGTACTGCTTAATAACTCTCGTTTGGGCATGGTTCGCCAATGGCAATCGCTGTTCTTTGATGGCCGCCACAGTGAAACTATCTTAGATGACAACCCTGATTTCGTGATGCTCGCGAAAGCGTTCGATATCCCGGGCAAAACCATCACTCGTAAAGAAGAAGTAGAACCAGCATTGAAAGAGATGCTAGAGAGCAAAACCGCTTACCTACTTCATGTTCTTATCGATGAAGAAGAAAACGTATGGCCACTAGTACCGCCAGGTGCTTCAAACAGTGAGATGTTGGAGAACACATAACATGAAAAGATACCTATTAGACATCAAAGCCGATGATAAGCCTGTACTACTAGAGCGTGTTCTTCGTGTTATCCGCCACCGTGGCTTCATTGTTAAGCAAGTTGCGGGCACTCAAAACCACGAAAGCAAAGTGGCGAGTGTTGAGATCATCGTAGACAGTGACCGTCCGATCTCGTTCTTGGTAAACCAAATCGAAAAGCTGTGGGATGTACGTACCGTTGACGTTATCTCGATCAGCCGTAATGAACTGCCAAACAACAACTTACAACAAAAGATAAACGCATAAGGAACCGCAAACATGACAGCTAAAACAGCAGACTATATTTGGTTTAACGGTGAGATGGTTCCTTGGGCAGAGGCGAACGTTCACGTCCTGACTCACGCAATGCACTACGGTACTTCTGTGTTTGAAGGTGTTCGTTGTTACAACACACCAAAAGGGCCGGTTATCTTCCGTCACCCTGAACATGCTAAGCGCCTAAAAGACTCAGCAAAAATCTATCGCTTCCCTATTCCTTACACTGAGGAAGAAATTATGGAAGCGACTCGCGAAACGCTACGCCAAAATAAGCTAGAGTCAGCGTACATCCGCCCTCTAGGTTTCGTAGGTAACGTTGGTTTGGGTGTCTGCCCGCCAGAAAATACTGAGATGGAACTGATCATCGCTGCTTTCCCTTGGGGGTCTTACCTAGGCGAAGAAGCACTAGAAAACGGCGTTGATGCAATGATTTCTAGCTGGAACCGTGCCGCTCCAAACACGATCCCAACCGCAGCAAAAGCCGGTGGTAACTACCTATCTTCACTATTAGTTGGTGGCGAAGCTCGCCGTCATGGTTACGATGAAGGCATCGCACTGAGTGTTGATGGTTACCTTTCTGAAGGGGCTGGTGAGAACATCTTTGTGGTACGTAACGGCGTGCTATCCACACCACCAGCGACCAGTGCGATTCTGCCGGGTATCACGCGTGATTCGATCATGACACTAGCAAAAGACATGGGTTATGAGATCCGTGAAGAGAACATTGCTCGTGAAGCGCTATACCTTGCCGATGAAGTATTCATGACAGGCACAGCGGCGGAAATCGTTCCGGTTCGCAGCGTAGACAAAATTACAGTAGGTGAAGGCAAACGCGGTCCTATCACTGAAAAAGTTCAAGCGGCTTACTTTGGTCTATTCAATGGAACCACTGAAGATAAGTGGGGCTGGTTAGACTACGTTTACCCAGCAGACCAAACTTCAGAAAACCAAACGCAAACAACTAAGTAAGCAACAGCCAAATATTTTATAAGGATTTAAGCAATGCCAATCTATCGTTCAGCAACGACTACCCACGGACGCAACATGGCTGGTGCGCGCGCTTTATGGCGTGCAACTGGCGTTAAAGATGATGACTTCGGTAAGCCAATCATCGCAGTTGTAAACTCTTTCACTCAATTCGTACCAGGCCACGTTCACCTTAAAGATATGGGTCAATTGGTAGCAGGTGAAATCGAGAAAGCGGGCGGTATCGCTAAAGAATTCAACACCATCGCAGTTGATGATGGTATCGCAATGGGTCACGGTGGCATGCTGTACTCACTGCCATCACGTGAGCTTATCGCAGACTCAGTAGAGTACATGGTGAATGCTCACTGTGCGGATGCGATGGTATGTATCTCTAACTGTGACAAAATCACTCCGGGAATGATGATGGCTGCAATGCGCCTTAACATCCCAGTGATCTTTGTATCAGGCGGCCCAATGGAAGCAGGTAAAACCAAGCTTTCCGATCAAATCATCAAGTTAGACCTTGTTGATGCAATGATTCAAGGTGCCGATCCAACGATTTCTGATGAGCAAAGTGAGCAAGTAGAACGTTCTGCGTGTCCGACATGTGGTTCTTGTTCAGGTATGTTCACGGCTAACTCAATGAACTGTCTAACTGAAGCGCTAGGCCTATCTCAGCCTGGTAACGGTTCTATGCTAGCAACGCACGCTGACCGTGAAGAGCTATTCATCAATGCTGGTAAGCGTATCGTTGACCTGACTAAGCGTTACTACGAGCAAGATGACGCATCAGCACTGCCTCGTAACATCGCGAACCGCGCAGCCTTTGAAAATGCAATGGCTCTAGATATCGCAATGGGTGGCTCGAGTAACACCGTTCTTCACCTATTGGCAGCAGCTCAAGAAGGTGAAGTCGACTTTGATATGGGTGATATCGACGAGATGTCTCGCCGCGTTCCACACCTATGTAAGGTTGCGCCTTCAACACCTAAATACCACATGGAAGACGTTCACCGCGCTGGTGGTGTTATGGCTATCCTAGGTGAACTAGACCGCGCAGGCCTACTGAACAACCAAACTCGCACTGTACTTGGCCTAAGCATGCAAGAGCAGCTAGCTCAATACGACATCATGCAGACAGAAGACGAAGCGGTACTTAAGTTCTTCCGCGCGGGCCCAGCAGGTATTCGTACCACCAAAGCCTTCTCACAAGATTGCCGTTGGGATCGTCTTGATGACGACCGTAAAGAAGGTTGTATCCGTACTAAAGAGAATGCATTCAGCCAAGAAGGTGGCCTAGCCGTACTTTCAGGCAACATCGCCGTTGACGGTTGTATCGTTAAGACAGCAGGTGTTGATGAAGAGAACCTGAAATTCCAAGGTCCTGCTATCGTATTTGAAAGCCAAGATAGTGCTGTTGATGGCATCTTAGGTGGCAAAGTGAAAGCGGGCGAAGTGGTTGTTATTCGTTACGAAGGTCCTAAAGGTGGTCCGGGCATGCAAGAAATGCTTTACCCAACCACTTACCTAAAATCTATGGGTCTAGGCAAGTCTTGTGCTCTATTAACAGATGGTCGTTTCTCGGGTGGTACATCGGGTCTGTCTATCGGTCACGCTTCTCCAGAAGCAGCAAGTGGCGGTGTGATTGGTCTAGTAAACACTGGCGATATCATCACTATCGACATCCCTAGCCGTTCGATCACACTTGATGTGCCTGAAGCTGAACTAGAAGCGCGTCGTGTTAAGCAAGACGCACTAGGCTGGAAACCAGAAAACCGTCAGCGTGAAGTGTCTTTCGCACTGAAAGCTTACGCAAGCATGGCGACCAGTGCCGACAAAGGCGCCGTGCGTGATAAGTCTAAGCTAGAGGGCTAGTCTATGAGTGATGACACGGTCAGTCCCCAAAAACAAACTGGCGCAGATTATCTGCGTCAGATCCTGAGAGCGCCAGTTTACGAAGCCGCAATCGTGACACCTCTGCAAGAGATGCCTCGCTTAAGTGCTCGCATTGGTAATCAGGTTCAGCTAAAGCGTGAAGACCGTCAGCCGGTCCACTCGTTCAAGCTACGTGGTGCCTACAACATGGTATCAAGCCTTTCAGAGCAACAGAAAGCCGCAGGTGTGATTGCAGCATCGGCAGGTAACCATGCTCAAGGTATGGCGCTGTCCGGTTCTAAGCTTGGTATTCAAACCACGATTGTGATGCCAAAAACCACACCAGACATCAAGGTTGATGCGGTACGTGGCTTTGGCGGTAACGTAGTTCTACACGGCAGCAACTTTGATGAAGCTAAAGCTGAAGCAGAACGCCTTTCCGCTGAACATGGCTACACCTTTGTGCCTCCATTCGATCACCCATTGGTGATCGCCGGACAGGGCACCATGGGTATGGAAATGCTTCAGCAAAATGGTCACATGGATTACATCTTTGTGCCTGTCGGTGGTGGTGGTTTGGCTGCGGGTGTTGCCGTGCTAGTTAAGCAATTGATGCCGGAAATAAAAGTCATCGCGGTTGAACCTGAAGATTCATCTTGCTTGAAAGCAGCACTGGATGCCGGTGAGCCAGTAGTACTGGATCAAGTCAGCATGTTTGCCGATGGCGTTGCGGTTAAGCGCATTGGTGAAGAGACATTCCGTCTGTGTCAGCAGTACATCGATGGTCACATTGCCGTGTCTAGCGATGAGATCTGCTCTGCGGTCAAAGACATCTTTGAAGACACTCGTGCGATTGCCGAGCCTTCTGGTGCGCTTGCTCTGGCTGGTTTAAAGAAGTTTGCAGAGCAGAACCAACTGCAAGGCAAACAACTGGCAACTGTACTTTCTGGTGCTAATACCAACTTCCATGGTCTGCGTTATGTCTCTGAACGTTGTGAACTAGGTGAGAAGCGAGAAGGTCTACTTGCGGTTACGATTCCAGAGCGACAAGGAGCATTCCTAGAGTTCTGTAATATTATTGGTGGTCGAGCGGTAACTGAGTTTAACTACCGCCACAACGACGAAAGCCTAGCGAATATCTTCGTTGGTGTACGCCTACAAGGTGGTCAAGAAGAACTCGAACACATCATCAATGACTTACGTGAGGGCGGCTACCCGGTTGTCGATCTCTCTGATGATGAGATGGCAAAACTGCACATTCGTTACATGATTGGTGGCAAACCATCAAAACCATTGAAAGAGCGCCTATACAGCTTCGAGTTTCCTGAATACCCAGGAGCATTGATTAAGTTCCTTGATACCTTAGGTACCCATTGGAATATCAGCCTGTTCAACTACCGTAACCACGGCGCTGATTACGGCCGTGTATTGTGTGGATTCGAACTGGATGATGATGATTTAGCTCAGTTCTCAACACATCTACGAGAGCTTGGCTATCAGTGTAAAGATGAAACCGATAACCCTTCCTACAAGTTCTTCTTGTCATAAGAGTTAACGACCGAATCAAAAAAGAGCGAGTATTTACTCGCTCTTTTTATTGGTGCTGATTCAGCTCAAGCTTGAAAAGGATCTTCTTGTAAACAGATCATTAGATCGCCTTGCGATGATCCAACCAATCTTGGTGAAGTTGCTCACTCGATCCTAGGTACTTCACCATCCATTCGATCAGTTTATGGTTATCGTCTTTTCGCCATACCAAACAACAATGACTCTGCGGACTCGGTTCAGGCAGTATTTTCTCCACCAGCAGGCCTTGTTCGATAATTGGCGCGGCAATGTGCCTTGGCATATAACCCACTCCTACTCCATTTTTAAGACACTCTATGGCGCTATACCAGTTGGGTAACAACAGGCGTCTTTGACTTGAGTAGTGACCTGTGTGTCGCTTGGGGAGCACACTAGAGGTATCGTCCAAACATATCGCGGGATACTGGCTAACAAATTCTTCGTTGAGGTTTTGCTCTCGCACACACGGGTGACTTGGCGACATTACAAACGCCCAATCTAGGCGTCCCATATCTTTAACCTCAAAGTCGCCACCGACCGGTATCGCTGAGGTTGCGCCAATCACAATATCCGCTCTGCCCTGTGCAATCGCTTCCCAAGAGCCATTAAACACCTCCATGTTGATCTGAAGCTCTGCAAACTCAAAGGTTTGGTAGAACTCTTCAATCATCGGCTTCATTTTGTCGAGCTTAACCACGTTATCGAGCGTCAGACGCAAGGTTTTCTTCCAACCTCGAGCTGCTCGACGAGTCTGGGCACTGACCTCTTCCATTTGCCTCAGTAGTGCACGCGCCTCTTCAATGAACAGTTCACCTGCCGGAGTGAGCTCAACCTTTCTCGGTAAACGCCTGAAAAGCAGCACATCCAGTTCTTGTTCGACCTGTCTGACACCATAACTGATCGCCGAGGGCACTTTGTGCAACTGCTCAGCCGCCGCGGTAAAACTGCCCAAGCGCGCTACCGTATCGAGCATTTCTAAAGAGGATTTAGAGAACATAAGCCTTCAAATTTTTTGATTGATAACCACATATTTTAGCGTTTTATTTTATCAGGTCTGAAAAATAGAATGTCAGCATAAATAAACAGGGGCTTTCACTTCTGTATATCAAACAATTTTTTTGATGATAAAAACATCACTACCTTTAGCTTAATGGCATCTTATGAATATTTCTAAATTTCAATTGGTCTACCTTGCAGTTCTTTCAATGCTTGGCTTTATTGCGACCGATATGTACCTTCCTGCATTTAAGGCAATGGAAGTTGATTTCGCAACCGGCCCAGAGCAGATTGCCCTGTCTTTAACGGTATTCCTTGGCGGTATGGCAATGGGTCAGCTTCTTTGGGGTCTGGCGAGTGACAAGTATGGTCACCGTAATACGCTGGCGGTTGGTCTTGTTATCTTTACTGCAGCTTCATTCGGCTTAGCATTCAGCACCGAGGTATGGCATCTACTGACACTGCGCTTCATTCAAGCGATCGGCGTATGTGCTCCTGCGGTAATCTGGCAAGCAATGGTTATCAAGCGTTACTCACAAAGCAGTAGCCAACAAATTTTTGCAACCATCATGCCTTTGGTTGCGCTATCTCCTGCATTAGCACCTCAGCTAGGTGTGTTACTGGCGGATAGCTTTGGCTGGCACAGCATCTTCATCACATTAACCTTGATGGGTGCACTGCTAGTGGCGACAACAATGGCTCAACCAAAAGAAGCGCCTGAAGTAAAACAGACATCGATTAAGGCAGACATCAAGATGTTGCTTAAATCAAAGCCTTACATGGGTAATGTTTTAATGTTTGCATCAGCATCTGCCGCGTTCTTCGCTTACCTAACGGGTATGCCAGAGATCATGGCTCAGCTAGGTTATGAAGCAAAAGACATCGGTTTGAGCTTCATCCCACAGACAATCGCGTTCATGGCGGGTGGTTACTTCGGTAAGCAAGCGGTGAAGAAATATGGCGATGGTGTTGTACTAAGAAATCTTATCGGTTTGTTCAGCGTAGCAGCGATGCTTATCTTTATTGCATCACAATGGGAACTGACGTCAATCTGGCCTCTACTAGCACCTTTCTGTTTGATTGCTGTCGCAAACGGTGCTCTTTACCCAATCGTAGTAAACCGTGCCCTATCAAGCGCTAAACAAAGCCCAGCAACAGCTGCTGGCCTACAAAACAGCCTGCAAATCAGTATCAGTGGCCTATCAAGTGCATTGGTCGCAGCAATGGCGAGCCAAGCACTAAGCGCGACGGGTATTGCAGTTGTGATCTGTTTGGGTGCATTGTGGGTTGGTTATATTGTTTCGAACAAAGAGCTTTCTGAACACTTCGCGACACCAGACAACTCTCGAGTGGTCGCTGACGAGAAACAAGACTAATTTCTGGATTAACGAAAACAAAAAAGAGCGAGATTACTCGCTCTTTTTTTATATCTAGATAAATAAGAAAAAGCCAGTAGCGGTACTACTGACTTTCATTTAAATCATCTTATTTATTAAGAGACTACTTTTTCTTAGTCGGACGCTGCCAGTCAGCAATCTTACGTTCTTTCGCACGGCTGATAACCAGCTCATTTTCAGAAACATCGCGTGTTACGGTAGAGCCAGCTCCAACGGTAGCACCATTACCAATCGTAACAGGCGCGATTAATTGGCTGTCTGAACCAACGAATACGTCATCACCAATTATGGTCTTAAACTTATTCGCCCCATCGTAGTTACAAGTAATTGCACCCGCACCCACGTTTACGCGCTGACCAATTTCAGCATCCCCAAGATAAGTCAGGTGGTTGGCTTTAGAGCCTTCGCCAAGGCGAGTGTTCTTCACTTCAACAAAGTTACCGACGTGCGAATCGTTACGCATGTCTGCACCAGGGCGTAGGCGAGTAAATGGACCAACCGTACAGTCTTCACCAACAGTCGCTCCTTCGATTACGCTGTATGGACGAATAACTGTGTTGTCATCGATCTCACAGTCTTTCAGCACGCAGCCAGTGCCGATAACCACGTTATCGCCAATGCTTACGCTGCCTTCGATGATAACGTTAGTATCAATCTCAACGTCCATACCGCACTGCAGTTCACCACGCAGATCAAAGCGGCTTGGGTCGCGTAGCATCACGCCTTGCTTCAATAGCTTATCGGCTTGCGTAGCTTGGTAAGCGCGCTCTAGGCGAGCCAGTTGCGAACGATCGTTAACGCCTTCCACTTCAATTGGGCTTACTGGGTGTACCGCTTCAACTGCACGACCTTCGTCGTGAGCCGCAGCGATAACGTCAGTCAGGTAATATTCACCCTGTGCGTTGTCGTTGCTTAGACCTGACAACCAGCGCTTCAGATCGCCACCAGTCGCCACCATAACGCCGGTATTGATCTCTTTGATAAGCTTCTGCTCATCCGTTGCATCTTTCTGTTCAACGATAGCCACAACAGGGCCATTACGACGAATAATACGTCCGTAGCCCATCGGGTTGTCTAACACGACAGTAAGTAGCGCGATGCCACCGTTTGGTTGAGCGTCTAATAGGTTTTCAATGGTTTCAGGTGAGATTAGTGGAACATCACCGTAGAGCACCAATACTTTTTCATCATCAGCGAAATGTGCAGATGCTTGATCCACAGCGTGACCTGTGCCGAGCTGTTCAGCTTGCAGTGCCCAGTTTACAGATTCTTCAGCTAAGGTAGCCTTCATCTGATCACCACCGTGGCCGTAAACCAGGTTGATGTTTTGAGCGCCTAGACCATTACATGTATCGATAACATGCTTCACCATTGGCTTACCCGCAAGTGTGTGCAGAACCTTTGGTGTGTTTGAATACATGCGAGTGCCTTTGCCCGCCGCGAGAATTACCGCGCTAAACTTCATTGTAAACCTATCCAACGTTATTTTTATTAAGCCGATATTGTAACCGTTTTTGGGCAAAAAATTAAATCGCAATAACCATTTAACCAGTAGTGATACGTAAAAGAAGCATTTTTGAGAATCTAAAAATGCAAAAAGGCGACCCTTAGGTCGCCTTTATCTCAGAGTCTGTAATCTTAAAAAGATTAACGACGCTGTTTTGTCAGTTCGATAACTCGTAACTGAGCAATGGCTTTAGCCAGTTCACCGGCCGCTTGTGCGAAGTCTATGTCGCCATGCTGATTTTGGATATTCTCCACAGCCTTGCGTTTAGCTTCTTCCGCCTTTGCTGCGTCTAGCTCTTCACCACGGATAGCTGTATCAGCCAGTACAGTCGCTGTACCAGGCTGAACTTCTACCATACCACCAGAAACATAAATAATTTCTTCGTGGCCGTGCTGCTTAACAATACGCACCATACCAGGCTTGATAGCGGTCAGCAGTGGAGTGTGACCATGGAAAATACCAAGCTCACCCTCACTACCGGTCACCTGAAACGTCTCAACAAGACCAGAGAAAATTTGTTTCTCGGCACTTACAACGTCTAGGTGAAAGGTTATTGCTGCCATATCGCCTCCTAGTTAGCCTTATAGCTTCTTAGCATTCTCGATAGCTTCGTCAATTGCACCACAGTACATGAACGCTTGCTCTGGAATGTCATCGTATTCACCAGATAGAAGACCTTGGAAGCCACGTAGAGTCTCTTTAAGAGGTACGTAAATGCCTGGGTCACCTGTAAATACTTCCGCTACGTGGTAAGGCTGAGTTAGGAACTTCTCAATCTTACGAGCACGAGATACAACTTGCTTATCTTCTTCAGATAGCTCGTCCATACCTAGGATAGCAATGATATCTTTCAGCTCTTTATAGCGCTGAAGAGTAGACTGAACGCCACGAGCGATGTCGTAGTGCTCTTGTCCAACTACCAATGGATCCAGTTGACGTGAAGTAGAATCTAGCGGGTCGATCGCAGGGTATAGACCCATAGATGCGATGTTACGGTTAAGTACAACCGTTGCATCCAAGTGAGCGAACGTTGTTGCTGGAGACGGGTCAGTCAAGTCATCCGCAGGTACGTATACCGCCTGTACAGACGTGATAGAACCAGCTTTAGTTGACGTGATACGCTCTTGTAGAACACCCATTTCTTCAGCCAGTGTAGGTTGGTAACCTACCGCAGAAGGCATACGACCTAGAAGTGCTGATACTTCAGTACCTGCTAGTGTGTAACGGTAGATGTTATCAACGAACAGTAGAACGTCACGACCTTCGTCACGGAAGCGCTCTGCCATTGTTAGGCCAGTCAGGGCAACACGTAGACGGTTACCTGGTGGCTCGTTCATCTGACCGTAAACCATCGCTACTTTTGATTCTTCAGGTTTTTCGATGTTTACAACACCTGCTTCCTGCATCTCAAAGTAGAAATCGTTACCTTCACGAGTACGCTCACCTACACCTGCAAATACAGATAGGCCTGAGTGTTGAAGTGCGATGTTGTTGATAAGTTCCATCATGTTAACGGTCTTACCTACACCAGCACCACCGAATAGACCGATTTTACCACCCTTAGCGAATGGACAAATCAAGTCGATTACTTTAACACCAGTTTCTAGAAGCGCTGTCTCGTTAGACTGCTCTTCATAGCTTGGAGCTTCACGGTGAATGGCGTAATGCTCTTCAGCACCAATCTCGCCACACTCATCAATCGCGTCACCTAGGACATTCATGATACGACCCAATGTCTTAGTACCTACTGGTACTGAGATTGGAGCGCCAGTATTTTCAACTGTCAAACCACGACGTAAACCATCAGAGCTACCCATTACGATTGCGCGAACTACGCCACCGCCAAGTTGTTGCTGAACTTCAAGAACTAGACGTTCTTGTACTTCATTAACATTCAGAGCGTCGTATACACGAGGTACTTCACCCTGTGGGAACTCTACGTCGACTACCGCACCGATGATCTGTACGATCTTACCTGTAGCCATCGTTAATCCTCTAACTATTTAGTTTTACCTAAGCTTAAACCGCAGCTGCGCCTGAAACGATCTCAGAAAGTTCTTGTGTAATCGCCGCTTGACGCGCTTTGTTATACACAAGTTCTAAGTCATCAATAATGTCACCAGCGTTATCTGTTGCTGATTTCATTGCAATCATTCGAGCCGCTTGCTCACAAGCAAGGTTCTCAACCACACCTTGGTACACTTGAGATTCGACATAGCGAACCAGTAGTGCATCTAGTAGTGGTTTTGGCTCGGGCTCATAAATGTAGTCCCAAGAATGACTGCGTTTCATTTCTTCGCTGTCTGATTTAGGCAAAGGAAGTAATTGATCGATCGTTGGTTCTTGAACCATAGTGTTTTCAAACTTGTTGAACACTACGAACAGGCGATCTAATTCGCCTTCATCATATTTCTTCAGCATAACGCTTACAGAGCCAATCAAGTCTTCAAGGCTTGGGCGATCGCCCAGACCAGAAACTTGAGCTGCTACTTTCGCGCCGCTGTTATTGAAAAATGCTGTCGCTTTAGAACCTACAATTGCAAGTTCAACGTCAGCACCTTTCTCAGACCAATCTTTCATGTCGTTCATGGCTTTCTTGAACAAGTTAATGTTCAAACCACCACAAAGACCACGGTCTGTAGAAACGATGATGTAACCAACACGTTTGGCTTCACGTTCCTCAAGATAAGGATGCTTATACTCGAGGCTACCATTAGCCAAATGACCGATCACTTTACGCATTGTTTCTGCATATGGACGAGTAGCTTCCATTGCGTCTTGAGAACGACGCATTTTTGAAGCTGCTACCATTTCCATTGCTTTCGTAATCTTCTGTGTGCTTTTAACACTACCGATTTTATTACGTATCTCTTTTGCGCCGGCCATCGTTACTCTCCGTTAATGGTATGAGGTGGCCCTAAGACCACCTACCAATTACCAGGTCTGGGTTGCCTTGAAATCGTCAACAAGCTTCTTCAGCTCAGCTTCGATTTCTTTATTGAAAGCACCCGTTGTGTCGATCTGTGTTGCTAGATCGGCATATTGACCACGAGCAAACGACAGTAAAGCAGCTTCAAAGTCTAGAACTTTAGAAAGTTCAACGTCTTGAAGGTATCCACGCTCTGCAGCGAAGATTACTAGAGCTTGGTCAAATACAGACATAGGAGCGTATTGCTTCTGCTTCATCAGTTCTGTAACTTTTTGACCGTGGTCTAGCTGCTTCTTAGTCGCTTCATCAAGATCCGAAGAGAACTGAGCAAATGCTGCAAGTTCACGGTATTGAGCTAGAGCAGTACGGATACCGCCAGATAGCTTCTTGATGATTTTAGTCTGCGCCGAACCACCTACACGAGAAACTGAGATACCAGGGTCAACAGCTGGACGTACGCCCGCGTTGAATAGCTCAGTTTGTAGGAAGATCTGACCATCGGTAATCGAGATTACGTTCGTCGGTACGAATGCAGATACGTCACCAGCTTGCGTTTCGATGATAGGAAGAGCAGTTAAAGAACCCGTCTTGCCTTTCACTTCGCCTTTAGTGAATTCTTCTACGTAGTGTTCGCTTACACGAGCAGCACGCTCTAGTAGACGAGAGTGAAGGTAGAAAACATCACCTGGGAACGCTTCACGACCTGGTGGACGCTTAAGTAGTAGCGAGATTTGACGGTAAGCGACAGCTTGCTTAGATAGATCATCATAAACAATCAGTGCATCTTCACCGCGATCACGGAAGTATTCGCCCATCGCACAACCAGCATACGGTGCAAGGTATTGCAGCGCTGCAGATTCAGAAGCCGATGCAACAACAACAACAGTGTTTGCTAGTGCGCCGTGCTCTTCTAGTTTGCGAACTACGTTAGCAATAGTCGACGCTTTTTGGCCGATAGCTACGTAGATAGAGAAAATACCAGAATCTTTTTGGTTAATAATCGCATCGATCGCCATTGCTGTTTTACCAGTCTGACGGTCACCGATTACTAGTTCACGTTGACCACGACCGATAGGGATCATTGAGTCAACAGACTTGTAACCAGTTTGAACAGGTTGATCTACCGATTTACGGTCGATTACACCTGGTGCGATAATTTCTACAGGCGAAGTCAATTTAGCTTCGATTGGACCTTTACCATCAATTGGCTCACCTAGCGTGTTTACCACACGACCAAGCATTTCAGGACCTACTGGTACTTCTAGAATACGACCAGTACCTGTAACTTTCATGCCTTCCTGTAGGTCAGCATACGGGCCCATTACAACAGCACCAACCGAATCACGGTTCAAGTTCAGTGCTAGAGCGTAACGGCCACCCGGTAGTTCGATCATTTCACCTTGCATCACGTCCGCTAGGCCGTGGATGCTAAGGATGCCATCGCTTACAGAAACGATAGTACCTTCATTGCGAGCTTCACTAACAACGTCGAAAGATTCAATACGTTGTTTAATTAGATCGCTAATTTCAGTGGAATTAAGTTGCATGCTCCAATCCCCATTAAGACTGCAATGCATCGCTCAGGCGGTCTAAACGACTGCGCGCTGAGTTATCGATGACTAGGTCTCCGGCTCGAATAATAACTCCACTAAGTAGAGTCTCATCTATACTGCAATTCAGCTGAACTTTGCGCGCAAGGCGCAGTTCCAATTTGCTGATAATGCTTGTGCGTTGTTCTTCAGAAAGTTCAACAGCTGAAGTAACTTCAACGTCGATCTCTTTCTCATACTCTTTTTTGAGTATAAAGAACTCTTTACAAACATCAGGAAAAGCCATTAAGCGGCCATTCTCTGCCATCACTTTAATTAAGTTCTGGCCGAATTCATCAAATTGTTCGCCACAAATTACAATGAATACTTCAGCTAATTTTTCAGCAGTCATAGAGCCGCTTAATAAATTGTGAACATCATCATTTTGTGCCACTTCGGCAGCAAAAGTAAGCATTTGACCCCATTGGTCTAGCTCACCTTTATCTACCGCAAAGTCAAACGCTGCTTTAGCATAGGGGCGTGCGATTGTAGTCAAATCAGACATATACAGCCCCTTGCTTTAAAGTTTTGCAGTAATGTTGTTAAGAAGATCATCGTGTACATCTTTATCGATTGTACGCTCAAGGATTTTCTCAGCACCAGCTATAGCCAGAGTTGCGACTTGTTTGCGCAGGTCATCACGGGCACGTGTACGCTCTGCTTCAATTTCTGCTTCAGCTTGCGCTAAGATTTTCTGGCGTTCTGCCTGAGCTTCTTCGCGTGCTTCATCAATAATTTGAGCTTTACGTTTGTTTGCCTGATCAATAACCTCAGTTGCAGTGCGCTTTGCTTCTTTCATTTGCTCAGAAGCGTTGGCTTGTGCCAGGTTCAAGTCTTTAGCAGCGCGTTCAGCGGCTACAAGACCGTCAGCAATTTTTTTCTGACGTTCTTCAATTGCTTGCATGATTGGTGGCCATACATATTTCATGCAGAACCAAACAAACAGTGAAAAAGCAATTGCTTGACCTAGCAGAGTTGCGTTCATATTCACAACAGCTACCCCTCGTTAAGAATCAACTACAAAAATTTAATTAACTATTAAAGAGTTAATTAGCCTGCTAGTTGACCAACAAATGGGTTAGCAAACGTGAATAGTAGTGCGATTACGATACCGATCATTGGAACAGCATCCAGTAGACCAGCGATGATGAACATCTTAACTTGTAGCATTGGAGCCATTTCAGGTTGACGCGCAGCGCCTTCTAGGAATTTACCACCAAGAATAGCAAAACCAATTGCAGTACCTACGGCACAAAGACCAACAATAATAGCAACAGCGATTGCTGAAAAACTTAGTACAGTTTCCATTTACGTTCTCCGATTAACATTAATAGTTAGAATAAAGCTTAAAAATTTTTTAGTGATCACTATCTTCATGAGCCATTGATAAGTAAACGATTGTCAACATCATGAAAACAAACGCTTGAATCAATATAACTAAGATATGGAAGATAGCCCAAGGTAGTGCACCTACCCATTGTAAGTACCACGGTAGCATTGCCGCGATAAGAATAAACACCACCTCACCCGCAAACATATTACCAAACAAACGCATACCTAGAGATAGTGGCTTCGCTAATAACGAAATTACCTCAAGTACCAAGTTAAATGGGATCATGATTGGGTGATTAAATGGATGCAGTGCCAATTCTTTAGCAAATCCGCCTAGGCCTTTCACTTTGATGCTGTAGTAGATCATCAGAGCAAAAACACCCAAAGCCATTGCCATGGTTATATTTACATCAGCTGTAGGAACCACTTTCAAGTAAGGGATACCTAGCCAATGCTCTGCAGGATATGGTAAGAAATCGATAGGCACTAAGTCCATCAAGTTCATAATGATAATCCAGCAGAATATAGTCAGTGCTAGTGGGGCAATCAGAGGGTTGCGACCATGGAAAGTTTCTTTAACGTTGTCGCCAACGAATTCCACTACCATTTCAACAAAACACTGAAGCTTACCAGGTACACCTACTGTTGCTTTCTTAGCGACTGAGCGAAAAACCCAAAGGAATAACATCCCTGTCAACACCGAAAAAAACAGACTGTCTATATGTACGTTCCAGAAACTTGTCTCCTCTACAAGACCAAACTTAGCTAAAGAAAGGTTTTGTAAATGGTGTTCAATGTATCCGGATGCTGTTGGCGCAGCCATAACTCATCCTATTTTTTATTGTTAATGAAAAGCACTGGCGCAAAGATATTAATACCTAGAACCAGTAAATAGGTCAGTTTGAGGGGAATTAATTCCACCTGCATATACATGTAGACAATAGAGAATAGTAGAACTGTGATAAGGATCTTTAGTGCTTCACCTGCATAGAACGACGCCGCAACTAACTTAGTTGCACGAGCTCCACAAAATAGGAAAGCACACACACAAAAAACTACATTCGCGATGACAAAAATACCGCCACCAACCAATGCAGCAAAACCCCAATCAGGATTAACAGCTAAACCTAACCCTATCGCCACTAATATAACCGCGCTAAGCTCGATCAATAACATTTGCTTTGCAAGCACTCGTCCTGGTCTTGCTAACGCCGCTACCATGTATTCGTTCCTCTTTAAGCCCACTTTACCACTCGCTTAAAAGCGTGCTGAGAAATTGGCGAAAATTATACGTTCAGCCAAATTGATTGCAATAAGAATGCAGCAATCATTTACATTTCTGTATACAAACCGACAACTTTTGTAAGAAATTACTTGTTTATTACATAATTGACCTAAATCAATTATCTCATTTAGTACTCTAGTTTAGCAATAAGTTGCTCTAATTTGTGAGGCTCATCAAGAGTAATTGTCACTTTTGACTTACCGCTAACAGAACGAGTAACTGAAACGTTTGCTTGCAATTTTTCCGTGAGTCTTCGTGAAAGTTCGATGGCCTCAGTGTCTTCGGGCTTCGATTCCGCTTCAACGTCTGGTTTTAAGCACTTTTTGACAAGTTGCTCAGTTTGACGCACGGTCATTTTTTTGGTTGCTGCAGTATTCGCTGCCTCAACCTGGGTAACACCTTCAAGCGCAAGCAGTGCTCTAGCATGCCCCATTTCTAGTTGTTTACTGGAAACTAAACCTTTTACTTCATTTTCGAGCTGATTTAGACGTAATAAGTTACTAACGGTAGCTCTGGATTTACCAATCACATCGGCGACCTGCTGATGTGTCAGTGAAAACTCGTTCTGCAAGCGCTCTAGCGCTTGTGATTCTTCGATAACATTCAGATCTTCACGTTGAATGTTCTCGATCAATGCCATCGCAATCGCGGCCTTGTCTTCTACTCTCTTGATCAAGCATGGAACTTGTTTAAGACCAGCTTGACGAGCCGCTCTCCAACGACGTTCACCAGCAATAATCTCAAATTGGTCGTGCGCTAAAGGGCGTACAACGATCGGTTGGATAATGCCTTGAGATTGTATAGATGCCGCTAACTCTTCTAGCGCTTCCGGCGCAATATCCTTACGCGGTTGATATACACCTGGCTTTAAGCAACCGACAGCAAGTTCGATGAGCTCACCATCAGCCGATAACGCTTGACTATGAGAAGCTACTTGTTGTTTTTCACGAGCCAGAGAGCTAGTTGCAAGCAATGCATCTAGCCCCTTTCCTAAACCGCGCTTAGACATTGAGCGAATTCCTTTGGTTAGACCTATACTGGGACTTCTTCACGACGCAACATTTCGCCTGCAAGAGCAAGATATGCCTTCGCTCCTGCGGAATATTTGTCGTAGTACATTGCTGGCTTGCCATGACTAGGCGCTTCTGCCAGACGCACATTTCTAGGGATAACAGTTCGGTAGACTTTGCTACCAAAATGTTTTTTGAGTTGATCAGATACTTCGTTCGATAAGCGGTTACGAGGATCGTACATAGTACGTAGAAGACCTTCGATCTTAAGATTCTCGTTTACTACCGCAGCGAGTTTACTGATGGTATCCATCAACGCAGTCAAACCTTCCAAAGCAAAGTATTCACATTGCATAGGAACCAATACGGAGTCGGCCGCAGCCATCGCGTTGATTGTAAGAAGGTTTAATGAGGGCGGACAATCAATAAAGATGAAATCATAGTTATTGCGAATGGGTTCGAGTGCATTTTTTAAACGAACTTCACGAGCAAACACTTCCATCAGCTTGATTTCTGCCGCAGTAACATCACCGTTCGCGGCGATGAGGTCATAATTGCCAGATGTACTCCGGCAAACCACCTCATCAAATGGGGTGTCTTCAACCAACAAATCGTAAGCTGTTGCTTCAACTTGATACTTGTCGACACCGCTCGCCATAGTGGCATTACCTTGAGGATCGAGGTCAACAACCAATATCTTGCGTTTTGTTGCCGCCATTGATGCTGCTAAATTAATGCAAGTTGTTGTTTTTCCTACGCCACCCTTCTGGTTGGCAATTGCTACGATTCTACCCACTATGGCCTCGCTGATTATCCCTGACGCGATAAAGTAACTAGATGACGCTCTCCATCAAGCTCTGGCACTTGCAAAGCTTTAATGTCTGTCACTGAACACCATTCAGGTAACAGGTCGATTTCGTCTCTAGGATGTTGTCCCTTAAGAGCCAAAAATACACCGGATTGCTCTTTAGGTAAATGGTGACACCACTCTACCATGTCTGTCATTGACGCAAATGCACGACTGAGCACTGCATCAAACTTTTCTTCTGGTTGAAATTCTTCAACGCGACTTTGAACCGGTACCACGTTGTCGATACCCAGCTCATGAATCACCTGTTTGATAAAACGAATACGCTTACCTAGGCTGTCTAGCAAGTAAAACTCGCAGTCTGGATTCATGATTGAGAGCGGAATCCCAGGAAGACCAGGTCCCGTACCCACATCGATAAAGCGCTTACCTTGTAAGTGAGTGCTAACAATGATGCTATCTAAGATATGTTTCACCATCATTTCTTGTGGGTCACGAACTGATGTTAGGTTATAAGCTTTGTTCCACTTGTTCAGTAACTCAACGTAGCCAACCAACTGGCCACGTTGTTTTTCAGATACTTCAAGTTCAGTCTGGCCAATAAGGTGATCCAGTTTTTCGCGTAATGCGCTCATTATGCTTCCTCACCTTTTTTCAACAGGCCGTGTTTTTTCAAGTAAACCAACAGAATTGAGATTGCTGCAGGTGTGATACCTGAAATTCGCGAAGCAATACCAATTGAGTCAGGCTTAGCTGTCGTTAGTTTAAGAACCACTTCGTTAGAAAGTCCTTTTACCTTGCTGTAATCGATATCAGCAGGCAGTTTGGTGTTTTCATGACGCAGTGATTTTTCAATTTCGTCTTGTTGACGCTGAATGTAACCATCGTACTTCACTTGGATCTCAACTTGCTCAGACGCTTGTTGATCTTCCAGTGCAGGACCAAAACGATCCAATGCGGTTAACTGTGAATAAGTCATTTCAGGGCGACGAAGAAGATCTTCACCGCTCGCTTCACGAGACATTGGTGTTTTCAGAATTTGGTTCAGTTGATCAATATCTTCAGATTTTGGATTAATCCAAGTCTCTTTCAGACGTTGACGCTCCTTCTCCATGTTTTCCATCTTCTCGTTGAAACGAGCCCAACGAGCGTCATCAACAAGGCCAAGTTCACGCGACTTTTCAGTCAAGCGGATATCGGCGTTGTCTTCACGAAGCAGCAGACGGTATTCCGCGCGAGACGTAAACATGCGGTAAGGTTCTTTGGTACCCATGGTAGATAGGTCGTCGATAAGCACGCCCATGTAAGCTTGGTCACGACGTGGACTCCAGCCTTCTTTGCCTTGAGTAAACAAACTTGCATTCAGACCGGCCATCAAGCCTTGTGCAGCCGCTTCTTCATAGCCAGTGGTACCGTTGATTTGACCCGCAAAGAATAGACCTTTGATAAACTTAGTTTCGTAAGTCAGCTTAAGGTCGCGAGGATCAAAGAAATCGTACTCAATCGCATAGCCAGGGCGAACGATATGAGCATTTTCAAAGCCCTTCATCGAACGAACAATTTGAACCTGTACATCAAACGGCAGACTGGTAGAGATACCATTCGGGTATAGCTCGTGAGTCGTTAGACCTTCTGGCTCAATAAAAATTTGGTGACTGTTCTTGTCAGCAAAACGCATTACTTTGTCTTCAATCGAAGGGCAGTAACGAGGGCCAATGCCTTCAATCACACCCGCGTACATAGGGCTGCGATCAAGGTTGGCACGAATTACGTCATGCGTATTTTCATTGGTATGCGTGATGTAACATGGAATTTGACGAGGTTGTTGAGCTCGGCTGCCCATGAACGAGAAAACAGGCGTCGGGTTATCACCGTGCTGAACCTCAAGCTCAGAAAAATCAACGCTACGCGCATCGATACGAGGAGGAGTACCTGTTTTCAGGCGATCAACTCGGAATGGAAGATCACGAAGACGGTCAGCCAGTGCGATCGATGGTGGATCACCAGCACGGCCACCTGAAGAACTTTCCATACCAATATGGATCTTGCCGCCTAGGAATGTGCCCACAGTCAGAACCACAGCGCTTGCGCGGAACTTAAGGCCCATCTGCGTTACCACACCTACCACTTGATCCTGTTCAACGATCAAGTCATCAACCGACTGTTGGAACAAAGTCAGGTTTGGCGTGTTTTCAAGAACGTTACGAACAAAGGCTTTGTACAGTGCGCGGTCAGCTTGTGCACGAGTAGCACGAACCGCAGGGCCTTTTGATGCGTTCAATGTTCTGAACTGAATACCTGCATGATCAATAGCTTGCGCCATTAATCCACCCATTGCATCGACCTCTTTTACCAAGTGGCCCTTACCGATCCCGCCAATGGCTGGGTTACAAGACATTTGTCCTAGTGTATCGATATTATGAGTAAGTAATAACGTACTTTGACCAGTACGTGCAGATGCGAGTGCGGCTTCCGTTCCTGCATGGCCACCACCAACAACGATGACGTCAAATTTTTCGTGATAAAGCATGAACCGACCTCAGGTATTCAAACGTTTTCTAGATTGATAAAAAGGAGCGATATTCTACCTGTTTTCATAGCCTGAGAAAACGTTTTTGGGATTTTTCGAAAAAGCTGTTTTTAATTAATATAGATAAGATCTTTAAGGAGATCTTTTATTAGATCTATTATTAGGATCGAGGGTATCTGTGGATAAGTCGGAAATGATCAACGAGATCATGGATCTTTTTTGGATCAAATGATGTGATCTAACTTTGATCAGGATGAGGATTAGCTGGGATCAAAATGGCTACTTATTCACAGGAGGAAATTAGCCTAAAACTTGTTATTTGGATAACTATAGGTTAATCACCGTATATGTATGATCTTATCCACAGCAGAAATTGAAAATAGATCGCTAATTTTCGATGTTTTTGAAAAAAAGTTATTCACAATCACGATGTTCAGAGACAAAAAAAGCGGCATAAGCCGCTTTTTGAGAGAGGAGAGAGGTTAAAACTGGTCGCTATGATCGTTGAACCAAGCTTCTGCTGCGTCTTCTGGTACCGGAGTTTCCAATACATCGATGGTAAAACAGTCAGAAATAGGCTGAGCACCGAGCTCTTTCATCTGGCTGTGGACTGATTTTCCCGCCAAACAGAAGGTATCGTAACTCGAATCACCAAGCGCCACGACAGCAAAGCGAACCGGGCTTAAATCTGGAGATTGCTGGGTCAATGCGTCGATAAACGGCTTAATATTATCTGGAAATTCACCCGCACCATGAGTTGAAGTCACCAGCAACCAAAAGCCTTGTTGGGGAATATCATCGAATTCAGGCTGATTATGAAGGGTGATCTCGTGGCCTTGCTCTTCAAGAAGATCATTAAGGTGATCGCCAACGTACTCTGCACCACCTAAGGTGCTGCCTGTAATAATGTGGATCATTAAGCTGTCCTTACTAAAGAAAAAGGCCAGCATGAGCCGGCCTTTAAAGGTTATTTACCAATACAGAAAGAGGTGAAGATACGGCCGAGTAGGTCATCGGAACTGAATTCACCAGTAATCTCGTTAAGGTGTTGCTGCGTTATACGCAGTTCTTCTGCCAAGATTTCCCCTGCCATATAGCCTTCGAGCTGTTGCTGGCCAATATCTAGATGCTCAGATGCGCGTTCTAGGGCATCTAAGTGGCGACGACGTGCCATGAAGCCACCTTCATTGCCACCAGCAAAGCCCATGCAATCTTTTAAGTGATTACGTAGTGCATCAACGCCTTGTCCCGTCTTTGCTGATAGTCGAATCAGAGTTGGATCATTAACATGGCAAATCCCGAGATCTTCACCGGTTTGATCGGCTTTGTTACGAATCACGGTCATTCCGATGTTATTCGGCAGACGATCAACGAAATCTGGCCAGATATCTTTCGGGTCGGTTGCATCGGTAGTGGTGCCATCGACCATAAATAAAACGCGATCGGCTTGAGCAATTTCTTCCCAAGCGCGTTCAATACCGATTTTTTCGACTTCATCCGAGGCTTCACGCAGGCCTGCGGTATCAATAATGTGCAGTGGCATACCATCAATATGGATATGTTCACGAAGTACATCACGGGTTGTACCTGCAATATCAGTCACAATCGCGGAGTCTTTACCCGATAATGCATTCAGTAAGCTCGACTTACCGGCATTAGGACGACCTGCAATCACCACCTTCATACCTTCACGCATGATGGCACCTTGATTGGCTTCTTGGCGAACCGCTTCGAGGTTGTCGATGATAGCTTGTAAGTCAGCACTTACTTTACCGTCAGCAAGGAAATCAATCTCTTCTTCTGGGAAGTCGATAGCGGCTTCAACATAGATGCGTAAGTGAATCAGAGAGTCCACCAGCGTATTAATGCGTTTCGAGAACTCACCTTGCAACGATTGCAGAGCTGATTTCGCCGCTTCTTCTGAACTGGCATCAATGAGGTCAGCAATCGCTTCTGCTTGGGTTAAATCCATCTTGTCGTTCAAGAAGGCACGCTCCGAGAACTCACCTGGGCGTGCTGCGCGTAGCCCTGGAATAGCGAGGATGCGCTTGATGAGCATATCCATTACCACAGGACCACCGTGGCCTTGCAGCTCTAAAACGTCTTCACCGGTAAACGAGTGCGGGTTAGGAAAGTAAAGCGCGATGCCTTGGTCTAGCTCTAAACCATCGTGAGATTTAAAAGGGGTGTACTCAGCGTAACGTGGTTTCAGTACTTTGCCGGTAACTTCAAGCGCAACTTGGGCTGCTTGTGGGCCTGAAACGCGAATAATACCGACGCCGCCACGGCCGGGTGCAGTCGCTTGAGCAACAATCGTATCTGTAGTCATAGTTGTGCCTGCTAGCATGTGAAAGCCAAAAAGGGGCGCTCACGATTAATCAATTAGCTGAATTGTAATCAGCTAAAAACAAAAAGGCGACCTTTTGGTCGCCTTTCTTTGTCTCTTTCTATTATCGAACTTACTTAGAATGTAAGCCTTTCTTTTCCAGCGCGCGGTAGATAAGCGTTTGCTGAATCAGAGTTACGATGTTCGATACTAGCCAGTATAGAACCAGACCTGAAGGGAAGAACAGGAAGAAGAATGTGAACATAACCGGCATAAAGGTCATGATCTTCTGCTGCATTGGATCCGTTACAGTTGTCGGGCTCATCTTCTGGATTAGGAACATTGAAGCACCCATCAGAAGTGGCAAGATGTAGTATGGGTCTTGTGCCGAAAGGTCAGTAATCCAACCGAAGAACGGTGAGTGACGCAGTTCAACAGACTCCATTAGTGCCCAGTATAGCGAAATGAAGATAGGCATTTGCAGAAGGATAGGTAAACAGCCACCTAGTGGGTTTACTTTCTCTTTCTTGTAAAGCTCCATCATTTCTTGGCTCATGCGTTGACGATCGTCGCCGATACGCTCACGCATTGCAGTCAGCTTAGGCTGAAGCATACGCATTTTCGCCATAGACGTGTACTGAGCTTTCGTTAGTGGGTACATAGCACCACGAACGATGAAAGTTAGACAGATGATTGCCAGACCCCAGTTCACAACGATGCCTTGAATGAACGAAAGCAGAGTATGAAGTGGTTTAGCAATGAACCATAACCAACCGTAGTCAACTACTAGGTCTAGGTTAGGTGCAACAGCAGCCATTTGGTCTTGAAGTTTAGGACCAACCCAAAGCGTTGCTTTGAAGTTTGCTTCGTCGCCAGTAGCGATGGTTTTGTTCGGCATGCGAACACCGATGTCGCCAAGGTTACCAATTACACGAGTGTAAAGGTTGCTGCCTGCTTCGTCGCGTGGGATCCATGCACTTGCAAAGTAGTGCTGAATCATCGCTGCCCAACCTTGACCGTTTGCTAGGTTAAGAGACAGGTTGCGATCTTGCATGTCGTCGAAGCTGTATTTTTTGTAACGCGTATCTTCCGTAGAGTAAGCACCACCACGGTAAGTTGGCATTGTTAGGCTACCGCCGTCATCCATTACGTTCTGACGCAGGTGAGCGTACATGCCGAATGTCGCGTTGTTACCAGAGTTGTTGACTACATCGTATTCAACATCCATTGCGTAGCTGCCACGCTTAAGGATGAATGTTTTCGTGTAATCAAGGCCGTTCGCTTGGTAAGTCATCGGGATGCGTAGTTCATCCTGACCATCAGCAAGCGTGAAGCTGTCTGCTGAAACTGTGTAGCTTGGGCGGTTTGTGCTGCTTAAATCGATACCTTGAGGACCCACTAGACCGCTTTGTGCGATAAATTGGTGACCTGGTTCGTTTTTAAGAAGAACAAACGTATCTTCAGAATCGAACTCAGCAGAGTAATCGTTTAGGTTTGCTTTAACGACATCACCACCAACCGTATCAATTGACAGAGTCAGTACATCAGTTGTTACTGTGATAGTTTTAGCAGAAGAAGCAACTTGACCAGGAGCCGGGTCTAGATCATCTGCATAAGATGGCGCTGGTAGGGTGCTGCCAGATTGTGCCTGCTCAACCGCTTGTGGTGCTGGATTCTGAGCTACGTTCCATTGTTGGAACAGTAGGAAAGAAACCAAAGCCAATGCGATTAACAGGATATTACGTTGAGAATCCATCGTTATTTATCTCTGTCTTGTTTTTGGACTGGTGGAACGGGGTCAAAGCCCCCTTCGTTCAAAGGATGGCATTTTAATAGACGTTTGCCTGATAACCAACACCCTTTTACAAAACCGTGAGCTTTCAACGCTTCTATCGCATATAAAGAGCAGGTTGGAGTAAATCGGCAGCGTGGGCCGATGAGTGGACTAATAAACCATCTATAAAAATAGATGGGTATTAGCGCTATCCACGCGAAGGGCGAGACAGGCGAAGCCATAATTTGTCGAGTAGCTTGAACATTTCTTCATTGCTTAAATCTTGCGCGCTCTTCTTAGCGATTACAACAAAATCTTTGTTAGGAAGTTTGTGTTGAGTGTTACGAAAGCTTTCACGAGTAAGACGCTTGAATCGGTTACGACCCACGGCGGTTTTAATCTGCTTTTTCGGAACGGCTAATCCAAGACGAGGATTTGAAAGAGAGTTATTTCGGGCAATGATGGTGAAATGAGGGGAGCCAGCTCGATGAGCTTGCTTGAAGACATTTTGATAATGTTCGGGAGTTAACAAGCGTAACTCCCGACCGAAGGCTAGCTTATTCAAAATAATCAAAGATTACTTAGAAAGACGCTTACGGCCTTTTGCACGACGTGCATTGATTGTTGCGCGACCGTTCTTAGTAGCCATGCGAGCACGGAAACCGTGAGTACGCTTACGCTTTAGAACTGTAGGTTGAAAAGTGCGTTTCATTGTAATTACCTTACTGATCAGTAGTTTTAGGTTTTTGTTAAACCCGGCGTGGGCATTTTTTCTCTTCTTTATATAAGAAAGGAAAACCGACGCCTCTCAACAAAGAGGCGGAATTGTAATCACTGTCACAAAAAGTGTCAATGATTGGGTTAACTAAAATTCCGGTCGGGGGATTATACGTAGAATAACTAAAATCACAAGGATCCTTAGTCGATCCCAACCTTATTTAAGAATTTTTTTAATTTAGGATCCTGTGGATTACCAAAAATATCCTGTGGAGATCCCTGCTCGATAATATGACCGTCAGCCATGAAGATCACTCGGTCTGCGACCTCTCTCGCGAACTGCATTTCATGGGTAACCACCAGCATGGTTTGATGCTGATTTGCCAGTTTTTTCATTAGGTTAAGCACTTCGCCAACCCACTCAGGATCGAGCGCTGAAGTCGGCTCATCAAACAGTAAAAGCTCGGGTTGTAGTGCCATTGCACGGCCAATACCCACCCGTTGTTGCTGGCCACCAGAGAGCGCGGCTGGGTAGCTATCACCTTTGTCACCTAAGCCAATATCATCAAGTATTTGTTGTGCTTTTTCATGGGCTTGCTGTTTTTTCCAACCACGAACGGTAATTAAACCTTCAGCAATATTCTGTCTCGCGGTTTGGTGAGCGAACAGTGCATAGTTTTGGAACACAAAACCGGTCTTACGACGCAGTGCAAGCACCTCTGCCTTAGTGTGTTTCTGAGTATCAACCTTGATATCATCAATCGAAATCGTGCCTTGATCGGCTTGCTCTAGAAAATTCACACAACGCAGTAGGGTAGATTTACCCGTACCACTTGAACCTATGATGACAATTATCTCACCTTGTTTGATTTCTAGGTCGATCCCTTTCAAAACTTCGGTGTCACCAAACTGCTTGTGGATACTTTGTAATTTGATCATCGTACATACGCCTTATTCAGTTTCACTTCGGCCCAAATTTGAATACGAGTGAGGATAACCACCACGCCCCAGTAAATCAGTGCGACTGCTAAGAAAGCCTCGAAGAAGCGGAAACTTGAAGAAGCCTCCATCTGAGCTTTAGCCATGATTTCGGCGACACCTAGGGTGAAGGCAAGTGAAGTCGACTTGATCATATCGATGAAGTAGTTCATCAACGACGGCAGTGCCACGCGAGTTGCTTGCGGTAAGATCACTCGGCGCATCGCTTGGCTGGTTGTCATACCGACCGAAAGGCTGGCTTCCATCTGGCTGCGATCAATACCGATAATCGCGGCACGAATACTTTCTGCCATATACGCGGCAAAGTGCAGGGTTAAGCCAATCACAGCGGCGCTGAAGGCATCCAACCCAACCATCCACGGGAAGACTTGTGGTAAGCCGTAATAAAGGAGGAACAGCTGCACCAACAGTGGTGTGCCTCGGAAGAAGCTAATGTACAGCTGGCTCAGTTGGTCGAGCACTGGGATTTTGAATACACGAATATTCGCCAGTATCAGAGACAGGATCAGAGCAAAGAACAAGCCCCAGGTCGCCATCTCCATCGTGGTGCCTAAATACTTCAGTAGTATTGGCAACAGCTCTAGCATGTAATTAAAGTCAAATCCCATAATCTATCTCGTATTTTTATTGGCAGTGTTGTTCTATATGTAAGTACTGTTGTATCAGGTTTTTTAATCAGTGCACAAAAGCAAAAAGCCCACCGCTGTATAAAGCAGTGGGCCTTGAATGGAGAAAGTGAGTAATTACTTCTGAGTAATGTCCGCACCAAACCATTTCTGAGAGATACTTTCTAGCGTACCATCTGCGCGCATTGCTGCTAATGCTTCATTTACTTCTGCTTGCAGTTTTTTGCCGTTATCGTTGTCGACGAAAGGCCAAGCGTTTTCAATTGTTTCGAATGGCTGACCTGCTAGTTGTAATGGTAGACCAGTCTTCTTGATAAGCTCTAGTGCTGATAGGCGATCCATTACGAATGCATCGGCACGACCCAGTGCCACGTCATGTTCAATACCTGTATCGTAGGTTTTTACATTGATCTTGCCATCTTTGTCGTAGCTGCGAAGCAGTTGTTCAAAGTTTGAGCCTAGGTTTACCGCAACCGTCTTGCCATCAAGGTCTTCGATGCCTTTAATGCTGTCATTACCTTTACGAACGGTAATTTGTGCGCCGTCTACTACGTATGGGTCTGCGAATAGGTATTTCGCTTTACGTGCATCCGTCATTGTAATTTGGTTTGAAATGGTATCGATGCGACCCGTTTCAAGAAGACCAAACAGACCAGAGAAGTTTGCCGTTACGTATTCAACCTTGTAATCGTTACGCTTACCGATCTCATCCCATAAATCCACTTCAAAACCCTGTAGCTGGTCTTGTTTAACGAACGTAAACGGGAAATAGCGACCAGACATGCCGACTTTAACTTCAGTCGCAGCTTGAACAGTAGCAGCAGAGAGTGCGATAGCCGCAATTGCAGCCTTAATCCAGTTATTCATTTGGTAACTCCTTATATTTATGGGTTTGGATGTTACTGGGAAAATGCTCACTAGAATAAATAACCAGATGTTATTAACCATAACCAGATTGAATTCCCGATTTGGGGATAACTAGCAAGGATCCGGGCATAAGTGGATCATTGTGTGAGTAAATTAGGGGCAAGATGTGTGGATCCACCGATAAATTACAAATTTATTGTGAATAACTTGGATCTTATTCACTGGATCTGTGATCAATTGCTGGTGATCTGACTTATCAACAGGTAAAATTAGCGGTCATTTCATATTACTTTAAATAGAGTGAGGGCACCGTGTCATCTTCGCTTTGGTTGCAGTGTTTGCAACAGCTTCAAGAAGAGTTACCAGCTACAGAATTCAGTATGTGGGTTCGTCCGTTACAAGCGGAACTCAATGACAATACTCTAACTCTATTTGCACCGAACCGTTTCGTACTCGATTGGGTTCGTGATAAGTATCTAAATAGCATTAACCGTCTGCTGCAAGAATATTGCGGTAACGATATCCCACATCTTCATTTTGAAGTGGGAAGCAAGCGTGTGATTGCACCAAAGCCTGCGACACCGACACCAACTCAGACTCGCACTGCAGCTGATGTGGCCGCTGAGTCATCAGCACCTGCGCAATTACAAGCTCGCAAACCTGTCCATAATATCTGGCGTGATGAAGAGCCTGTCGCGGTTGACTTGAATCACCGCTCAAACGTGAACCCAAAACATAAGTTCAATAACTTTGTTGAAGGTAAGTCGAACCAACTCGGTTTGGCTGCGGCACGTCAGGTTTCTGATAACCCAGGTACAGCCTACAACCCGTTGTTCCTATACGGCGGCACTGGTTTAGGTAAAACGCACTTGTTGCATGCGGTGGGTAACGCCATTGTTGATAATAAGCCGAATGCGAAAGTGGTTTACATGCACTCAGAGCGTTTTGTTCAGGATATGGTAAAGGCTCTGCAAAACAACGCGATCGAAGAATTTAAGCGCTACTACCGTAGTGTTGATGCATTGCTTATCGATGACATCCAATTCTTTGCTAATAAAGAGCGTTCTCAAGAAGAGTTCTTCCATACCTTTAACGCGCTGCTTGAAGGCAATCAACAGATCATCCTAACGTCTGACCGTTATCCAAAAGAGATCAACGGGGTAGAAGATCGTCTTAAATCTCGTTTCGGCTGGGGTTTGACGGTAGCGATTGAGCCACCAGAGCTTGAGACACGTGTTGCGATCTTGATGAAGAAAGCCGAAGACCACCAAATTCACCTTGCGGATGAAGTGGCGTTCTTTATTGCCAAGCGTCTACGCTCTAACGTTCGTGAACTGGAAGGCGCATTGAACCGTGTTATTGCGAATGCAAACTTCACTGGCCGCCCGATCACGATCGACTTCGTGCGTGAAGCACTGCGTGACCTACTTGCACTGCAAGAAAAACTGGTCACTATTGATAACATTCAAAAGACAGTAGCCGAGTACTACAAAATCAAAGTCGCTGATCTATTGTCTAAGCGTCGTTCTCGTTCTGTTGCTCGTCCACGTCAATTGGCGATGGCACTGGCGAAAGAGCTAACAAACCATAGCTTGCCTGAGATTGGCGATGCATTCGGTGGTCGTGACCACACGACGGTACTGCATGCTTGTCGTAAGATTGCTCAGCTGCGTGAAGAGAGCCACGACATTAAAGAAGATTATTCGAACTTGATTCGTACCCTTTCTTCTTAATACACAGTATTCTTAACCTTAATAAGCAGAATCTTGGCCACGTACTATTACGCAGTGCCATTTAGACCGTAAGAGCAAGATATGAAATTTACCATTGAACGTAGTCACCTGATTAAGCCATTACAACAAGTATCTGGCGCACTCGGTGGCAGGCCAACGCTTCCAATTCTAGGAAACCTACTGATTAAAGTAGAAGATAACGTGTTGTCGATGACAGCGACGGATCTAGAAGTTGAACTGATCAGCCGTGTAACGCTTGAAGGTGATTTCGAAGCGGGTAGCATTACCGTACCTTCACGTAAATTCCTAGATATCTGCCGTGGATTGCCAGATAACTCAGTGATCACGGTGGTATTGGATGGTGACCGTATTCAGGTTCGCTCTGGTCGTAGCCGCTTCTCTTTAGCAACATTACCTGCGGCAGATTTTCCAAATATTGAAGACTGGAGCAGTGAAGTTGAAGTGTCAGTGACACAAGCTGAACTTCGCGGTCTTATCGAGAAAACACAATTCTCAATGGCGAACCAAGATGTTCGTTACTACCTCAACGGTATGTTGTTTGAGATTGAAGGCTCTATCCTGCGCAGCGTAGCGACCGATGGTCACCGTATGGCAGTATCTCAAGCACAACTGGGTGCGGATTTTGCTCAGAAGCAGATCATTGTTCCTCGTAAAGGTGTTCAAGAGTTAGTGAAGCTATTGGATGCACCTGAACAGCCAGTAACACTGCAAATTGGTAACTCTAACGTGCGAGCTGAAGTGAACAACTATGTCTTCACTTCTAAGCTGGTTGATGGTCGTTTCCCTGATTATCGCCGCGTAATGCCGCAAAATACCACCAAGACACTTGAAGCTGGCTGTGATGAATTACGTTCAGCATTTTCTCGTGCTGCGATTCTATCGAATGAAAAATTCCGTGGTGTTCGCGTTAACCTTGCGGATAGCGAGATGCGCATTACCGCGAACAACCCAGAGCAAGAAGAAGCAGAAGAAGTACTCGATGTTAACTTCGACGGTGACGCGCTAGAGATTGGCTTCAACGTAAGCTACGTATTGGATGTTCTGAACACACTGCGTTGTGAACAGGTTCGCATCTCAATGTCAGACGCCAATGCGAGTGCTCTTATCGAGAACGCACAAGATGACAGCGCGATGTACGTTGTTATGCCAATTCGCTTATAAGCAGCCCTATGTTGACCTACCGAGTCGTGATTGAAGATTAATATGAAGACGTTATGCCTTTATCGCGCTTAATCGTTAAGCAGTTTAGAAATATTGAAGCCTGTGACATTCAACCGTCATCAGGCTTTAACTTTCTTATAGGGGCTAACGGAAGCGGCAAAACCAGTGTCCTTGAAGCTGTGTATCTGCTCGGACATGGTCGCTCATTCAAGAGTTCACTTACCGGTCGTATCATACAAAACGAGTGTAGTGAGCTGTTTGTACATGGCCGTTTTATGACCTCGGATCAATTTGAGCTGCCAATTGGCATTAATAAGCAGCGCGATGGCACGACAGAGGTTAAAATAAGCGGTCAAACTGGGCAAAAGTTGGCTCAGTTAGCTCAAGTCTTACCTTTGCAGTTGATTCACCCTGAAGGGTTTGATTTACTAACCGATGGACCTAAGCATCGCCGAGCATTCATTGATTGGGGAGTCTTCCACAGTGAGTCGGGCTTTTATGATGCGTGGGGCAGGGTAAAGCGCCTCAATAAGCAGCGAAACGCCTTATTGAAAACGGCAACGCACTATCGAGAGCTGAGCTATTGGGACCAAGAATTGGCCCGTTTAGCAGAAAGCATCAGTCAGTGGCGTGCCACCTACGTTGATCAGCTCAAAGAAGTCGCCGAAGAAATCTGTGCGACCTTCCTTCCTGAGTTTGAGATAAAGATTAACTACTATCGTGGCTGGGACAAAGACACCCCGTACGCCGATATATTAGAAAAGAATTTTGAAAGGGATCAGCAGCTTGGTTACACCTTTGGTGGGCCAAACAAAGCGGATCTGAAGATAAAAGTGAACGGCACTCCAGTGGAAGATGTCTTGTCACGAGGTCAATTGAAGTTGATGGTGTGCGCGCTACGAGTAGCACAAGGGCAACACCTCACTCAAATGACAGGTAAGCAGTGCATCTATTTGATAGATGACTTCGCTTCCGAATTAGATAGCCAACGCCGAGCACGTCTTGCTGAGTGTTTAAAGGCGACCCAGGCTCAAGTTTTTGTAAGCTCTATTACCGCTGATCAGATTGCAGATATGCATGACGAAAATAGCAGGATGTTTCATGTGGAACATGGCAAAATAGAGCAAGGATAATTAGTCAGAGAGTAACTATGTCAGATAATTACGATTCATCGAGTATTAAAGTACTGAAGGGTCTGGATGCGGTACGTAAGCGTCCTGGAATGTACATTGGCGACACGGATGATGGTACCGGTCTGCACCACATGGTTTTTGAGGTGGTAGATAACTCTATTGATGAAGCGCTAGCTGGTCACTGTAATGACATCATTGTAACTATCCATGAAGATAGTTCTGTGTCTGTGAGCGATGACGGCCGTGGTATTCCAACAGAATTGCACCCAGAAGAAAACGTATCTGCAGCCGAAGTAATCATGACGGTTCTTCACGCTGGTGGTAAGTTCGATGATAACTCGTACAAGGTATCTGGTGGTCTGCACGGTGTTGGTGTTTCAGTAGTTAACGCACTTTCTAAGCAAGTTACTCTTACTATCCACCGCGGTGGCAAAATCCACACTCAAACCTACAGCCACGGTGAGCCTCAAGCGCCACTAGCGGTTATCGGTGACACGGATAAAACAGGTACAGAGATTCGTTTCTGGCCGAGTGAAGAAACCTTCACTAACATCGAGTTCCATTACGACATTTTAGCTAAGCGTCTACGTGAGCTATCATTCTTGAACTCAGGTGTATCAATTAAGCTAATTGACGAGCGCGAAGAAGACAAAATGGATCACTTCGAATACGAAGGCGGTATCCAAGCGTTTGTTGAACACCTTAATACTAACAAAACGCCAATCATCCAAAAAATCTTCCACTTTAACTCTGAGCGCGAAGACGGTATTACCGTTGAAGTTGCGATGCAGTGGAATGACGGCTACCAAGAAAACATCTACTGTTTCACCAACAACATCCCTCAACGCGATGGTGGTGCTCACTTAGCAGGTTTCCGTGCGGCGCTAACGCGTACTCTGAACAGCTTCATGGACAAGGAAGGCTTCTCTAAGAAAGCGAAGACTGCGACCTCTGGTGATGATGCTCGTGAAGGTCTGACGGCGATTGTTTCTGTTAAAGTGCCTGATCCTAAGTTCTCAAGCCAAACTAAAGATAAGCTGGTTTCTTCAGAAGTGAAGTCTGCCGTTGAATCTACAATGGGTGAGAAGTTGTCTGAGTTCCTTATTGAGAACCCAGGTGAAGCGAAAACAGTTTGTTCTAAAATTATTGATGCAGCACGTGCTCGTGATGCAGCGCGTAAAGCTCGTGAAATGACTCGTCGTAAAGGCGCATTAGATTTAGCGGGTCTTCCTGGTAAGCTTGCTGACTGTCAGGAAAAAGATCCTGCACTGTCTGAACTATATATTGTGGAAGGAGACTCTGCTGGCGGTTCAGCTAAGCAGGGGCGTAACCGTAAGAACCAAGCAATCCTACCGCTGAAAGGTAAAATCCTTAACGTAGAGAAAGCACGTTTCGATAAAATGCTGTCTTCTCAAGAAGTAGCAACGCTAATCACCGCTCTTGGTTGTGGTATTGGTCGTGACGAATACAACCCAGATAAACTGCGTTACCACAACATCATCATCATGACCGATGCCGATGTCGATGGTTCTCACATCCGTACCCTGCTACTGACGTTCTTCTACCGTCAAATGCCAGAGCTGATTGAACGTGGCTACATCTACATTGCTCAACCGCCACTTTACAAAGTGAAGAAAGGTAAGCAAGAGCAGTACATTAAAGATGAAGATGCGATGAACCAGTATCAAGTATCTTTGGCTTTAGACAACGCAGAACTGCACGTAAACCCTGAAGCGCCAGCATTTGCAGGTGAAGGTTTAGAGAAGCTTGTTCAGCAATACAATGCAGGCATCAAGCTTGTTGATCGTATGAGCCGCCGTTACCCACGCGCATTGGTTCACGAACTGATTTACGTTCCTCGTCTAACGGCCGAGCAGTGTCATGATGACGCGGCAGTTGAAGCTTGGGGTAAGCAGCTTGTTGAACAGCTAAACGCGAAAGAAGTAGGTGCAAGCCAATACAGCCTTGAAGTTGAAAAACACGAAGAGCTAGGCTTAAGCGTTCCTAAGATTGTGGTTCGTACTCATGGTGTGACTCATGAACACCTACTAAGCATCGATCTTATTAACTCTAAAGAGTTTGGTAAGCTAGCGGATCTTTCTGAAGCTCTTGATGGCTTGATTGAAGAAGGCGCTTACATTAAGCGTGGTGAGCGTACTCAAGAAGTTTCTAGCTTCGTTGATGCTCTGAACTGGTTAGTGAAAGAGTCTCGTCGTGGTCTGAGCCTACAGCGATACAAAGGTCTAGGTGAGATGAACCCTGATCAACTTTGGGAAACCACGATGGATCCTGAAACTCGCCGTATGATGCAAGTAACAATTGAAGACGCTGTTGGTGCTGATTTGTTGTTTACGACGCTAATGGGTGACCAAGTTGAACCTCGTCGTAACTTCATCGAAGAGAATGCACTGAAAGTAGCAAACCTAGACGTTTAGTCTCTTTGATACTTCGCTCTTTGGCTTAATTTCTGTGTCAGAGGTGCTCACATACATTCGTATGCTCCGCGCCTCTTCCTTGAACTAAAGCCAAATAGCTTCGTCTCAAAAAACTAAAATCATTTTAAAGCACTATCCTTTGGATGGTGCTTTTTTATGTTTGTAAGATATTGAAAAATATTGAGTTGCAAAAATAATTGAAAATAACCCCTTGAAACTATTTTGCTCAATCCATATATCTATTTGTGAAGAGGATGACTGTCTTGCTCTACAAGAGAAGAAACAGAACCTTCATTACCGCTAACGAAGTATCGCTCAATAGAGGATAACTTTGGCAGCACACAACTTAAAAATTGATTCATTGCCATGTCCCAGCGTTGTCGCCAATAGAGGTGAAACCCGAGGAATGCGAATTGAATCTCTTAGCTGTTTACTGGGTCACACACAGGTTAGATCCAAGTAAAATTCGCAGCTAAGACTATTGCTTACTAAAAGGATAGCATTATGAGAACTGTAGATTTCACTCCACTTTACCGCAACGCAATCGGCTTCGATCGTCTATTCAACATGATGGAAGCGAATACATCGAAGAACTCTTCTGGCGGTTACCCTCCATACAACATCGAGCAAAAAGACGAGAACAACTACCGTATTACTATGGCAGTCGCTGGTTTTGCTGATGACCAATTAGATCTGACTCAGAAAGAGAACATGCTAATTGTGAAAGGTGAGCGTAAAGCAGAAGCAGAGAAAACCTTCGTATACCAAGGTATCGCAGAGCGCGATTTCGAGCGTAAATTCCAACTGGCTGACTACGTAAAAGTGGTAGGTGCAAGCATGGAAAATGGTCTTCTTCACATCGACCTCGAACGCGAAATCCCAGAAGCGATGCAACCACGTAAGATTGCTATCAATGGTAATAGTCTACTAGAAGGCTAATTACTGTTAGCTCCTTAGAGCTAAAAAATATCGGGAAGTAAAAGTGAAAGAGCACCTAATGAGGTGCTCTTTTTGTATTTGACCTGCGGTAAGCTAAAAGCTCTTATTACTGCTCTGAGTAAGCCTTTTTCACTTCTTCAGCAATGATAGCAATGCCTTTCTGCATCGCCTCATCATCTTGCACGTAGTTCATACGTAGACATTGATGGGCATGATCCCACTCGTCTTCTTGGCCGATAAAGAAGTATTCACCCGGAACAATCAATACGCCGCGAGCTTTAAGGCGGTCGTACAGTTCCATTGTGGTGATCGGCAGCTCATCAAACCATAGCCATAAGAAGATAGCGCCTTCAGGCTTGTGAATACGGAAGCGAGGGTCGTCGATAGCGTCTTGTAACAGTTCAACTGCACGTAGTGACTTATCTTTATAGAAAGGTTTGATTACCTCGCTACTTAAGCGCAGTAAATCGCCTTTTTCAATCATGTGATTGGCAATTGCAGGGCCAACACTGTTTGGCGCTAAGCTAATGATGCCATTCATGTTGGTCAATGCTTGTGTTACTTCTTCACTCGCAATTACGATACCGCAACGCACACCCGGCAAACCAAGCTTAGAAAGGCTCATGCACAGAATCGTATTTTCATTCCAGAACGGTTCGACATCTTCAAAGATGATGTTAGGAAACGGCAGGCCGTAAGCATTGTCGATCAGCAGTGGGATGTTGTTTTCACGCGCCAGTTTATCCAGTTTACGCACTTCTTCGTCGGTCAGTACGTTACCCGTTGGGTTGGTTGGACGAGATGCACAGATAGCCGCGACTGAGTCATCAACCTTTAGTTGTTCAAAATCAACGTGGTATTTAAACTGACGGTTTTCTAGCAGTTCGATCTCTGGGTGGTAAGAGATAAAAATATCGTCATCAATACCCGCGTCGCCGTAGCCGATGTATTCCGGTGCGATCGGCAGTAGGATTTTCTTATGTGAGCCGTCAGGCTGTTGGCCTGCTAGCAGGTTGAATAGGTAGAAGAAGCCACTTTGACTGCCATTAGTCAGGCTGATGTTCTTCTCGCTGATGTCCCAACCGTAGGTCTCTTTCAGCATTGCCGCTAACGATTTGATGAAGCTGTCTTTACCCTGCGGACCATCGTAGTTGGCGAGGGCGGCGATGAGTTCTCCACTGGCGAGCATGTCGGCACTGGCTTGGTTAAAGTAATCGAGCATGGCAGGGATAGCGGCTGGGTTGCCACCACCGAGCATGATAGCGCCAGGAGTGCGCAGGCCATCATTCAAATCATCCATTAAACGAGTGATTCCAGAGTATCGATTAAACTTTTCGCCAAACTTAGAGAACTGCATTACTAATTTTACCTAATTCATTGTGATTGCTTGTTACGTGTCATTAAGGCAGACCTTATGTCTGCCATCAGTGTATTCCTTGAACATACCGCAATGTTTTTGCGACGCATAGCGCCAAATGCTCTAACACGTAAAAAACTTCTATAAAGTTTGGTTAATGAGTGACAGCTTGCTTATTGAACGTACCTTTAGCGATAAAAAAAGGAGAAGCCTAAGCTTCCCCTTTAGTTTCTGGTGTTTATGTTAATGAAGGTTTAGTTCGAACCGGTATAAACGACTAATACCTTGTCATCTTGGTATTGGCGTTCGAACGCATAGTAGCCCTTGCTGTTACGGATGATGTGCTTACCCTGAGCAACGGCTGGGTGGCGTTGGCGGAATTGGCCAAGCGCTTGCCAGTGTTCTAGCAGCTCTGCACGTTCGCCAGTGATTTGATCCCAAGGCATGTCTGAGCGTGTGCCTTGCATTGGATCAGAACCCGTTGGGCCAAAGTCTCGGGCGATTTCATCGCCGTAATAGATCTGTACCGCACCGGGAGCCAGCATCAACGCGTTTGCAGCTTTGGTTTGTTTTGCAAAGTCACTGCCATGTTGTGTCCAGAATAGCGAGGTGTCGTGAGACGAAAGGTAACTCAGTACGTTGAACTCGCTGTCGTTGTTGATCTTCTCTGCGTATCGAAGGTAATCAGCATCAAGATCGGATAGGCACTTGAGCGCCTTTGGTGCGATATCACTCTGGAATTCAAAGTTGATGATCGAATCAAATCCGTTAGCGAAGTAATCTGATTTGACCACGCTGTGTGCCCATACTTCGCCAGTCATCCAGAAGGGTAAGTCATCCAAGGCCTTGTCTGGGTTGTTCTGTTTCCACTCGGCAAGTGCCTGGTTGGTGCTCTCTTTCAGTTCTGCCCATGCTTCGAGTTCAACGTGTTTAGCGGTATCGACCCTGAAACCATCGACACCATATTCGCGCACCCAATCCGATAACCAAGTGATTAAATGGTTACGAGGTGTTTTGAGTTCATCGGTCGCGCTGGTGGACTTATTGCGATAGAAATTAGGCAGCCCGATTGTCTCTGTCGACTCTGTTTTGAAATCGGGCAGATGCGCCAAAGACATGGTGAGGTTATTGTAGCCCGGAGAGTCATAGGCGCCGATATCGCTGCGTAGCCAAGCTTTGCCCCACCACTTTTCCCACGCTTCTTTGTCGCTGTAAGAGATGTAGTTGTTGAAGTAGTGCCAGTTCTGACCTTTGGCAGGTTGCCAATCTGTCCAGTTTTCGCCAAGTGTTTGTTTGGCTTCTTCGTCAGTTAGGTTGAGCTTACCAAAATCAAACTCTTGCATGTCGGCAAGCGTCGCATAGCCGGTGTGGTTCATTACCACATCCCAAACAACACGAATGCCTTTGCTATGCGCGGTATCGATGAAGGTTTTTAGCTCGTCTTCGGTGCCCATGTTGTCATCGAGCTTGGTCCAATCTTGATGGTAGTAGCCGTGGTAGCCGTAGTGTTTGAAGTCACCTCGATCACCGCCGCCAACCCAGCCGTGGATTTGCTCTAACGGAGACGTTATCCAGATAGCATTAGCACCGAGTGATTCTATGTAATCGAGTTTTTCGGTTAAGCCTGCCAAGTCACCACCGTGGAAGGTGCCGATTTCGTCTTGTCCATCTTGGCTGCGACCGTAACTGTTGTCGTTATCAGGATTACCATTGTGGAAACGGTCAGTCATTACGAAGTAAACCGTGGCGTTATCCCAACTAAAGTCAGCTTTGGTTTCTGGTTCTACTTTCTCAAGCAGCAGAACACCTTGGCTATTTTCTGCTGGCTGCATGGTGACGCTGCCATTCGTTACTGTGACTTGTTTGCCTGAAAGAGCGTCTCTAACCACGGTGCCATCATCAAAGGTTTGAGCAACGTCGATGATGGTTGGTTCGTCACTAGGAACCGGACAAGCAAAGCTTTGTACTTGTTGTTGCTTCGGCTTTATCTGAACGGTCAGTTCATTGGTTTGTGGGTTGAGCATAAACTGATAGGTGTTAGCGCGAAAGATCTTGATATCTAATTCAGACTTCTCGGCGCAGTCGTCTAGGCGAAGGGGTTTATTGAATTTGATGCGGTTTTCTTCAGCCAGCGCATAGTTGGTGCCACAGGTATTTTGAGTATCGCTGATAGAGAAGGTATAGCTACCTTTCGCGAGTTCCTGTTCTGCAATCACGGTGCCTTTACCGGATGATTCGAATACGACAGTGTCGTTATCAATTGTCAGTAATAGGTTGTTGTCACTGGTTTGGCTGCATGCGCTGAGTGCGAGTATTGAAAGCGCGAGTACTGTTTTTTTCATTGTTCCCTTCCCCTGAATAAACAGGTCAGTTATAGCAAACAATGCCCTCTACAGTCTGAGTGCTGTTTCATTCAGTTAATCAATAAGACCTCTACAAACAAATGCTTGGTTCACAAAAACAAAAAGGGAAGCTTTCGCTTCCCTTTGGGTGTTTACCGTTAATTACTCAGAGTATGACTTAGAGTAATTGTCTCACTTGTGCTTATTTTTGCAGTAGAGAGATGTCAGCAATCTGTAGGAACAGGTTACGTAGGTTGTTCAGTAGCGTTAGACGGTTCTTCTTAAGCGCTTCGTCATCAGCCATAACCATTACGTTATCGAAGAATGCATCAACTGGTTCACGTAGATCAGCAAGCTTGCTTAGGGCTTCTTGGTAGTTACCTGTTGCGAATGCTGGTTCTAGTGCTTCCGTCATTACTTCAACGTTTTCAGCCAGTGCTTTCTCTGCGTCTTCTTGAAGAAGCGTTAGGTCGATTTCAGCTGGTAGCTCGCCATCGAATTTCGCAAGGATATTACCTACACGCTTGTTCGCTGCTGCTAGTGCTTCTGCTGCTTCCAGTTCACGGAAGTGAGAAACCGCTTTAACACGTTGGTCAAAGTCAGCAGGCTTAGTTGGACGACGTGCTAGTACCGCTTGGATGATATCAACGCTGAAACCAGCATCTTGGTACCATGCGCGGAAACGACCTAGCATGAAGTCGATAACGTCAGCTTCTACGTTTTTGTTAGTCAGCTTGTCGCCTAGTAGCTCTTTCGCTTTGCCGATCAGATCGGTTAGGTCTAGGTTGTAGCCGTTTTCAACGATGATACGTAGCACACCTAGAGACGCACGACGAAGTGCAAATGGGTCAGAACCTTTTGGTGCTTGGCCAATACCGAAGATACCTACGATAGTGTCTAGCTTGTCTGCCATTGCTACTGCTGAAGAGATACCAGTGCTTGGTAGATCGTCACCCGCGAAACGAGGCATGTATTGTTCGTAAAGTGCCAGTGCAACTTGCTCGTCTTCACCGTCGTGAGTCGCGTAGTGCATGCCCATCACACCTTGAGTATCCGTAAATTCGAATACCATAGAGGTCATTAGGTCACACTTAGCCAGTAGGCCAGCACGTTTAGACTTTTCAACGTCAGCATCGATTTGCTCAGCAATGTAGCCTGCAAGCTCTGTGATGCGGTCTGTTTTGTCTTTGATAGTACCCAATTGCTTCTGGAAGATAGCCTGGTCTAGTTCAGCAAGACGGTCGATAAGCGGGCGCTTACGGTCTGTGTTGAAGAAGAATTCAGCATCAGCAAGACGTGGGCGTACCACTTTCTCGTTACCTTCGATAACGTGACGAGGCTCTTTAGACTCGATGTTCGATACGAAGATGAAGTTCGGTAGTAGCTTCTTGTTGTCATCGTAAACAGGGAAGTACTTTTGGTCACCCTTCATGGTGTAAACCAAAGCTTCAGAAGGGACTTTTAGGAATTCTTCTTCAAACTTCGCTGTCAGTACTACTGGCCATTCAACCAGAGACGTTACTTCTTCAACAAGGTCATCTTCTAGGTTAGCTGTACCGCCAACCGCAGCTGCCGCTTTTTGCGAATCAGCAAGGATGATCGCTTTACGCGCTTCGTAATCTGCCATTACTTTACCGCGCTCTTCTAGGATCGTAGGGTATTGGTCAGCAGAGTCGATTGTGAACTCTTGTTCGCCCATGAAACGGTGGCCACGGATAGTACGAGCAGATGCTACGCCTAGGATTTCGCCTTCAACAAGCTCATCACCTAGTAGTACTGTCAGTGTTTTTACTGGACGGATAAATTGAATGTCTGAGTTACCCCAGCGCATTGCTTTAGGAATTGGTAGGCCAGCCAGTGCTTTCGCAGCAATGTCCATCACCAATTCTTGAACTGGTTTGCCAGCTACTTCTTGTTTGAAAAGAAGCCACTCGCCTTTGTCTGTTTTCAGACGGTCAGCTTGCTCAACAGTAATACCGTTACCACGAGCCCAACCTTGTGCCGCTTTGGTCGCGTTGCCTTCAGCATCGAATGCCACAGAAACAGCAGGGCCACGTTTCTCAACCACTTTGTCTGCTTGGCCTTCAGCCAGTGCAGTTACTTTAAGTGCTAGACGACGAGGTGCTGCGTACCACTTGATGCCTTCGTGAGAAAGCTCAGCCGTTTTAAGACCTGCTTCAAAGTTAGAAGCAAACGCTTCTGCTAGAGAACGAAGTGCTGTTGGTGGAAGCTCTTCCGTACCCAGTTCAATTAGAAAATTCTTCGCCATGATTATTTACCTTCCTTCTTACACATTGGGAAGCCAAGCGCTTCACGTGACGCGTAGTACGCTTCAGCAACTGATTTAGTCAGGTTGCGGATACGAAGGATGTAACGTTGACGCTCTGTTACAGAGATAGCTTTGCGCGCATCAAGGATGTTGAATGCGTGACCTGCTTTTAGAATGCGCTCGTAAGCTGGAAGCGGCAGTGGCTTCTCAAGCTCAAGTAGCTCTTTACACTCTTTCTCGCACTGGTCGAAGAAAGTGAATAGGAAATCTACGTCTGCGTGCTCGAAGTTGTACGTCGATTGCTCAACTTCGTTTTGGTGGAAGATGTCACCGTAAGTCACGTTAGAACCGTCTGGTGCTACGTTCCATACTAGGTCGTAAACAGAATCTACTTCCTGGATGTACATTGCTAGACGCTCGATACCGTAAGTGATCTCGCCAGTTACTGGCTTACACTCAAGGCCGCCAACCTGTTGGAAGTAAGTAAACTGAGTTACTTCCATGCCGTTTAGCCATACTTCCCAACCAAGGCCCCATGCGCCTAGTGTTGGGTTTTCCCAGTTATCTTCAACGAAGCGAATGTCGTGAACAAGTGGGTCAACACCAAGAACCTCTAGGGAGCCTAGGTACAACTCTTGGATATTGTCTGGCGATGGTTTTAGCGCTACTTGGAATTGGTAGTAGTGCTGCAGACGGTTCGGGTTTTCACCGTAACGGCCATCGGTCGGACGACGAGAAGGTTGAACGTAAGCTGTAGACATTGGCTCTGGGCCAAGTGCTCGTAGACATGTCATTGGGTGAGAGGTGCCTGCACCTACTTCCATATCTAGAGGTTGAACAATGGTACAACCGTTTTGAGCCCAGTAATCCTGCAGCGCGAGGATCATTCCCTGGAAGGTTTTGATATCGTATTTTTGCATAGTCAGGTTCGCGCGATTCTTTTAAATGAATGAGAAAAATAACCTCTGAGTATACCGAGATATTCGTAAAGCGAGTAGGGGTAATCTTGTTTAATTAGTGGTCTAAAATGTCGTTTAGTGGATTTTTTTGCCTTTAATGTTTGTTTTTCGGCACAAGTGGATATTTTGATAAGTTTGACACTTGTGTTTGAAAGCGTGGGTGATTAAAATCTCGCGGTCTTTGGGGAGTAGCTTACTTATTCATATCCTATTGAATGAGTTCGTTCGTCAACATAATTGATGCAAAATCATCATGGCGTTCGAGGCAACCACCACCTTGGTGGCGCTTAGCAAGACCTTAGACAAGCATCGTGAACCGGGATGGGGCGCGAGGTTTGTCTTTGGTTAAATATAATAATCTCCATCCCAAATGAGCATGTCGTGAGCGTTTTAGCAATTTCAATTACAACTGTCGCCTTAGCCGAGATCGGTGATAAGACCCAGTTGCTATCCCTTTTATTAGCCAGTCGATATCGAAAACCGATACCTATCATTGCGGCTATCTTCTTTGCCACCATTGCCAATCATGCCCTTGCTGCATGGCTCGGGGTTGTGGTCGCCGACTATCTTTCACCTGAAGTATTAAAGTGGGTGCTGGTGGTTAGTTTCATCGCTATGGCGGGCTGGATTTTGATTCCCGATAAGTTAGATGACGATGAACAGATCTCAAACCGAGGACCGTTTGTCGCCAGTTTTATCGCTTTCTTTATTGCTGAGATCGGCGATAAAACCCAAATTGCGACCTCTATCCTAGGGGCTCAATATGCGGATGCATTAGCGTGGGTGATTCTGGGTACAACCATTGGTATGTTGCTGGCAAATGTGCCTGTGGTGATCATCGGTAAGCTGTCTGCTGATAAGATGCCGCTTGATCTGATTCGTAAGATCACAGCCTTACTATTCGTGGGTTTAGCTATCGCTGCTGCTTTCTATTAACAGGTGGTATTGAGTCTTATTATACTCAATCAGTAGAGTAATGTGTTGTAGGTCATACTCTTACAGTATTGTGGGGTTTATCGAGCGAATGGACATATAACTGTCATACTTGTCATGATATTTTAATCTTGTGAGTTAAGAACACGAGGGCATGATTATGTTGACGCGTTATATGGGTATTACTCCACAAAGCCAAAGTTATCTATTTACTTTTGGTCTTGCACTTACACTGTTAGGCATGGTGTTGACGGACATGTGGCTGCCAATGGTCGCGGGTGCCATCATCATGACTGCACTTGCGGTAGAGGCTTGGATTCGGGTCGCGCATATTATTCCGATGCGCAAAGATATCCGAGAAATTCAGCATCAGCTGGAGCATCTGCAAAACAAATCTAGAAGCGAATAAACAAAAAGCCGCTCGTACTCTGAGTTCTGTTTAAGAACATAAGGTACGAGCGGCTTTTTTGATACTTGATAGTCGGTGGGGCGTTACGCCTCCAATCCCTTTCTGATCAAATACTGGTAAGGCAACGTTTCTGTTGCTTGGCCTACCAACTGGTGATCCATGAATCGACAAAAGCTCGGAATATCTCGAGTTGTCGAAGGATCGTCAGCTTTTACCAGTAACACATCGCCATCCTGCATGTTTCTAATTGTCTTCCTGACCATCATTACTGGTTCCGGGCAACGCAGGCCTTCAGCTTCTAAAGTATGGGTTGCCAGTTCAGGTTTGAATGTCATGGTTTGTATCTCTATATCTATCTAACGAGTGAATAATACGTCTGCAGAAAAAATATGCAATAAGTGCTTGGCAAACAGAATCATTTCCTATAACTTAGTTAACAAGTTGATAACAACTTGAAGCAAAGGCAACTAGCTAAGGAGTGGCGATGTTGACAGGATTAGATAGATTAACAATTTATTCGGTTCTCTGTTTTATTTCTTTTTGTGCGTTAGTACTACGCTCATCGACAGAGACCTCACTGATGCCTATTTTTGGCATAGTAGCAACGATTATTGGTATTTGGGTAGAGATGCGCCGTTGGCAAGGCATAGCCGAAGAGCAAGAGCACTAACCCGAATACAGCAAGCGAATTCCGATACGACAACATTCCGACACTATCCCCCAATTTTCTTGGGCTTCCCCGCGTAATTGCGGGATTTTTTTTATCTAAAGCATGCTATAAACAACTTAGTGACTAATGGCAATCGTATACAGCTAGGTAAGTGGCGTGGAATTAGAAGACATCTATCGTAGAGACCTTAATTTATTGGTCGCTTTAAAGGTATTGATTGAAGAGGGCAGCGTAAGCCAGGCCGCGCTTCGTCTTAACTTAAGCCAATCCGCAACCAGTCGAGTATTAGGGCGTTTAAGAGAATTACTAAACGATCCGTTGTTTACACGTCAAGGTCAGCACCTTATTCCTACCAAGAAAGCACTCGAGATCAGTCAGCGTATTGATCAGCCTTTGGAGTCTTTTCGCCAATTGCTGAGTCCGAGTGACTTTGACCCTTACTATTGCAGCGAACGTTTTCTGATCGCTACCACCGATTATGCGATGCAAACCATCTTGCCTTATGCGTTGCCTAAGATTTATGAACAAGCACCCAATATCTCTTTGGAGTTTGCTCCGTTGCAGCATGAGCATTTGTTTAAACAGCTCAGCACCGAACGCGTTGATATGGCGATCTGTCGTCCGAGTGGCAGCATTGCACCACTTCATCAAGAAGTCTTGGGGCCGGTTGGTGTGTCGTGTCTGTTATCTAAAAACCATCCATTAGCCGATCAACCTTTAAGCCTTGCAGACTATGTTTCACTCCCACATGCGATGATTGCGATCAGTGATGGTGTTAAGGCTTTATTGGACAACGCTTTAGCTAATCAACAACCCAGAAAAATGGTACTGCGTGCTTATCACCTTGAAGCGGCATTGGCGATTGTCGATAGAATGCCGTTGGTGATTACTGTGCCTGCTGATTTGGCTTATTTGGTAGCAGAGCGTTATGACTTGGTTGTTAAGCCATTACCATTTGAATTTATGCCGTTTGATTACTCACTGATCTGGCACTCGCGTTGCGATTCTTCTGCTTCACAACAATGGTTAAGAAGAGTGGTAAAAGAAGAGTGTGGTGAGTTGATTCAAAAACGGATTGCGGATGTCGGTTTGGGTTAACCGGATCTGAGTCTGAGTTCACTTGACCCGAATGACAAAAACGCAAAAGGGCTGATAAAAATCAGCCCTTTGTTGTTTTGGGTTATCCAAGCCTAAAGCTGTTGCTTAAGGTTTGATAACTTTATGTTTGAGAGCCTATAGTTTAATGACTACGCGACCAGTGATTTGACCGTTAGTGATGTCTTCTGCTGCTTGAATTGCACCGTCTAAAGACACTTCTTTGGTTGCTTGAGCGTAGAAAGATTCTGGTAGTAGCTCAGCCAGTTGTTCCCACGCTTTAATACGTTTTTCACGAGGGCACATTACAGAATCAACACCTTGTAGGCGAACGTTACGCAGAATGAATGGCATTACCGTGGTTGGTAAGTCAAAACCGCCTGCTAGACCACACATCGCAACCGCACCGTTGTAATCAATTTGCGCCAATACTTTCGCAAGCACTTTGCTGCCTACCGTATCGATAGCGCCAGCCCACAGTTGTTTTTCTAGTGGCTTAGCTGGTTCTTCTAGTTCAGCACGCTCTACAATACGTGTCGCGCCTAGTGATTTAAGTAGTTCACCGTTTACAGAAGCACGGCCAGTCACTGCTGCCACTTTGTAGCCCAGTTGGTTTAGTAGAGTGATAGATACGCTACCTACACCGCCACTTGCGCCGGTAACTAGGATTTCACCGTCTTCTGGTTTGATGCCTGCATCTACGATAGCTTGCACACAAAGCATTGCCGTGAAGCCTGCTGTACCGATCGCCATGACTTTCTTAGCGTCTAGACCTTTAGGCATTGGCACTAACCAGTCACCGTTTAGGCTTGCTTTTTCAGCCATGCCGCCCCAGTGACCTTCACCAACACCCCAACCCGTTAAAACAACTTCGTCGCCTGCTTTGTAGCGTGGGTCATCAGATTGTGAAACCACACCTGAAAGGTCGATACCAGGAACCATAGGGAAGTTACGAACAATGCGCCCTTTACCTGTAATCGCCAAACCATCTTTGTAGTTCAAAGAAGAGTAGCTAACATCAATCTTCACGTTATCTTCTGGTAATTGAGATTCTTCAATTTGAGAAACTGACGCGATAGTTTTTTTGTCTTCTTGGTTTAGTACAAGTGCTTTAAACATGATCTGCTCCGTGGAGGAATATTAGGAAACTGAAGTAACTTTAGTTGAATCATCCGAGAAAAAATAATGAAACATCAACATTGAATATATGCGTTTTGTGCATAGATGTCAGGGTTGGTTTTTCTCTCGTTGAGTTCGCTGAACGCAATCGATGCATTGTTGGATGCCAAGCAATAAAAAGTGCAGCTATATAAATATAGCTGCACAAAAGATTACCCTTCAAATATTACAGTCAGTAAACGCTATGGGCGTTCAAATACCGTTGCAATACCTTGGCCTAAACCAATACACATAGTCGCCAAGCCGTATTTCACGTCTTGTGCTTCCATCAGGTTGATTAGCGTCGTCGAGATACGAGAACCAGAACAGCCTAGTGGGTGACCCAGAGCAATCGCACCGCCGTTAAGGTTTACTTTCTCGTCAACAACATCCAGTAGACCTAAGTCTTTAGCACAAGGTAGAGATTGAGCAGCAAACGCTTCGTTTAACTCAATCACACCCATGTCTTCAATGGTTAGTCCTGCACGTTTAAGTGCTTTTTGGGTTGCTGGTACTGGGCCGTAACCCATGATTGAAGGATCGCAGCCAGCGATAGCCATAGACTTCACGCGAGCGCGAATCTTAAGGCCAAGTGCGTTAGCTTTCTCTTCGCTCATGATAAGCATTGCAGAAGCACCATCAGACAGAGCTGATGAAGTACCTGCTGTTACTGTGCCGTTTGCTGGGTCAAATACCGGACGCAGCTGGGATAAGCCTTCAACTGTTGTCTCTGGGCGAATGACTTCGTCGTAATCCAGAGTGAACAGAGAACCGTCTGCAGCGTGAGCTTCGGTTGGCAGGATTTCATTTTTGAAACGACCTTCAACCGTAGCTGCTTGAGCGCGAGCATGTGAGCGTGCTGCGAATGCATCTTGGTCTTCACGGCTAATACCGTGCATTTTGCCTAACATCTCAGCGGTTAGCCCCATCATGCCGGCCGCTTTTGCTACGTGTTTTGACATGCCTGGGTGAAAATCAACACCATGGTTCATTGGTACGTGGCCCATGTGCTCCACACCACCAATCAGGCAGATTTCAGCATCACCAACCATGATAGAGCGAGTTGCATCATGCAAAGCTTGCATAGATGAACCACATAAACGGTTGACTGTTACCGCACCAATCTCAATCGGTAGACCAGCAAGCAAGGCAGCGTTACGTGCAACGTTGAAGCCTTGCTCTAGTGTTTGTTGTACACAACCCCAGTAAATATCTTCAATTTCGACAGGGTTTACTTCTGGGTTGCGCTCTAAAATGCCTTTCATCAAATGTGCAGACAGATCTTCAGCACGAGTGTGACGGAAAGCTCCACCTTTGGAACGTCCCATTGGGGTGCGAAGGCAATCAACAACAACTACATTTTTCATTTTGCTATTCCTTTTCCAAATGTGGGTTACAGAGAACTGGCTTGTTGGCTGTCGTAAAAGCTTTCGCCCTTCGCTGCCATATCAAGCAATAGCTGAGGAACTTGGTACATTGCACCTAAGTCTTGGTAGCCTTTCGCCATTTCAACGAAGTTACCAATGCCCACACTGTCTAAGTAGCGGAATACGCCGCCTCTAAATGGAGGGAAGCCTAAACCGTAAACCAGTGCCATATCCGCTTCTTGCGGTGTCGCGATAATGCCTTCTTCTAGACAAAGCACCACTTCGTTGATCATTGGAATCATCACGCGCTGGATAATTGTTTGGTCATCAAAATCTTGTGGTGCTTGACATACGTCAGCCAAGATAGGAAGAATGTCTTCAGAGAAGGTCTTCTTCGGACGACCACGCTTGTCTACGCTGTATGTGTAGAAACCGCTACCGTTTTTCTGACCGTATTTTTCAGCAACGTAAAGTGCATCAATCGCATCACGACCTTCTTTGCCCATACGCTCTGGGAAACCTTGCGCCATCACAGCTTGTGCGTGGTGTGCAGTGTCTAGGCCTACAACGTCTAGTAAGTAAGCCGGGCCCATTGGCCAACCGAACTTACGCTCCATCACTTTATCGATCTTAGTGAAATCAGCACCGTCGCGTAGCAACATGCTGAAACCGCCAAAGTAAGGGAAAAGTACACGGTTAACGAAGAAGCCTGGGCAATCATTAACAACGATAGGGGATTTACCCATCTTCGCTGCGTAAGCAACCACGCGATTAATGGTTTCTTCTGAAGTGTGCTCACCTCGGATGATCTCAACCAAAGGCATGCGGTGTACTGGGTTAAAGAAGTGCATGCCACAGAAGTTCTCTGGGCGCTTCAAAGATTTCGCTAACAGATTAATCGGAATCGTTGAGGTATTTGATGTTAGAACCGTGTCTTCACCAACCAAACCTTCCACTTCGCTCAGTACCGCTGCTTTTACTTTAGGATTCTCTACAACCGCTTCCACAATCACATCTGATTGCTCAACACCTGCATAATGCAGACTTGGAGTAATAGAAGACAGAATGCCTGCCATCTTGAATCCATCTAGGCGACCGCGTGATAAGCGTTTATTCAACAACTTAGAAGCTTCGTTCATACCAAGATCTAGAGACGCCTGTGCGATGTCTTTCATCATCACTGGCACACCTTTCAATGCTGACTGGTAAGCAATACCGCCACCCATGATGCCAGCACCAAGAACCGCTGCTCGTTCAGTCGCTTTGTTGGCAGACTTACCAGCTTGTTTCGCTAGGCCTTTGATGTATTGGTCATTAAGGAATAAGCCGACCAATGCTTTTGCTTCTTCAGATTTCGCTAGCTTAACGAATTGTTTACGCTCGATATCCAATGCAGCATCACGATCGCTACGTGCTGCTTCTTCGATAGCAATCACAGAAGTGATGGGTGCTGGGTAATGAGGTCCTGCTTTTTGAGCCACTAAGCCCTTCGCCATGGTAAAGCTCATCATCGCTTCTAGTTTGCTTAGTGAAAGCGCTGATGTTTTTTGTTTACGACGTAGCTGCCAATCGAGTTTCTCATTGGCTGCTAGAGAAACAGTATTAATCGCTGATTCTAATAGTTGGTCTGTTTCAACAATCGCATCTAACAAGCCAACTTTAAGTGCTTCATCTGCACGGCATGCTTTGCCTTGCGTGATAATTTCCATTGCACTGTCAGCACCGATAACACGAGGTAGGCGCACACAACCGCCAAAACCAGGCATGATGCCAAGTTTGGTTTCTGGTAGACCTATGCTGGTGGTCTTGTCACCGATACGGAAATCGGTAGCGAGTACACATTCACAGCCGCCGCCAAGGGCATGGCCACGCATCATTGAAAGAGTTGGGACAGGAAGGTCTTCTAGCTTGCTGAAGATTGAATTAGCGAATCTTAACCATTCATCAAGTTCTGCTTCTGGCTTAGCAAATAGGCCAAGAAATTCAGTGATGTCTGCGCCTACGATGAATGCGTCTTTGTTTGAAGTTAAGATTAAACCACGTAATCCAGCGTGAGCATTAAGAGCATCTAGCGCTTTATCTAGTGATTCTAAAGTAGCAAGGTCGAGTTTGTTTACAGAGGCCGGAGCACAGAAGCTAAGTTCTGCAATACCATCTTGTAATTCCTTTACCTGTAAGGTGTTAGCTTGGTAAATCATTGTCTATCTCCATGACATACAATCCACGATTGTTTGAGAGAATCTTGTTATCTTTCTATTATTGTAGAATACCTGGTAAGACCAGTTATTCTAGTCTGTACCTCTGCTTGGTGAATTTCAATACATTTTTTAAACAATTGTTTAACATTGTGCGATGGCACAGATCCTCTAACCCTTATTATTCACGCGTGATACACTTCGTCGCTCTTATTAACTAAGTTAACGATATGAATGAACAGCCTTATTTAATACCTTCTGCGTCGGCTCTGTTTGAAGAAGAGATAAAAAAGAGCGTCTTTATTACGCATCTTGCTCATACTCCAAGTGTTGAAGCTGCAAAACAGTTCGTAGAACAGGTGAAAAAAGAGCATTCTTCAGCACGACATAACTGTTGGGGTTTTGTTGCTGGTCGACCTGAAGACTCAATGCTTTGGGGTTTCAGTGATGATGGTGAACCCTCGGGTACAGCGGGTAAGCCTATCTTGGCGCAACTATCGGGCTCTGGTGTCGGTGAATTAACGGCTGTTGTGACGCGCTACTCTGGCGGAATTAAGCTTGGAACCGGCGGTTTGGTTAAGGCTTACGGCGGTGGCGTACAACAAGCTCTCAAGCTGCTTCAAACTATCGAGAAAAAAATAACCACAAAATTACGGCTAGAGTTAGACTATGGCTTTGTGCCGATCGCACAATCCATCATGGCTCAGCATCAGGCTGTTGAGGTCCAAGCGGATTATGGTGTTCAAGTTGAGCTTATTATTGAAATAGAGCTCCTTCAGGTAGATTCGTTTACCCAAACCATGATCAATAAAAGCGGTGCTAAGGCACTGGTAACGAAAGTCAAAGACAACTAGGAAGTGTGAAGCATTTCGCTTCGTTCAATAGCTCATGCAATTTCGCTCAATTATTCGAATCGTCGGATTATTATTAGCACTTTTTAGTGTATCAATGCTTGCTCCTGCGCTCGTCGCACTGATCTATCGAGATGGTGCGGGTGTGCCATTTGTGACGACCTTCTTCGTTCTCTTATTCTGTGGAGCAACTTGCTGGTTTCCAAACCGACGTTATAAGCATGAATTGAAAGCGCGTGATGGCTTTTTGATTGTTGTTCTGTTTTGGACGGTAATCGGTAGTGCGGGTGCGCTGCCGTTTTTGATCGCCGATAACCCCAATGTGTCGGTAACCGATGCTTTCTTCGAATCCTTCTCTGCATTAACTACGACAGGTGCGACCGTAATTGTCGGCCTCGATGATCTGCCTAAGGCGATTCTTTTTTATCGTCAGTTCCTACAATGGTTTGGTGGTATGGGTATCATCGTATTAGCGGTAGCCATCCTTCCTGTTCTCGGCATCGGTGGTATGCAGCTATATCGTGCAGAAATCCCGGGTCCAGTAAAAGACAGTAAGATGACTCCGCGTATTGCTGAAACGGCAAAAGCGCTTTGGTACATCTATCTGAGTCTAACGATTGCTTGTGCGGTGGCGTTTTGGCTTGCAGGCATGAGCTTCTTTGATGCTATCAGTCATAGCTTCTCTACTATTGCGATTGGTGGCTTCTCGACTCACGATGCGAGTATGGGCTATTTCAACAGTCCAGCGATCAACATGATTACGGTCGTGTTCCTTCTTATCTCTGCGTGTAACTATTCGCTTCACTTTGCTGCATTTGCTTCTGGTGGTGTGCATCCTAAGTATTATTGGAAAGATCCTGAATTTCGCGCCTTTATCTTTATTCAAGTAGTCTTGTTCTTAGTTTGTTTCTTATTACTGCTTAATCACCACTCTTATGACTCGTATTATGATGCTTTTGATCAAGCGTTGTTCCAAACGGTGTCTATTTCAACAACCGCAGGCTTCACCACCACAGGTTTCTCTGAGTGGCCGTTATTCTTACCTGTGCTGCTTCTGTTCTCTTCTTTTATAGGGGGCTGTGCAGGTTCAACGGGCGGTGGTATGAAAGTCATTCGAATCTTATTGCTTACTCTGCAAGGTGCTCGTGAAATGAAGCGCCTTGTCCACCCGCGTGCTGTCTATACCATCAAGGTTGGCGGTTCTGCGTTACCACAACGTGTTGTTGATGCGGTTTGGGGCTTCTTCTCTGCATACGCATTGGTTTTTGTGGTTTGTATGTTGGCTCTTATTGCTACTGGGATGGATGAGCTGAGTGCTTTCTCTGCCGTAGCGGCAACATTGAATAACCTTGGCCCGGGCTTAGGTGAAGTGGCAATGCACTTCGGCGATGTGAATGATAAGGCCAAATGGGTGTTGATCGTATCTATGCTGTTTGGTCGTTTAGAGATATTCACCTTATTAATTTTATTGACCCCTACGTTTTGGCGTAGCTAAGGACAACATTGTGGCAAAAGCTCTATTTTTGTATTCAAGCCGTGAAGGGCAAACCAAGAAGATCTTGAACTATATAAAAGAAGAAATGAATGAGTTCGAATGTGAGCTTCAAGATCTGCACACTATTGGCAAGGTGGACTTTGCTCAGTACGACAGAGTGTTGATTGGCGCATCGATTCGTTATGGCCACCTTAATAAGAAGCTATATCAATTTATTGATGCCAACCTTACTCAGTTGCAATCAAGCAAGGTTGCGTTCTTCTGTGTTAACTTAACGGCGCGTAAAGAAGACCAAGGCAAAGATACACCAGAAGGCAGTGCGTATATTAAGAAGTTCCTTACCAAGTCTCCATGGCAGCCGACTTTAATCGGTGTATTTGCAGGTGCCCTCTATTACCCACGTTATAACTGGTTCGATAGAACCATGATCCGCTTTATTATGAATATGACAGGTGGTGAAACGGATACAACGAAGGAAGTTGAGTACACAAACTGGGAAAAAGTCTCTTTGTTCACTGAAAAACTGAAGAATATGTAAGATAAAAGCCTACTTTTGAGGCGTTTTGAGTTCTTTTTAATCGAACGAATAAAAAAACGAAAAAAACTTA